>JAFQUH010000193.1 GCA_017408635.1 Ruminiclostridium sp. | reverse complement strand
CCTGTGATGGTGAGCTTACCGAGGGTTTCGGAATATTCGCCGTTCTTCTGTAAGCCTGCACAGTTACCTCCGCTTTCCAGCGTATTTGTCGTACCGTCTGCAAGGGTGATTGTTACATTTCCAGCACTGTTGTCGGCTATCTTGAATGCCGCTGTATCACTTTGCGAGGAAACATCAATATTTACCCCTGCGAGGGTGATGTTTGCGGAAACGCCTAATGCAACCTCAATTCTGTCGGTTGTAGGTGTTGAGGGGTTTGTGTTTTTGATAGTGAGTGCCGTAGAGGTATAGATTGTCAGCACGTCGCCTGCGTAGGCGTAATCAGTATAGAGAACACCGCCCGTTACCTCGAACGCTCCTAAAGTTTCCGCATCTGCCGCACTTACGATAATACCTAAACCAAGCTCGCTGAACGGTATGCCCGTCATAAGCGAGAGAGCCATTGCCATAGCCGTAAAGACGGATAAAACTTTTTTGTATAAAAATTTCTTCATGACTTACCTCCATCATATTTTTACATTTTTAATTATACACCCATCCCCACACCCCGTCAATTCACATCCTGCACAACAATTAAATGTCAATTTTGTACAAAATTGAAATCAGCCCCACGACTCATAGTCGCAGGGCTTCCATCCTATTCCTCATCTTCCTCTTCCGTTTCCTTTCTCGTCATTTCAATTTCCAGCATATGACGCAGAAGCGAATAGCGGAGCATTTTCCGGTCGTTGTCCACCATTATTTTTACAAGCTCCTTCGTGCCTATTATTATAAGCGTTTTTTTGGCTCTTGTAACGCCGGTATAAAGGAGATTTCTGTACAGAAGATTTTTTGTAAAGCCGGTTATCGGGATTATTACGGCGTCATATTCGCTACCCTGACTCTTATGTATCGTTACGGCGTAGGCGTGCTCCAGTCTTTTCAGCATTTCGGTGGTGTAGATTGCGATTCTGCCTTCAAAATCAATAGTGATATTTCCTGAAAATCTGTCTACATCTCTTATAATACCTATATCTCCGTTGAAGATCCCCGAGCCTTTTTCTCCGAGCTTTATCCACTTTACGTCGTAATCGTTCTTTATCTGCATTACCTTATCATTGATACGGAATACCACGTCAAAGTATTTGAATTCAGGCTTATTTGCCGCAGGGGGATTCAACGCTTGCTGAAGCACCTTATTTAATTCCCTCGTTCCTGCCGCTCCCATCTTGGTGGGGCATAGCACCTGTATATCGTCTATGGGAGAATAGCCGTAGCTTTTCGGAAGTCGTTCCTTTGATAATTGTACCACAAGGGGAGGTATTTCCTCTTCAAGTGCTTTCGGCATAAAGAAGAAGTCCTTCTGTCTGTTGTCAAGCTCGGGGAAATCGCCCTTTACTATCTTATGGGCGTTGGTAACGATAAGGCTTTCCGCCGCTTGTCTGAATATTTCCGTCAGTTCTACCGTCGGAATATGGTGGGAATTTATAAGATCCCTTAAAATATTACCTGCGCCAACGGAGGGAAGCTGATTCGAGTCACCCACCATTATAAAACGGGCGTCGTTTCTTATTGCCTTCATAAGTGCGCTCATAAGAAGGGCGTCGACCATTGACATTTCGTCGGCAATAACCACGTCTGCAGGGAGCGGATTCTTTTCGTTGCGCTTGAATTTAAGTTCCCCCGAGGCGGTAAAGTCCACTTCAAGTAATCTGTGTATCGTCTTTGCAGGCTCTCCCGTAAGGTCGGACATTCTTTTTGCCGCTCTGCCTGTGGGAGCGCAGAGCAGAATTCTTTTTCCCATACCCTTAAGTATGCGGATTATCGCATTAAGAGTGGTGGTCTTACCGGTACCCGGACCGCCCGTCAGGATAAATACACTACCCGTAAGGCTGGCGTTTATAGCGGTACGCTGTAACTGTTCGTACTGAATGTTTTCGGTAAATTCTATCGTCTGGATTTCCTTGGAATAGTCCTTTTCATATCTTGCCGAGGTTTTAAGCATAAGAGCGAGCTTTGAAGAAACGTAGGTTTCCGCCTCATAATATTCGGGCAGATAAATAAAATCCTTGCCCGCTATTGTAACGGATACCACCCATTCGCTATCAAGGGATTCCTTTAAGCAATGGTTGAATTTTTTTGGCTCTACGCCAAGATTACTGCATACTGATTCTCTTAATTTCTCTTTAGGCAGGCAGGTGTGTCCCGCATAGCTGTTTTCACGAAGCACGTAGATTATGCCTGCGCATACTCTGTCGGAATTTTCCGCGTCAAAGCCTAAATCTGCCGCTATCCTGTCAGCCTGGGTAAAATCTACCTCTATACCCTGACTGCATAATATGTAAGGATTCTGCTTTATTCTCTTTACGCTGTCATGCTCGTATCTTGACCATATCCCTACGGCGTAGGATGGGCTTAAGTTGTATTCACCAAGGAACTTTATAACCTCGTTTACACCTGTTATCTTTTTATATTCGTTTGCCATATAAAGAGCCTTATCGGTGGTAATGCCCTTTACTGCGGTAAGTCGCATATAGTCGTTATCAAGGATATCCAGCGCCTCTGTGCCGAATTCCTTTACTATTCTTTTTGCAATGGCAGGACCGAGTCCCTTGATGATGCCCGAGCCTAAATAGGCGGTTATCTCTGCTTCTGTCCGGGGCATTCCTCTTTCACATATTGCCGCCTTGAACTGTCTGCCGTACTTGGGACTGGTTATCCAGCCGCCCTTAAGCTCCAGTCTTTCGCCCTCGCTGATGTCACCCAGCGTGCCGACAACGGTGACAAGCCCTTCGTCACAGCTAAGATTCAGTATAATGTAGCCGTTTTCGGCATTCTTATATATTACGTCCTCTACAGAGCCCTTCAGCTCGGTGGAGATGTCTAACTTTTCTCTTTCCAACCTGACAGCTCCTTTATTTTGATTTATATTTTTTCCTTTGCTTTAGCTTCACTCTTCCGTTTTCACGGGAGAGCTTTTCTGCTATAGTATAATATTCGCTGTGCTTATCGTATTTATCGGGGATAAGTATAATTACGTCACCCTTTGTAGCCTTTAGCAGTACCCTTACCTTATATTCAAGACGGGATACGTCGCAACAACGGATAACACTCGGCGGCGGCTTTGTATCGTTATAGGTAAACGCCTCGCCCAGCGCCATAATGCAGCTTATCGTACCGGTTATGCCAAGAAAGATAAGTGCAAATATGCAGATATAATTCATAATATCACCCTTTCGTTTTTCCTTATTATATGGCGAAGGGGTGATATTGGTGATTGTATTAAAGTCCGCAGGTGCAGAGGATGGCGTTCCAGCCTTCCTTTTCGTTGGTTTTGTCTATACGGATATTGTTTTCCTTGAGTGCCTCGTAGACCTCGGGAAGTCTTTCTGTGATAATGCCTGAAATGATGAGCTTTCCGCCCTGCTTTAAAAAGCCTGTGAAGAAGGGTGACATAGAGATGATTACGTCCGCTACTATATTTGCGGTTATCATATCATAGCCTGTGCCTATCTTTTCACGGAGTGCTTCATCACTGGAAATATCGCCTATATAAGCAGATACTCTATCTTTTCCGAAGCCGTTCTTTTCGGTATTCTCCACCGCAGTATTAACGGAATTTTCAAAGATGTCAACCATTGTGACTTCCTTTGCTCCAAGCAGAAGTGCGGCTATTGATAATATACCCGAGCCTGTACCGAGGTCAAGCAGTCTGTCGCCGTTATTAAGCTCCTTTTCGATAAGCTCCATAACAAGTCTTGTGGTATGGTGCTGACCTGTGCCGAAGGAGGAGGCGGGATCTATCTCAAGTATTTTTCTGCCGTCGTTATTTTCGATCTCTTCCCAGCTGGGCTTTACAAGGAGCTTATCTCCTACGGTAAAGGGCTTGTAATACTGCTTCCAGTTATTCGCCCAGTCCTCTTCCCTTACGCAGTCTATTTCCACGTCAAGGGAGCCGTAGAAGTTTTCAGTATCCTTTTCCTTAAGCTCTGTAAGCATACCGTTTAAGGCGGAGAGCATTTCTGCTCCCTGCTCGTTATCCTGAACGTAGCAGGTGATGTGAGTCTTTACGTTCTTAAGTCCCATAAGACTGTCGTCAACGTAATCCCAGTTATATTCCTTATTTTCGAGGAATTCCTCAAAATCTGCCGCATCGTGAATTATAAAACCGTTAAAGCCAAGCTCGGACACAAGCATTGTAAGTACCTGTACCGCTTCGCTGTTGGTGTAGATATCAAGCTGTCTGAACTGCATATTATTTCATCCTTTTCAATTTATGTTTAGTATATTATAGCATAATTTATATTTAATTGCAACCTTGATAAAGGGGAGAGTAATATATTGAAATTTGTCGGGGACAAATTTCAAAATGAAATCGTGCCTATGGCACGGTGAAATCAAAACCTCCGGTTTTGATGAAATCCGCCTTTAGCGGATGAAATATTTGCCTTCGGCAAATGTTGTGGAATCCACCTTCGGTGGATAGATTTAAAATTCCGCCTTCGGCGGCAAATTGAAATTTGACGGGGAATTAATGGATTTGTTTTATGTATAAAAACGGGGCGTCGGGGACATGCCCTGAAGGGCGCCGCAATTCTGCTCGCCGCCCCCTACATTTCCTTTATAAAATCTTGTGGCAATTCAAAACAATAAAAGGCTCGCAATCTCCGTATTACACGGGGTTTGGGGCGTAGCCCCAAGCAGGGCACAGGGGCGGCGAGCCCCCCATTTTCCCCCTTCCCCTTGAGGGGAAGGGGGTTAGGGGGTTAGGGTGACACCACACCCGAGCGGAGCGACAAATTTTTTGACAAGAAAAAGGCGTTCAGGGAACGCCTTTTTAAAATCTTCACTTTACAATTATTCAAACATCAGCCTTAAAGCGTCAAGTGTATTCTTATAGAGCTTCATCATCTCGGGGTGAGTGCTATCGATAACCCCGACGTTATTATCTCTTGCGGCAAACTGCAGAGTTTCTGCCAGCTTTGACAGATCGTCAAAGCCCAGCATTTTTGCAGAGCCTTTCAAGGAATGCACCTCGATCTCGTATCTCTTCATATTCTTATCCTGATAGGTATTTTCTATAAGGTCATACTTATCGCCTGATAAGAATTCCTGAAGGAATTCGAGATATACCTCCTCGCTCTGACAACAGTATTTTACCGCCATATCGGTATTAGTACCCGGCAGCAGCTTTTTTATTCTTTCTATCGGTGACGTATCGGAAGCCTTCTCCTCCGTCACAGCGTCACCCTTTTCCAAAGCAGGAAGCAGCATATCCTCAGGCAGATACTGAACTATCAGTTTTTCCAGCTTATCAGGTATGATAGGCTTTGACAGATAATCGGTAAAGCCCTTTTCAAGATACATCTCCTTCATACCGATAAGAGCATTGGCGGTAAGTATAATTACCGTCGTCGTATTATTGGGATTTTCCGTATCAGCCTTTATATGACCGAGGGTTTCGATACCGTCCATTTCCGGCATCATATGATCCATAAAGATGATATCGTACTTCTTTTTCGCAGTCAGCTCCAGAGCCTGTTTGCCGCTTGAGGCGGTATCTATCTGCATTCTGAAATCCTTTATAAGACTCACAAATACGTTCAGGTTTACAGATACGTCATCAACTACAAGTATTTCAGCGTCAGGGGCAATATAATCGCATTCGTGCTTGTAGGAAGCCACGCTTTCTGCCGCAGAATCAAAATCTATCTTTCCTATAGGCGTATCGTTTATTATTTTCTGCGGTATGGATACTGTAAAGGAGGAGCCCTTTCCGTATTCGCTTTCTACGGATATAGTGCCGTTCATAAGACCTACGAAGCTGTTTACTATATTGAGTCCCAGTCCCGTACCCTCTATATTGCGGTTTTTCTGCAGATCGAATCTCTCGAATTTACCGAACAGCTTACCGAGATTTTCTTTAGCGATACCTATGCCCGAATCCTTTACGGTAACCTTAAGCATCAGCTCTTCTCCGCTTGCTTCTCCGTTTATGATAAATTCAACGGTACCCTTTTCGGTATACTTTACCGCATTGGTAAGCAGGTTGAGAATTACCTGACGGATATGGGAGATATCTCCGTAAAGCGAGGACGGAAGACGTTCATCACAGAGAATATGAAAAGCAAGTCCCTTTACCCTGACTCTTTCATTTATCATATTATAGCAGTCCACTATCAGCGAAGACAGCTCGTAATTCGACTCGACGATCTCCATTTTTCCCGACTCGATTTTCGAGATATCCAGTACGTCGTTGATAATAGATAAAAGCGACTGGGAGGAGGAACGGATAGTGCTTGCATAATCTATTACGTTTTCGTTTTCAGACTCACGCAGTATCATCTCATTCATACCGATAATGGCGTTGATAGGAGTTCTGATCTCGTGGGACATATTGGAGAGGAAGTCGCTCTTCGCTTCGTTTGCCTTCTTGAGATTCTGAAGCATTTCTTCTTCCCTTGTAAGGTCGTATACGAAGGCGATTATACAGTAGGCGTGATTCTTTTTATTCTTGCCGACTGTAAACTGAAGCGCACAGCTTCTGTCACCGTTTACAGAGCGGAGCTTTATTTCGTTTTTCTTGCCTGCAATGACTTCGTCAAGGAATTTATCGGAGTCCTCCTCTGATATATCAAACAGATCGGAGAGTCCGATATCAGCACCTTCTTCTATTGCAAAGAACTGATTTGCCGAGTCATTACCCATATAGAATTTTTTCGTCATATCAAAAACAAGGATATTTACGTTCGTGCCCTGATAGATGTAGTCGCTGACATTCTGCAGAGTGATGTTAAGAGCATTGTTATGTACGCAGTTATACCAGGTGATAAGATACGACACCATTACGCCGTAGCAGGTTGACGGGAAATAAGGAATACCCAGCGTCGGGAAGAAGGTATCGGGAGTAGTTGATACCATCAGAAAAACATGTGCACAGATTATTACAAGTATTATTTTTCTGTTCTGGGTAGTTTTTCGGCTGAAAAGCCAGGTAAAACCGACAACGAACAACATAAGCACCGCAATAGCTAAAAAGGTAAAGTGATAGGTACTTCCAAACCAGGGATCGTTTGTAAAGGTCGTTCTACCGTCGAGTACCGTAAAATGCACGTAATCGTTGGGTGAAAAGAGAAGGATATCTCCCACGGCAAGTATAGAATAAATTACCGTAAAGCACCTTGTAGCAATTTTGTTGAAATGTATCAGCTTTGCAACAAACACCATCAGACAAAGCAGATAGCCGTCGATTGCCACGATTCCTGCGCCTCTTGTCAGGAACAGCAGCGTTTCATCGGTGAACATTCCCATCAGCCCGAAGCTATAACACCACATTGACGAACAGAATCCCGATACGAGAAAATAATTACGGATTATACCCGCCTTTTTCTCCCTTATGAAAAAGGAAACGCCTGTCATTATTGCTATCGTGCCTAAAATTATAAGGCTCACGTTTATCAGCTGTCCCATTATACTCTCCTTTTCAGAATAATTTTATGGTAACATACCGATGCTTCCGCTGTTTCTCGGAATATTGTGCATCGGTCTTGATTTCGATAGTTACTGTTATATTATACCAACATATATAGTGAATGTCAATTGAATAAAATCACCTTACCGGTTACCCTGATTATGCTTTGGCGCCTTGCCAAAGTGCTTTACGTAAGCTCTGTAAAATACCGAATAATCCTTAAAGCCGCAGTTTTCTGCCGTTTCCTGGGCAGACGTGCCGTTTTTAAGCATTTCCCTTGCTATAGTAAGGCGTTTTTTTGTTATATATTCCCAGGGTGCCGCACCCGTTGCCTGCCTGAAAATACGTCCTAACTGGGAGGTGCTTAAATAGAACTGCTGTGCAAGTAAAGGCACGGAAATTTCCTCCGTGAGATGCTCATTGACGTAAATAACGATACGCTCCGATAAGCTCTTCTTTTTCCCTTTTGACTTTTTCTTGTCGTTCCAGGCACGATTTATAATATCAAGCAGAGTTATAAGATGGGTATTTATAGTAAGCCTTCTGGTATAGTCGTCGTTGTCACTACACATTTCCGAAAACAGTTTATTCACGAGCTTTACGTCAAATTCCGAAGAGGAAAACATATTGTCCTTACCGAGCGCTCTTGCGGTAAAGGGAGTAAGAAGACGAAGCTCGGGATCGATATTCTTCACAAGCTCCAGCGGGAAATTTACCGCATATCGTTCATAGGTACTTTTTCCGTTTATTTTCGGAGTATGAGCTTCGGCAGGTCGGATTATCATAAGACTGCCTTCACAAAGCGGATATTTTGAGCCTTCTACAAGATACTCCACGTCACCGGATACAAAAAAGTATATTTCGCATTTATCGTGTATGTGCATAGTAAAGCTCTTTGCGTCAGGCTCGTCATCCCTGGCGTGACGTATATAGATATCTTCAAAGCTGTATTCCTTCAGCATACTATCACCTCTTTTCTGTATTGTAACATATAATGCACTAATTTGCAATATTTTATCTTCAATTGACAATGGAAATTACAAAAAATCCGTGATACAATAGAGTCAACAAATAAAACGGAGGTACTCATAATGAGCTTTAAACTTGCGGCATTTGCTGATGAAGCAGATGGCAGAATATCACATCAGATAAAGGCAATGACCGAAAACGGCGTCAGCTTTCTTGAAATAAGAGGGGTTGACGGACAGAACATTTCCGAGATCACTCCAGAAAAGGCAAGAGAGGTCAGAAAACAGCTTGACGATGCGGGACTTGGCGTCTGGTCCCTCGGCTCACCCTACGGCAAAACGGGTATGGGGGATGGCTTTGAAGATCATCTTGAATCCTTCCGCAGGGGACTTGAGCTTGCCGATATTCTCGGCGCAAAGCATATCAGAATGTTCAGCTTCTACGTACCGTCAGGCGAGCAGGAAAAGTACAGAGAAGAAGTATTCAGAAGACTTGCCTGCTTTATTGAAGCCGCAAAGAACAGCGACGTAATTCTTTGCCACGAAAACGAAAAGGGTATCTACGGCGATATGGCTGTACGCTGTGCAGAGATACACAAAGAATTCCCTCAGCTAAAGGCGGTATTCGATCCCGCAAACTTTATACAGTGCGGTCAGGATACTATAAAGGCGTGGGAAATGCTATCTCCATACGTGGAATATATGCATATAAAGGACGCTATGGCAGACGGCTCGGTAGTACCCGCAGGAAAGGGTATAGGAAATCTTCCTTACCTTCTTTCACAGTACAAGGGCGAGGTGCTGACCTTAGAACCTCATCTGTCGGTATTCGACGGCTTTGATAAGCTGGAGGCAGACGAAAAAACAAAGATGGGTTATTGCTACCCTTCATCCCGTGCGGCATTTGACGCCGCAGTAAATGCACTTAAGGAACTTATATAAGGAGAGTATATATTATGAATAAGATAAGACTTGGAATCGTAGGACTTGGTAATATGGGTAGCGGACACTTCTACAACGTTTTCGGTGGCAAATGCCCCTCTGTAGAAATTACCGCAGTATGTGACCTTATCCCTGAAAAGATGGAAAAGGCAAAGGAGCATCCCGAGGTAGCCTGCTTTACAGACTATATAGAAATGCTGGACAGCGGTCTTGTTGACGCCGTACTTATCGCAGTCCCCCACTACGATCACCCCACTATTGCAAAGGAATGCTTTAAGAGAAATATCAACGTACTTACAGAAAAGCCTGCAGGCGTTTACGCAAGACAGGTAAGAGAAATGAACGAGGCGGCGGACAAAGCCGGCGTAAAGTTTGGTATTATGTTCAACCAGCGTACAAATCCTATGTTTGCAAAAGCCCGTGAAATAGTTCAGAGCGGCGAGCTTGGCGAGCTTAAGAGAATGGTATGGATAATTACAAACTGGTATCGCACCCAGGCGTATTACGATTCAGGTAGCTGGAGAGCGACCTGGAACGGTGAGGGCGGCGGTGTACTGCTCAATCAGGCACCTCACAACCTCGACTTATGGCAATGGATATTCGGTATGCCAAAGCGTGTCAGAGCCTTCTGTGAATTCGGAAAATATCACAATATCAAGGTTGAGGACGACGTAACTATTTTCGGCGAATATGAAAACGGTGCTACTGCAACCTTTATCACAACCACAGGTGACGCCTGCGGTACAAACAGACTTGAAATCACAGGCGACAAGGGTAAAATCGTAGTAGAACACGGTAAGCTCTGCTGGTGGAAATTAGACGTTCCCGAGCGTGAATACTGCTTTACTTCAAAGGAAGGCTTTTCAACTCCCTCAAACACCTACGAGGAATTTACCGCTCCCGAACCCGAGGGACATCCCGAGGTACTCGAAGCCTTTGCACAGTCGATCCTTAACGGCACACCTATGATTGCAGACGGTAGAGAAGGTCTTAAGTCTCTTTCTATTTCAAATGCGGCTTATCATTCTACCTGGACAAACGACTGGGCGGAAATCCCCACGGCTGAAGAGCTTTTTGAAAAGCACTTAAACGAGCTTCGTGAGAATGAGAGCTGCTCAAAAAAATAACAGCCGCTCACGGCGAGAGCATAGATAAACTCCGTGAGCGGTGGAGGGTAAGATGGTAATAGAAGCTATAATTATGATGCTTGGTGTAACAGCTTGTTACACCATAAGCTCGCTCAGTGATAAATACGCAGTATCAAAAGCGAAGTTTTCAGGCAACGAATTCACCTTTCTGATGTGCTCTTCAATGTCGGTATTTCTTGCCCTGACTCTTCCCTTTCAGAAGCTGTATTTCACCTTTACCTGGCAGAGCTTTGTTGCCATACTTCTTATCGCACTATGCAAGCTATCCGAATTTCAGATGAGCGCCCTTGTACTTAAAGAGTTATCAGCCTTTGAACTTAAAGCCTGGCTTGGTATAACGCTTTTCGTATCCTATATAACAGACGTTTTTTACGGAGCAGATATGCGGATATTAAAGATATTATGCATAGCTCTGACAGTTACGGGACTTGTATTTATTGCAAAATCCGGCAAGGAGAGTAAAACAGACTATAAGAAAATTGTAATCCCTCTTATTTTTTATCTTGCGGCAAAATACGGCTACGGACTTATAATAAAGGCGTTCACTCCTTATATAGCCCCGACTGTTCAGCTTCTGCCTGCCCTTGTGCTTATCGCAGTACTGATGATGATTTTTATAAAACCCTCAGAGGTACTGAAAAAGAACAAGGAGGGTGCATTAAAGGTAGTTCTTGCCCGCATTCCCAACACAATAGGAATGCTGCTTGAAAATGCGGTAATTGCCATCAGTCTTGCAAGCTATTCCTTTATCCAGCCGATGATTCTTGTCGTACTGTTCTTTATAGGACTTATCCGCAAAGAACGTTGTTCAAGGCTGAATCTTATCGGCGGTATCATATGCGTTATCGGGGTAGTTGCCTTTCAGCTTGTATAAACGTCAAGACATAAAAAAACGCCTGCACAGCACGTGCAGGCGGTTTTTTACTGATTGCGAGCTGCTCTTCAACAATTCAATCGGCTTGAGTTATGCTTTCTAAAATTGTTTTTACGTCGGTATCCTCCAGCGAAATTTCATACTCGCCGTTTTTAGTGAGAAGCATCACGTAAAAAACCACCCCGTCACGGAATGAAGTCAGCATAGTATAGTGATAACCGAAGCTGGTGCAGGTATATCCGGTCCACCTATGTTCACCCAGTTCGAAAGGCTCGATATCCTGAACGTTATCGTAAAACTCCCTTATCGTTATAAAGATGTCCTCTTTTCCGTAAAAGCAGATCGTAAGCCCCGCTCTTGAAAAGATATCGAATTCCGTTTCGGCACCTTTGAAAACGTGCAGTTTTTTCTCACTCTTGTTCCCTTCCGAATCAATGCCGTAAAAGCAATCCCACCCCTGTGGTATAACCACACTCATAATGCCGTTATTGAATATTTTATCCTTCATACCTGCCTCCGATGAATTCAGTTCTGATTATATTATAAATAATCTGATCATTTTTGCACCACCCGATGAGGTTTAAACGGGTGGTATATAAGAAAACTGACCATAAACAACGATAAGTAAAAATGAAAAAATCCCGTATGCATATCCGCTATGCATACGGGATGTCTGTTTATAGGAAATCGCAGAGCGTATACAAAACCTACACCCCCGAATGCGTACCCTTTCCTCCGTAGGTGCTGTCCTCTTCGTTGATTATCGGCGTAGCCTTGGGGTAGAGCTTGTGATAAGCCTCTTCTCTGTCCGCCTCCGAGCCTTCGGGAACAAGTCCCGTATAATCGCAGTCACTCTGCGGTCTGCAGAATTTATTAAGGATAACGTCCTCCATCTGCGATTTTTCCTCCGCATTGCGAGGCACAACTTTTTTCATAAGCTCGGATTCTTTTTTATATTCGTTTTCATTTTTTCTGCTCATAAAAACACCTCCCTTACGTTTTATTATAAACAGAAAAAATCAGAATATCACATAAAAAAACAGGCGGAGCATTAAGCACTTCCGCCTGTCGTTATTATATTATGCACGTATAATCAGCTTCTGCAATAATCTCTCGGTGTTACGCCCTTCTGGAGCTTGAACACCTTTATAAAATAACTGTAATCGTTGAAGCCGCATTTTCTGGAGATCTCCGATAACTTTTCCTTTGTGCCCGCTATCATCTCGCAGGCAATCTGGATGCGATAATAATTAAGATACTCTACGGGAGTTCTGCCTGTATATTCCTTGAATGCACGGCAGAAATAATTTCTGTTCATTCCGCATTCCTCTGCCATCTGCTCAAGAGTAACCTGCTCGTGAAAATGATTTTCGATATAAGTCAGCACGTTCTTGAATTTCTGCTTTTTCTTGACCTCTGCGGCAGAAGCGGTTTCTTCCACAAAGCAGCTCTTCATTTCAAGGATCATACCAAACAGAGCAAGCAGTCCGCTCTGTACGGAAAATTCGTAGGTGTATTCCTTACGGAGCATACAGTCTATTATATTACCTGCCTGCTTTGACAGATTGCTCTCCTTTTCAAAAACAAGAACAGCCTGCTTGTCACGGTTAAGAATCGGGCGCATCATATTGGCGCAGGCGGGACAACATTTCAAAAGTGTTGCCGCATCAAAAACAAGGCAATCGTAAACGCAGTCGTCAGGCTCGCCGCCGTGTATAGCACCGCCGACAACAAAGGCACAGTCACCCTTGCGAAGTATACACTCCTTACTGTCGGCGTTAAGACGGAAGCTACCCTCACGGACAAGAATAAGCTCGCATTCGTTATGCCAATGATATACCATACCGTATCTCGGATGCTCATCCGTAACGTGATAGCACTCGCAGGGAAATTCCTTGGTGCCGTGTTCCTTTTTTTCGCAGTATTCTATGTATTTCATATTATACTTTCCTTTTCTTCGGTTTTAAAAACTGAAAATCGTTATACTTATACAATTATTATACCATTTCGACTTGTTTATGTAAAGAAAAAAATTTAAGTAAATCCGAAATTGTAAGAAATGCACTAAAAAATAAAATCTGTTTGTGCAAAAAAACCATTATTCAGGAAGAAACAAAAAAATATTTCACTAAAAACGATTACAAGCCTTGCATAATTCGGATAAATATTATATAATAGAATTTAAGAAATTTGTCTGTAACGATGTAATTTCTTTTCATCTTACACCAAAAAAATCAGGAGGATCCTATGAAATTCGGTTATTTTGACGATACCAACAGAGAGTATGTCATTACCTCTCCCAAGACCCCTTACCCCTGGATCAACTATCTGGGAACACAGGGCTTCTTCTCACTCATCTCAAACACAGCAGGCGGTTATTGCTTCTATAAGGATGCAAGACTCAGACGAATCACACGTTACCGCTACAACAACGTTCCCGTTGATATGGGCGGACGTTACTTCTACATCAACGACGGCGGTCACATCTGGAACCCCGCTTGGTCACCCGTGAAGACCACCCTTGACAGCTACGAATGCCGTCACGGTATGGGCTATACAAAGATTGCCAGCTCCTCAAAGGGCGTAGAAGCTAAGGTTACATTCTTCGTACCTCAGAACTTCAATGGCGAAATCCAGAAGGTTACTTTAAAGAACACAACAGATGCCGCAAAGAGCCTTAAGCTCTTCAGCTTCATCGAATGGTGCTTATGGGATGCTAACGACGATACAACAAACTTCCAGAGAAACTTCAACACAGGCGAAGTTGAAATCGACGGCTCCGTTATCTACCACAAGACAGAATACAAGGAAAGACGTGATCATTTCGCATTCTACGGCGTAAATGCTCCCATCAACGGTTTTGATACGGACAGAGAGAGCTTCCTCGGCTTATATAACGGCTTCGACGCTCCTCAGACAGTGTTCGCAGGCAAGCCCAATATGTCAGTTGCTGACGGTTGGTCACCTGTTGCTTCTCACTACATCGAAGTAGAGCTTCAGCCCGGCGAAAGCAAGGATTACGTATTCTGCCTTGGCTACGTTGAAAATGCATTTGAAGAAAAGTTTGCCGCTGATCTTGATGACAACAGCACAATCATCACAAGCCGCGGCAGCAAGAAGAATATAATCAACAAGACAAAGGCAAAGGAAATGCTCGCTATGTGCGACACAGCTGAAAAGGCTGACAAGCTCTTTGAAGAGCTCTGCGCACACTGGAACAGCCTCCTTGGTCAGTACAGCGTTGATTCTCCTGACGAAAAGCTCAACAGAATGGTTAACATCTGGAACCAGTATCAGTGCATGGTTACCTTCAATATGTCCCGTTCCGCTTCTTACTTTGAAAGTGGTATCGGCAGAGGTATGGGCTTCCGTGACTCCAACCAGGACCTTCTCGGCTTCGTTCACCAGATTCCCGAAAGAGCAAGAGAAAGACTTATCGATCTTGCGGCTACAATGCTCGAGGACGGCGGTGCATATCATCAGTATCAGCCTCTTACAAAGATGGGTAACCACGAGCTCGGTTCTAACTTCAACGACGACCCTCTGTGGATGATCCTTGCAGTTTCCGCATATATCAAGGAAACAGGCGACGTTTCCATCCTCGACGAAATGGTACCTTACGAGAACAAGCAGGAGCTTGCGGCTACAATGCTTGACCATATGAAGAGAGCCTTCTACCACGTTGTAAAGAAGATTGGTCCTCACGGACTTCCTTTAAGCGGACGTGCAGACTGGAACGACTGTCTGAACCTCTCCTGCTTCTCCAACAAGCCCGGCGAATCCTTCCAGACCTACAACAACAAGGAAATGTTCACAGAGCCTCCTTTCTACAGCCAGGTTGCTGAATCTGTAATGATCGCAGGTATGTTCTGTGCAATTGCTCCCGAATATGTTGAAATGTGCAGACTGAAGGGCGACAATGCTGAAGCTGAAAAGGCTCAGGCTGAAATCGAAAAGATGAGAAAGGCTACAGAAGAATTCGGCTACGACGGCGAATGGTTCTTAAGAGCATATGACCACAACGGCAACAAGGTTGGTTCTCACGAATGCGAAGAAGGTAAGATCTTCATCGAGCCTCAGGGCTGGTGTGTAATGGCTGGTATCGGTAAGGATAAGGGCTATGATATGCAGACACTTGACAGTGTTGACAAATACCTCAACTCCGACCACGGTCTTGTACTTAACAACCCCGCATTTACAACATATAAGGTAGAATACGGCGAAATCTCCACATATCCCGGTGGATATAAGGAAAATGCAGGTATCTTCTGCCACAACAACGCTTGGATAATCTGCGCAGAAGCCGCAGTGGGCAGAGGCGACAAGGCATTTGAATACTATTCAAAGATTGCTCCCGCATTCAGAGAAGAAATGTCTGACCTCCACCGCACAGAGCCTTACGTATACGCTCAGATGATCGCAGGTAAGGATGCTCCTCGTCACGGCGAAGCAAAGAACTCCTGGCTCACAGGTACAGCCGCTTGGAACTTCGTAGCTGTATCCCAGTACATCTTAGGTATCAAGCCTGAATACAACGGACTTAAGATTGATCCCTCCATTCCTCACGAGTGGGACGGCTTCACAGCTTCTCGTTTATTCAGAGGCGCAACCTACGAAATCACAGTAAAGAACCCCGACCACATCTCTCACGGCGTTAAGTCTGTGACAGTTGACGGCAATGCAGTAGACGGCAACGTTGTTCCTGCATTCGACGGCGGCGTTCACACAGTTGAGGTTGTTTTAGGCTGATTTTAAAAGCATATAGCTTATCCCCCGCAGTTTTAATGCGATAGTCGTATAGAAGTATTAAAAGCCACTTTTGATGTTGATGTCAAAAGTGGCTTTGCGTTACTTATGTCATTGACTTAATATGTCAGCAGTGTTATAATTAACTGACCGATAAATTTGAATTTGACGGAGGTATTTGTATGAGCAAGTTCAGTGAAAAAGGATATGTTGTTAAGGAGAATGCACCTATCTATTTAACATTGGATATGGACAAAACTGCAAAATGGTTTGAAGATGTGCTAGGTTGGTATAGAGCAATATTGTGGAGCGAGATAGTAATGAAAAAGGTTGCTATGGAGTGGTTTTTGATATGGTGCCAGAAGTCGAAGCTGCACATTTAACGCCATTTACGGGCTTTCAAATGTTTTACGGAACCCCTAAGCCTCGTGCTATTTCTTTTATGCAAGTAAGTGATATTTATAAAATGCACGACTATATCGTTTCACATGGTTGGGATAAGATAACAGAGGTCATGGTTCAACCTTGGGGCGGAAAAACTTGTAGCATAACAACTATTGACGGATATATTATCAATGTATTTGAATAACCAAATTCCAATTTTTTGTCGAACTGAATATAGAACAAAATCCAGAGAAGATTACATTCTTCTCTGGAGTTACTTCTTTATGGCTATCGCCTTTTCTGCGGGGGATTTTTTGTGGATAAAAAGAAAACAATTGAAAAAGCTCATAAAATATGCTACAATGTATAAAGTAACTATTATGTAACCGAATCGGAGGGATAAATATCAGAACAGTAATAATTGACAACAGCCTCAGCAGACAGACTCTTGACGAAGAAACAAAAGCGGTAGAAATTATCGCATATATGCAGAGCCTTTACGAAATGGGAGTAAAATATACCGAGATAACCACCGACGTTTTTTTACGTCTGCCGCCCGGACACGATTTTTCAAGGGTTATTCTCCGTATAACCTGCGAGGATGATCTTTACTACGTAAATTCCTTCAATTTCGCATACGTGGTACTTCCTGCAAATCTCACCCATTTTGCCTGCCGCATAAAAAAACCTGTAATATCTGAAATATATCTGCGAAGCAGTAATCCCTTTACCGTTATGAAGATGTTCAAACGAAGCTTTGATCTTACAAACGTTTCAATGATACGGTACGTAGACAATTTCAACGATAGCAGAGATGCTATGGAAAAGCTGGTAAAGGCGCTTCAGGAAAAATTCATATGGCCGGTTGATATCTGCCCGCTGAATCAGAAATCCGCAGGCGTATCTGCGGCTATTTCCGCAGTATTCGCCCACGCCGACTGTGTTACTATGAGGTACGGCAGTAAAGAAAAATTCACAGAGCTTCAGGATTATCTGCTCAATCATTCAAACCTATACGGAATCACCCCCTCTAAAGAGGCGGTAATGGCTTTGTGCAGATGTCACGCTCTGCACTATCTCGTATTCGGCAAACCAAGTAGCTCCGACACCGACGCCCTTCGTGAATATCAGATAGTCCCCCACAGAAGCACACCCGTTGATGGACTTTTATCCATGCTATACGAGGACAGAATGCTTAAAAGTATCAGAAGCGGCGGACACAAGGACGAAGGACTCTATTTAAGTCCGCTGGTCGATAAGCTCCGCAGTATGCAGCTTGACGGCAAAAGTGCAAAGGAATTATCGGATATTATAGATTCCTACTGCGCAAAGCTCTTTAAATAAAAATTCCTATGGTGCTTATCGGAGGAAATCCATGTTCAGAGAAATGAGAAGAAAAAATCAGCTTCTTACAAAAGAAGAAGCTGAAAAAATACTTGAAAACGGAACCTCGGGAACTCTTGCCCTTCTGGGAGATGAGGGCTACCCCTACTGCGTTCCTATAAGCTACGTATATAATAACGGCAGAATATATTTTCACAGTGCAAAAAGCGGTCATAAAATCGACGCCGTAAAAAGCTATGACAAGGCTTCCTTCTGTGTTATCGATAAGGACGATGTAAAGCCGCAGGAATATACCACCTATTTCAGAAGCGTTATTGCCTTCGGCAGAATACACGTGATTGATGATAAGGATGAGCTTATCTCCGCCCTTTCCCTGCTGGGCGAAAGATATAATCCGGGGCACCCCTCGGACTGTATAGCAGAAATAAATAAATTTATAAACAACGTCTGCGTGCTTTGTCTTGATATAGAGCATATGACAGGCAAGGCGGCAAGGGAGCTTATAAAAAAGCCGTAAAAAACAGAAAAACAGCGGCTTTAACGGAAAAATAAAGCGCTGTTTTTCATGACGGAAAGAAAAGTAAAAAATCGTAAGGTAGAATCATCTCAAATCTACAACTATATTATGCCATATCATAGTTACATCTCGGTTACATTTAACCGTTTACATGCAATTACACACATATTCTATCTTTTGCACAACAAATAATAAATAAAACGCGTGCTATTTCGTGATTACATACAACTTTTTTATATCGTTCAAAAATGTAACGGCTTAAATTACCATTTTCATTACAGAAAAAGGCAAAATCCAGGTATTTTCCTAGGTTTTTCAGAAAATTTTTTGTCGATGTGACAAAAAAATAACAAATTTATCAGGAGGGATACTTCTGGCACTCATAAATATTACAATGTTCGGAGAATTTACCATCTCCTGCGGAGATAAAAAGCTCAGCGAAAACGACGTAAGAGGCAGTAAATCCACAAAAATGCTCCAGTATCTCATTGCCCACCGTGACAGAACGGTTTCACAGAACGAACTTATTGAGCTTTTATGGAGCAACAGCGACAATCCTGTAAATGCACTTAAAACCCTTGTACACCGCACGAGAGAGCTTCTGAAGGGCTATCTGCCCCATGGTGCTGAATTCATTCTTTCCGAGCGAGGAACCTACAGCTTCAACACAGAGCTTGACTATCATATAGATTCGGGAGGATTTGAAAAGCTCTGTAAGGATGCAGGCAACGAGCTTCTTTCAAGAACAAGAAGAGTAAATATGTACAAAAAGGCTCTTTCGCTTTATAAGGGCAGTTATTTAAGCTCCCATGCAGGCGAAACCTGGGTAATGCCCATCGACGTATATTTCCACACTCTTTACACCTCAGCGGTAGAAAAATGCGTAAAGCTACTTTACCCGATGGGTAAATTTGCAGATATCGTTATGATTTGTGAAAAGGCGATGGTAATATACCCCTATGACGAATCCACTCACGAGCATCTCATAAAAGCGATGATAGCGCTGAACGAATATTCGCTGGCGGCTAATCAGTATAATTATCTGAAAAAGCTCCTTTACGAGCAGTACGGCACCGCCCCCTCCCCAAGACTTACCGAAATGTTTGAGCTTATCGTAAAGACTCATAACGAGTCCCATAAAAAGCTGGACGTTATTTTAGGCGATCTGTGGGAGGACGAGCTGACCAGCGGCGGATATTTCTGCGAATACGAGATATTCCGCTACATATTCCGTCTTTATTGTCGTGAAAACAGTCGTGTACAAAGCGTGCTTCCATTACTGCTGATTACTCTGACCGACGAAAAGGGCGGCGAGCTTCAGGGAAAAACCCAGACAAAAGCAATGCAGAAGCTGTCAGACTCTATCAGCAACTCCTTAAGAAAACGTGACGTATACACCAGATACAGCCGCGGTCAGTACCTGTTACTGTTGCCGTCTACACCTATTGAAGACGTTTCAGTAGTACAGGAAAGAATAAAAAGCAAATTTTCAAAATACAGGACAAATAACAGTTTAAAGCTGACCTTTGAAATAAAGGACGTATCTCAACATATTTCAAAATTATAGTAAATATATATAAAAACCAACAAGTTTATTTGTTGGTTTTGTTTATTATAGCTTAAAAACCTTGACTATTGTTTCCAAAAAAGGTATAATAAAATAGATATATTATGTTATAAGTGGTAAGTATTTCAAAGTACAGCATTTTCAGATATCCAAGGGGCATAGCCCCGCTTACCTTTGGAGGTTGTATGAGTATTTTCGACAGAGAAGGCAGATGTTCAGAAGATTGGAAGCTGTTCACCGACAGTTTTCCGTCACTTGGTGCGTTCAAGCTGTTTCACGATAGTGAAAATGCCTTCGTAGACAAAAACGCCGCATATATACTGCATATAGAAGAGGGCGCTATATCCAAGTCCGATTTGTTTACACTTATCGACGAGCTTAACAAAAACCCCTATTCTGAAAGCAAGAACATTTACAAGCGCACGACAGACGGCGCTACCACCTATATAAATATGAAGATAATCTACGAGCATGATTATCTTATAGGCTTTGTGCAGGACGTTACAAGACGCATTCAGGAAAAGAAGGGTAAAGCAAGTCACGACGAGATTGACGAGCTGACAGGTCTTTATAACAGAAACGGCTTTATCAGAAGGGTAAGAACTGCTCTTTCTGAAATATCAGGCAATGCTCATTGCTGTATGGCAGTAGTACATATAAACGGCGTAGAAAAGATTGACTACGAGCTTAATTACGATAAGACCTCCCTTTGCCTTAAGGCTATTTCAGAGTCTATAAAGAAATTTGCCAACAACTGCGTGCTTGTGGGTGTAAAGAGCTATAAGGAATTTTTCCTGTTCTTCCGCCAGCTTGCAAAAAGCGAGATAACCGATTTATTCAAGCAGATTTCTGATTCTGTAAGTAACTGCCGCATTTGTGACGAATTCGGCAACGAGATACAGACAAGAAGCGGCTCCTTCTCCGCTACCATTGGCTACTGCTGGTATCCCGACCAGGCGGTAACCATTGATATGATGATAAATTACGCTGACTTCGCTCTGTTCAAGGCAATGTCCCAGGGCAACACCGACAGAGAATTCGACGCAGAAGAATTTATCGCAGAACGAAACAGCTATTCAAATTCCAAGCTGTTATCAGGACTTATCGACGAAAATAAATTCGATTATAAATTCCAGCCTATCGTTTCAGCCATTGACGGCTCAATCTACGGCTACGAGGCGCTTATGCGCCCCAACAAGACAACGCCTCTCGAGGTGCTTCGTATAGCAAGAGAAAACGGCAAGCTATACGAAATAGAGCTACTCACCTTCAGAAACGTTCTGTCAAGAATAAAGCAGAATATGGCGAAATTCTCGGGCAAGAAGATATTTATAAATTCCGTACCCGACTATATGATAAGCAAGCAGGATTTCCGTGAGCTATGTGAACAGTATAGCGACGTTATGCCTCAGGTGGTAATTGAGCTTACGGAACAATCCGACCTTACCACAGAGGAAATTGCCGAGCAATGCCGTAGCTTTGCCGCTATGGGATGCACAATCGCCATAGACGACTACGGTAGCGGATATTCCAACAGTGCCGCTTTAGTAGAGCTTTCTGCCGATATCATCAAGATTGACCGCACTCTTATTTCCAATATAAATCAGAACGTAAGAAAACAACACTTCTTATCGGGTATTGTGGACTTTGCAAAGCTCAACGGCATCAAAGTGCTTGCCGAGGGCGTTGAAACCCGTGAGGAGCTGGCTATCGTAATCCGCCGTGGCGTTGACTTTATACAGGGCTTTTTCACGGCAAAGCCGGATACCGAGATTGCCCCCGAAATACCGAGTCCCATTTCCGAAATCATACGCTCGATAAATATAAACAAGCCTTCTATAAAGCATTCCAAGGCGTATGATATCAGCTCCAACAACTACGAGCCTGTTGACCTCGTGGCACTCGAAAAGGACAATTACACCAATATAAACGTAAATACCACCTTTGCACATTTTGTGGGAAATCAGTCGGATAAGCTCAATCTTTCGATAAAGGTAAACTCTTATCTGACAACGCATATCATACTGGAAAACGTATGTCTTAAAACTGACATAAGACCTTGTATCATAATCAGCGAAAACGCCAAGGTAACAATTGAAGTCAGAAACAAGAACAGTCTTTACTACGACGGAATTTATGTCAGCGATAGTTCAGAGCTGGAAATCATCGGTGACGGCGATCTGCTTATTGATAATTCAAGAAATAACGGTTGCTGTATCGGTGCGGCTTATAACGAGCCCTTCGGAAAAATAACCGTTGATATGGATAAAAACAGTAAGCTGGAGCTTGCTGCAAACGGCGATCACGCAATGTGTCTTGGCGGAGGTATAACCTCGGTAGACGACGCTATAAATCTTAAGAGCGGCAGAATAATTGCCAACAGTAAAGGTAAGGAAAACGTAGTTATCGGATGCTATGACGGTAGCTGCGGTATCAATATTACAGGTTGTCAAATCCAGGCTTATTCGTCAGGTGACAATGCAGTATGCGTAGGCTCTCTGTGTGGTATACCCGACGTAAAAATCAAGGATAGCAGTATAAAGCTTGAGTCGCTCGGCATAAACGCTACCTGCGTCGGTACTCTCTCCCCTGTCAATAACGCCGAAGAAACCGCTTGCTTCACCGCCCTTGATTCCCTGCTTGCCCTTACTACAAAAGGTCAGCACGGCACCTGCATAGGTTGTATGAAACAGAACAGTGATATCAGTATCGCAGGCTGTAAGGCAAAGATATATTTTGAAGGCGATATAATCGCCGGTATCGGTGGTGCAGAAAGCGGAGGAAATGTCAACATAAGCCATAGCGAAGTCTACATAGACTCCCTGGCAGGACCTCATTCAATATGCATCGGCATAAGCGATAAGGGTGCAAAGGTAACAGAATCGCTGATAAACCTCCAGCAGACCAACAGTGACAATTTCATTCTCCACGCCTTCGATCATCCGACCATATTAAAGCCCTGAGGCGTGTCACCTCTGATAATTCCATCGAAGGGAAAACCTTAAACAATTTCGTCGCACACAGGTTGAGTGCTATCTTAACCTGTGTGCGGCGTTTTTATTTATAGTACAGACTTTATTCCGTTTTACCACACTATAGCCATATAAACATAACAATCTTATCCCTTATAGTCGAAATGCACAAAAAACAACCTATCAAACTGTAAAAATAGCGAATTGAAATCGTTCTCATTTTAGTTTACAATATAATTGATGTGATGTAAACGAATACACACTATAATTATGGAGGTACTAAATGAAACTTAACAAAAGAATCCTTTGTGGACTTCTTGCTACCGCTCTTGCAGTATCAACTGTAACAGCCTGCGGCACACCTGAACAGTCAGGTACTGAAAGCAAGAACGACACATCATCATCAACAAGCCAGTCCACCTCTTCTACAGATAACGGTGGCGCAGATACCGAGTCCAAGGATGAAAGCTCAGATAACACAGGTAACACAGGTGTTACAGAAGCTCCTTCCAACGGTTCTGTTATGAAGTGGCTCGGTTACTATGACCTTAACACAGACGACAAGGTAATAGTTGACCAGTTCGCAGACGAAGGCTACACAGTAGAATACATTGCTACACAGTCAGGCGCAGTTTACTTTGAAAAGCTCGCACAGCTGGTAGCATCCGACGACTCTCCCGACCTTGTAAGATACGAGTGGATGTCCTTCCCTCACGGCGTATCAAAGAATCTCTACATGGCTATCGACGACTACGTAGACTTTGATTCTCCCACCTGGTCAGGCGTTAAGTCAACAATCGAAAACTTCAACCTCGGTGGCAAGCACTACTACTTACCTTATCAGGTAAACCCCGGCGTTGTTCTTCTTTACAACAAGACGGCTCTTGAAAACGAAGGTATTTCCGCAGATCCCTTTGAGCTTTATCAGCAGGGTGAATGGACCTGGGATACCTGGAAGGAGCTTATGATTGAATGGTGCGACCTCGGTGACGACTACTACGGTCTTTTACCTACAGGCTTCGTAGCAATGCCCTTCATCGTTTCCACAGGTACACCCCTCATCGACGTTGACGGTGCAAACAAGCAGATCGTTAACAATATGAAGGACGCTAACGTTCAGAGATGCCAGGACTTCTTACAGTCACTCGCACAGGAAGGTCTTATCCAGCCCGAATATATGGATCCCGCTTCCGTATTCTCCGATGGTAAGATAATGTTCGCAGAATTCGGTCTTGACTGGGGTTATTCTTCCGCACAGAAGAAGATGCGTGAATCAGAAATCTACTTCGTGCCCATCCCCAGAGATCCCAAGGCTGACGCTTACTATTCAAACTCTGACACCTTCGGTTACCTCATTCCCGCAGGTGCAAAGAACGTAAAGGCTGCTCTCAAGTACAGTGAGCTTTGCCGTCTTGCAGAAATCGATCCTGAAAATCAGGAAGCTGCAAAGGACGAAGCTACAGCAGACGCTCTTTACTATCCTAAGTGCCCTGAATGCGGCGTATCCACACCCGACAAGCTCATCGACAAGTGCCCTGAGTGTAATGCAGACCGCAGACAGAACAACACTCACGTTGCTATGCCCGAAGAGCTCTACGAACTCAAGATGGAACTCAAGAACCCCGAGAGTGAAGAATTCACATTCCTCTTTGACGATTGCTTCGGCTTCTCTACAGAGCTTACAGATATGCTCCAGGTAGGCGACGCTGAAGGTCAGGGTTGTATCTTAGGCGGTCCTCTCAAGGCAGGCGAATCCTATACTGCTCTCCGTGATTCCTACTTCGGTACAGTAGAAGGCTATCTCCAGCCCTACAGAGATATCATCGCAAACATGAGCTAATCCCTACATCCAAAACATAAATTAAGCCCTGTTCCGTGAGGAATGGGGCTTTAATTTTCTGTTTTACGATTATTCGTATATAAAATTTCAGGAGAGTCTTCACGACTCTCCTGACAGCGTGTAGACAAAGTCTTTGTCTACACGCTGTCAGACGATGAAAAACGCACGTCAGCCATTGATTTTGACCTGTTCGGTCAAAATCGTCAACCACCCCGATAGGTGTATAAACGGCAAGGATGCCGTATAGCGAACACACAAAATGCGTCAGGACGACGCACGACAAGGTGTTCGCATAAGGTACAGTCGAGGGGTGGGTGACGATGTAAGCAAAAATGCTTTTAGAGAGCCGTTTAAGGCTCTCTAAAACTTTTACATCACTATTTCGTGTATATCCACAAATTCGTTACAAGTTACCAGCATTTTTGCGGTGCGTGAGTTTGTCTTCAGTCTGTCAGGAGAGTCTTTATGACTCTCCTGACATATTTGGCATTACTCTGCCTTTGTGGTTATTCTGCCTGTTTCTTCATCTATAAAGACGTAACCCTTTGCTCTTGCACACTTTATACCCTCTGTGCAGGCTTTATCAATAACGTCACCCGTTCTTGTAAAGCCGAAGAGCTTTGAAACAGTCTTTATAAGATCGGCTCTGTTCATAGATATCTGATCTGCAAGAATGATATTTATACCGTTTGCAATCTCTTGAGGTGCTATCTCATCCATACTGCGCTTTTCTCCGTCATCCTTCGTGATACGGCAGATACTGTAATTCATAATCTGCTCCTGACTGAGCCAGCAGAATTTAGTATCGTTCACCGTGGTAACGGGAATATCAAGCTGTGCAAAGGCATTCTCAAAAGCCTTCTTGACACTTGCACCTCCTCTTGTCATTCCAAAGCAGGCAAGAGTCTTCTTATATACCACATCATAGCTTACAGGCGCTTCTGCCTTTAAAATATCGGAGATTATCTTCTGTAGCTTCTTATCTATACCCGGCTTTGAAAAATCCTCGGAGGTACCCGCCTCCTTTATCTTGAAGGGCTTATATTCCTCGCATTTATCAGCTACGGTCAATACCTCTTCCTTTTCAAAGACCAGCTCCTCCGCCTTTTTGGGAGCTTCCTCCTCTGAAGGCTCTTCGCCGCTTCTGTTACGGCTTATAGCAAGCTCTATATCCTTTTTCAGCTTTTCGATAACCTTTTCGCTGTTATCCAGCCAGTCAAGAGTATAGACGTTTGCTATATTCCAGCCAAGACCTTTAAGTACACCAGGCTGGGATACCGTTCTGTCACGGGCGGTGCTGTTATCAAGATGCTTTTTGCTATCCACCATAATACCGAAGATATAATTATCGGGATTATCGGGATCGGCTACCGCAATATCGATCTTGAAATCGGAATAACCGATATTACACTGTGCGGTATAGCCCTCCGCTCTTAATTTTTCAGCAATTATTTCTTCTATGCCTACGGTATTTGCCGTTTCGTTCTGTCTTGAAACAAGGGTATTTCTGCCTCTTGCGGCAAACTCCAGAAATCCCTTCAGACCTTCAACGCCCTCGGAGGAGGTTCTCGACATATCTATCTGATCGGGAGTGATGACAGAATAAACTATCATCTTCTTTCTTGAGCGGGTAATGGCAACGTTGAGTCTTCTCCAGCCGCCGTCACGGTTAAGCGGTCCGAAGTTCATGGATACCTTGCCCTGCTTATCAGGGCCGTAGCCTACAGAGAATAAAATCACGTCACGCTCGTCACCCTGAACGTTTTCAAGGTTCTTTATAAATATCGGCTCGTACATCTCATTTGCCCAGGTTTCAAGCTGGGGATTCTTTCTGTACTCGTCATTTAAAAGATCGTCTATAAGCACCTGCTGAACAAGGCTGAAGGTTACAACGCCGATACTGTCACGACGAAGCTCGGGATCGGAGATACGGCGTACTATTTCAGCCACCACCGCCTCTGCCTCGGCTTTGTTCTGCTTACTGCTACCCTTATCGTAGAAGCCCTCTACCTTAACCCAGCTTACCTCCGAAATACTATCCGCAGGTGACGGGAAGGTCATCAGCTTATTGTCATAATATTTTGCATTACTGTATGCGATAAGACTTTCGTGTCTTGAACGGTAATGCCATAGCAGATGCTTCTGGGGCATTGATAAGGCAAGACAGTCGTCCAGCACGCTTTCAAGATCTTCCTTCTCGTAGTTTTCCTCATCCACGGAATTCGCACTGAAGAAGCTGGTGGGAGGTAACTGCTTGGGATCGCCTACTACCACCACGTTTTCGCCTCTCGCAATTGCGCCTACCGCCTCGCAGGTAGGAAGCTGGGACGCCTCGTCAAAGATAACAAGATCGAATTTCGGATATGCGGGATCTATATACTGTGCCACGGAAATAGGGCTCATAAGCATACAGGGACACATACGGCGGAGCAGATTCGGGATACTGTCAAAGAGCTTTCTTATAGACATCATTCTGCCGCCGCTCTTTATCGCCTTCTGGAGTATACCAAGCTCGCTACCCACGTTACCCTGACCTACCGCAGGGAGCTTTGCGGAAAGCTTTGCCACAAGCTCGTTTATGGTGAGCTTTTCAAATTCTGAAATAACTTCAGAATATCTCTTTATGGTATCCTCGCCCTTTGCACCCGAAAAGCTGTTAAGGGTATTATCGGAGGCTACCGTCAGCATTGACATTGAATAGGTCACGCCGCAGGTATAGGCGTTAAGTACGTTTTCGTAGTTTACCTTTCCGTTCATATAGGAGTATACCACGTTGGAAAGTCCTGCATTCTTAAGCCCGTCAAGAGTAACCAGCAGATCGGTCCAGCTCTTAAGCTCGCCTATATTGTTGCACATTGCCGATGCAATGCCGATGGAGTTATCTACAAAATTGTCACCCCATAAAAGCTCCTCTGTGGATACCTTGCATTCGTTTTTAAGTACCCCAACCGCTTCGCATAAGGCTTCCTCACGGGAGATTATTGCTCTTGTCTGCTCATTTTCGCTGACAGTCGCAAGTGCGGAGGCTACCGCCACCTCTCCCGCGGGAGTAAGAGCAAGATTCTTTAACGCTCTGTGCAGCTTCTCGCTATCGAGTACCGCCTGCTCCGTTACGTTAAAGTTGGTTGCTTCTCCCATCCACAGTCCCGAAAGAAGTGCCGTAAGCTCTGCAGGAGCGGAGCATATTTCATTCTTTAAGGCTTTGTATTTATTAAGGCGTTCATATTCACCCTCGATATTCTGCTTTGTTACAGGGATTTTTGCATATAGCTTAAGTGCCTTTACAAGACCGTTCTGACCGAACATCTTCGGTAAAAACCACTTTTCGCTCTCCTGTTTCCATTGTAAAGATGCAGTTTCGCTATCATAGGAAAAGACCTTTTCGTCATAATCCTTAAGTAACTGTTCCTTAAGTCCGTTCATTTCCTTGCCGGTGGCAATCAGCTTTTTAAGTGCCGCCAGCTTTATATCATAGGCGCTGTCAGAGGCTAATGCCGATAGCTTATGTACAGAGCGTACCGTGACCTCCAGTAAATCTGCGGCGGCGGTATACTTCTTATAACTATCTATGGCTATACCGAAGGTTGACGAAAGTGAAGCTATATCCTCTCTTATTGCGCCTATTTTTTCGATAAAGGCTTTGAGCTTATTTAAAAGCGCCTCACGAAGCTCGATGGAATATTCTCTGTTTTCGTAGAAGCGGAAGGGATTATCGGCGTAACTGCCGTTTTCTCTCATTGCGGTAGTGGAGGAGATTATAAGCTCCTTCCAGGTCTCAAAATCCGTTTCCTTCATTGCCGCTATCTGCTCTGTGGTAAATTCTATAAGTCCCTTATATTCCTTGTGCTGTTCATAAAGCACGATAGCGTCATAGGCAGACATTCCGTAATGGCGGATTTTATGAAGGCTATCCATAACACCGTTCAGCTCACGGCGAAGCTCGTTCAGTCTTTGTGCGCCCTCGGCATACTTCTGCGGCTCTTTTATTCTGCCTGTATTGAGGGTATTTTCAAGCTGATTCAGAACAGTTCTCTTCTGCGCCTTATTGGAGTGCAGTTCAAGGCAGAAGGGAGCAAGCCCTATCTTTGAAAGTCTTTTCTGTACTACTGTAAGAGCCGCCATTTTTTCGGCTATGAATAATACCGACTTACCCTGATAAAGAGCATTGGCTATCATATTGGTGATAGTCTGGGATTTACCCGTTCCCGGAGGTCCGTGCAGTACGAAGCTCTCGCCCTGGGAGGCAAGATGTACCGCCGCCAGCTGGGATGAGTCAACGCTCATAGGTACTGCCATATCCGAGGGTGACAGTTTTTCGTCAAGCTCTCTTGAAGAAAGCATTTCACTGTCAGCCTTCCAGCTCATAACCCCATCAATGAGAGAAGCTACCACCTTGTTTTTCTTTAAATCCTCACTTCTGTTCTTTATATCGTTCCACATAATAAAGCGGCTGAAGGAGAACTGACCGATAAAGGCGTATTCTACTATATCCCAGCGGCTTTTTGACATTACTCCCTGTCTTACAGTATTGAAGATAAGAGGAAGATTTACACCCTTTTCGTCGCAGGGGAGCGGATTTAGTCCGTTTATACTGATGCCGAAATTCTGCCTTAACATTTCAAGAAGCGTTATATTCATCAGAGTTTCTTCATCACGGATTCTTATAGTATAGCTCTTATCGTGTACCTTTTTTATTATATCAATCGGTACAAGTACGACGGGGGCGAATCTTGGCTTTTCGCTCTTGTCGGTTTCGTACCAGCGGAGAAGTCCGAGGGCAAGATACAACGTATTTGCACCGTTTTCCTCTATGCTTACCTTCGCATCACGATGGAGTTTTTTGAGCGTCTTTTCAAGCTCTGTGGCGTCTATAAAGGTGCGGAGTCGGTGACTCTTGAATTCCGATTCTACAATACCGTCAATAAGCTCCTTTTCGTCCTCTACCGCATACATCTTGTTATCTGCAGCGGTTATATTGAAATCGTTAGGAGCGGGCATTACCTTAAAATCGTTACCGCCGGAAATCTCATCCTCCAGCTGTGCAAGATCGGTAGTCATAAGCTGGATATTTGAAGAACGGGGACGGAAATTCAGCAGACTGTTACGAAGGCTTAAGTCAAGGAGCTTTCTCTCCCACACGTCCTGCTTTGTAACGTTCTTGTTATCGGGGGCGGTTATGGCGTGTATCGACATATCTATTTCCGAAGGTGCAGAGGTTATCTCGCTCTTCTTTCTCTCGCTGTAATCCGCTATCTTATATACGCCGTTTTCACTTACTCTTGTAGGGATAGGACGGATACCGCATCCTCTCGCCCTTGCAATATCAACGGCGTGCTGGAATTTTTCTGCATCGGAGAGATTTTCATTGGCGTGAGCGGAGGCGTCGTCAAAATCTACGCTTCTGCCTGCAACGAAATCCGTACATTCCACAAGACATATTTCGTCAATGCCCACCGCCGTTCTTTTTGTAATGGCGGAGCAATCGTATACTATACTGTCAGGGAAGGTGTCCTCGCCGAGTCTACAGCCTGCAAAGGCGTGACCTTCCGTAAATATGAGAATGGGATTCAGTCCCACGTTTTCAAGGCAGGAGCAATAAAGCACCGCTAAATCAAGGCAGGTACCTCTTTTTTCTGTCAGTACCGTTTCGGGAAGTCTTATTCTCTGGGCGTCTTCAAAACTTGCAGGAGGCATTGCATAAGCAATATTTCTCTGCTGAAGTGCCGCATATATTGCCGCCATCTGCATTTTTACGTTGCTGGGGTTTTGTGTTATATATGCGGTAAAGGCGGGATCCTTTGTCCACTTCTGCATATATATTCCCGCATCGCTTATAACCTCTCTGACTAAAGGATGATTAGGTGTTACAAAGGCAGATACCATTTCAGGCATAAAAGCAGTACCTGTCCACTGATCGTAGGCAAGTATATCCACCGTTCTTGTGTCCATAGCCAGAAGACCATCCTCGGAAAATACCTCGATAGTGATATTGGCTACAGTCTTTTCGGTCATTGTATATAAAAATTCGGGTGATACCGCTATCTTTACCGGCTTTACTTCAAGCGGCTTATCAGGCTGAAGAGCCGAAACGAAGGTTTCGTAGCCTTCTGCAAAGGCAGGATCAAAGGTCATACGGAGAGTTACGTTTTCCAGCACCTCTCCCGTTTTATTCGTAAGTATCAGATTTCTGAAAAGAGGGATGAAATTCTGCTGTAAGGAGAAGTTCATCTGCTTTAACATATTTCCGCCTATTAAAACTCTGTTTTCCATATCTGCTATCCTTTCGGTATTATCAGAAATAATATATCTATATCATAACATAAAAAGGGCGGTATTGCAAGGAAAATAAGGGTTTTATCTTGACATTTCCCTAAAAATACTATAAACTAAAATTAGTGACTTATAAGGCAGGTGTATTATGACTCCGCAGGAAATATTATCAAAGCACAGGCTCAACTATAGCGAGCTTCGTAAATCCTCCGTCAGCTATTTAAGTGACGTATGGCTTACCGAAAAATATGCTATAAAAATATACGGAAAGAACAAGGACGGCTTTGAAAAAGAGGTCTGGTTCTATTACAATGCGGCACCTGATTACGCCCCCGCCATGATAGACTGCGGCGAGGATTATATTATCCTTGAGCGCATCTACGGAAATTCCATCCACCGCAACTGGCACAAGCTATCGGATGAGGTGAGAGAGGACTACGCAAGGCAGATTGCAGGAATAATCACAGATATCACAAGCCGTAGTTTTGATGATGCGGGGCATCTGTTCCCTATCCCTGATCTGTGGGAAAGGCATATAAAAAATCGCATAATGCTACTTTGCACCGAGCTTGACGCCGGGGGCAGAATTCCCCACGGATTATCCCTTTCGGTAAGAGAATTTACCGAGGAATACTGGCAGATACTTGAGAAGCACGAATACGGGCTATGCTACAGAGATTTAAGATATGACAACCTTTTAGCCGACAGTAACGGCAAGGTGTGGCTTCTCGACTACGAAACCCTCTGCGCCGCACCCAAGGATTACATACTTGATACCTTCTACCGCATGAGTACAAGCCCTCTGTGGAACAGAAACGAGGAAAACGTTCAGGCGGGCTCTGCTCTTATGGAGCTTCTGAAAAAATACGCTCCGGCGCTTTTTGACTATCCGGATATGGATAAAAGAATCGCACTTTACTCTCTTATCTACGAGCTGGACTTACTTCGCTATTATCCCAATGACTCGCTTGCTATAAAGAATATAAAGGAAGCGGTTAACGGCTTCTAAAAAAATATACCCGTGAAATTCGTCTGAATTTCACGGGTTTTTGTTTATATAGCTTTAATATCAGTCAGCCAGCTTCTTTGACTTATCGTAGCAGCTGAATACCTCGTCAAGCTGTTCCTTTCTGAGCTTTGGTGTAACAAGGCTTACGATAGGAACGATAATAAGTCCTGCGAGCATTGTAAGCATACCGATATTTACGGGAGAAGCGAGGCTCAGTCCGAAAATATCACCTGTAGGCTTTATTATCATATGAAGGATGGTAGTACCTACGCCAACGCCGAAGCTTGTGTATACTGCCGCCTTTGTAACGCCCTTCCAGAAAAGTCCGTACATAAAGGGAGCGAGGAAGGCACCTGCCAGAGCACCCCAGGAGTAACCCATAAGGTCAGAAATGAGAGCATTCTTATTAAGTGCGATAATTACCGATAAAGCAAGGAATATAGCGATAAGAGAACGCATAACGATAAGCTGCTTTTTCTCATCGAGCTTGCCCTTCATAACAGGCTTGATAAGGTCAAGGGTAAGCGTTGAGCTTGACGTGATTACAAGGGATGATAAAGTGGACATAGAAGCGGATAAAACCAGCACTACAACTACGCCTAAAAGAATTTCAGGAAGGCATTCAAGCATCTTGGGGATAATTCCGTCAGAGCCTATCTGTGCAAATTCTTCATTTGATACGAAGATTCTGCCGAAGCCGCCCAAGAAGTAGCAACCGCCTGCAACCACTACGGCGAATACGGTAGATACGATAGTACCTGTCGTTATGGATTTTTCATCCTTGATGGTGTAGAATTTATGTATCATCTGAGGCAGTCCCCAGGTACCGAGTGAAGTCAGCAGAATTACGCCGACAAGATTCATCGGATCGGGACCTAAAATTGAAGTAAAGCTACCTGCAGGAGCATTTTCGGTAGTTACCTGAGATAACTGATTCATAGCCTCTGTAAGACCGCCCTTTGAATTAAGAGTAGCCACTATAACCGCCACGATACCGATAAGCATAATGATACCCTGAACAAAGTCGTTCATAGCTGTAGCCTTGTAGCCGCCGATTATTACGTATACGGCAGTAATAACCGCCATACCTATAACGCATACTGAATAGTCAACGTCAAACGCCATACCGAAAAGTCTTGAAAGACCATTGTAAACACTTGCGGTATAGGGAATTAAAAATGCGAAAACTATAACTGCGGAGATTATCTTCATGGGCTTACTGAAGAATCTCTTCTCAAAGAACTGGGGCATTGTTGCACTTTCCAGATGGTTTGACATTATTCTTGTTCTTCTGCCTAAAATAAGCCAGGGGAGTAACGAGCCTATAACTGCATTGCCTATACCTATCCAGGTAGACGCCGCACCGAAGTTCCAGCCGAATTTACCTGCATAGCCTACGAAAATTACTGCGGAGAAATATGACGTACCATAGGCAAAGGCTGTAAGCCAGGGACCTACCGAGCGTCCACCGAGTACGAAGTCGTTTACCGTTGAGGATTTTTTTCTGTAGTAGATACCGATTCCGATTATTGAAAGAACGTACAGTATCAATATTGCGATTACCATTTTTGTTTTTTTCCTTCTCTCTGTCCGTTTTGTTGATTTAAAGTTGCGTCGATTTAAAGTTACGCTGCTTTAAACCGCTAAAACACATTATACTACTTTTTTAACAATTTGTCAAGAGTGGAATTTTGAAATTTCAAAGTGAAGTTTTTGCTCCGCAAAAGTGAAGGAGTGAAGCGAGCCTTCGGCTCGTGAAGTTGCGCCTCACGGCGCAGATGTGGAATCAATTGCCTTTGGCAATTGATAGATTTTAAATTCTGCCTGCGGCGGCGGGTAAATTGAAATTTGTCGGGGACAAATTTCAAAATGAAATCGTGCCTATGGCACGGTGAAATCAAAACCTCTGGTTTTGATGAAATCCGCCTTTGGCGGATGAAATAT
>JAFQUH010000192.1 GCA_017408635.1 Ruminiclostridium sp. | reverse complement strand
CGCAGGAATCATTTACGACCCCAACTGGTTTGTAGATGAAGACGGAGTTGAAATTCACAGAAATCCCTATGAGTTTATCCGCGACCATTTAGGATATAAGCTTGTTACCGACAAAGCTACCTTTAAGGGCGAGGTCGGAAAGGGAACAACCCTTAACGTAGATATGTCCTTTAAGAACTACGGTTTTGCAGCGGCTTTCTTCCTTGAATCAGGTTTTGCTGTACTTAATGATGATTATGAGGTTGTATCCTCTGTAAAAGCAGGAGACCCTTCAAAGTGGATAAGCCTTCCTGCTGATTATTACGCTACCGAACGCAATTCAAGCGTTCAGGATGATGTAATAAACTATAATGTTGCAGCAGATATTACACTCCCAAAAGAGAGCGGAAAATATTATATCGCATTCTATCTCAAGAACTCGATGGACGATTATGCTTCGCTTTCAAACTATCTTGAATTTGAAGAGGGTCACAATATCCTTCATGAAATAGTAATAAAATAATACTTTAACTCCTGAACTTCGGTTCGGGAGTTTTTTATGATAAGATTTGCAATTAAATGAATAAGTTGCACTATTTACTTTGCAAAAGAATAACATTAAAATTGAATAAAAGATAGTATGCGACGGAGGAGCTTTATGTTATCTGTAAAACGAATAATAGCTTTAATATTATCTGTTACGCTTGTAGCTTCTCTTGCTGCGGGATGTAATGCCGGCGGCATGAGTGACAACTCTTCTGAAACAATAGAGTTTTCGGGCGAAACCCTAGAGTTTGAGTTTGAACCGCTCAGCGCAGGCGAGGTAGTTACTAATTCTACGGGACTCATTGGAAGCATAGCAGGCAGAACCAACGATCAGCTTTTGTATCAGAATCCCGATAGAGGTTACAGAACGACAATTAATTTTCAAATAATACAAAACCATCCCGATCCTGACGACCCGACCAAAACTACAAATACCTGTGATAAAATAACAAGAAATTCTAACGGTACAGTATCATCAAATCCTGATTCGAAGTGTAAACACGATATCCGTTACTATTATTGCAATCTTGACTCTGAATCAAAAAAGGAAGTCGTTGACTATTTAACTGATAGGATTTATCTCAGCTACAGCAAGACAGACTATAAGAGCAAGCTCATACTTCTGCAAAGCGCTCTTGTTGGTTTAGGTCCTGTCAAAACCCTTCCCGAAGGCGTTTTCGAAGCTTACGACCTTCTTTTCTCAAAGCTTCGTTCTAAAGGCGTAAAGGTGCTTTTCCGAGTAGGATATCACGGTATTCAGCTTAATTGGCAGGTAAGTGAAGAAAACAAGCAGGAACATCTGAAAAAAGGTGCTTCTGAAGAAAATATGCTTGCTCATATCGACCAGTTAGCTCCGTTCCTTATAGAAAACGGAGATATTCTGTTTAAAATGTCATCGGGCTTTATCGGTTCAGGCGGTGAGATGGCATATAACTATCAATACCCAATTGTAAACTACGATACCGTTATCAAAGCTATTGTTGAAAAAATCTGCGTTCCGCTCGGTATAACATATTCTGTACGTATGCCGCAGTATAAAATAGACCTTTTAAATAACGACCCTGACTACAAATACGCTAATATCATCGGTTTCAATAATGACGCTATGTTCGGCGAGACCGAGAACTACGGATGGAACTCCGGCTGTCTTCAGTATAATCATAATTTTGATGCCAAGCTCGGTCAGCATAAATGCGAGCGAGTAGATAACTACGGAACACATTACAAGAATGATTGGTGGAACTATATGTGCGAAAATGCCGCATATACTCCGCAATCGGGAGAAATGTTCCACAGAAGCGGTACTACAGGTGTTAATAAAGAGCCTACAGGCTTTGAT
>JAFQUH010000191.1 GCA_017408635.1 Ruminiclostridium sp. | reverse complement strand
GAGCGATACGAGGAAGGAGAAAGTGATAATGCTGTTTAAGAAAAAGGAAATGGGTGAAGAAGAAAAGGAAAAGGCATATACCAAAGACTTTTTCGACCTTGTTTGTCCTACGATGATTAAATTCAGTACAGATAGCTATATCGTAGGAAATACATATCGCTGTGTGTGGGCTATCCGTGAATATCCGCCTGTAACTCACGATATGGCGATACTTGCACAGCTTGCGGACAAGACAGGTGTTACTGTACGGATATATCACAGAGCTGTAGATAGTATAGAGCGTGATCGCCTTATCCAGAACACATTAAGAAGAAACAAGGTCAAGTCCTCCGGCTCAAATATCTCTGACGTTGTTGAAGCCGAAGGAGATATACAGGATGTTATAGAGCTTATCAGCAATCAGCGGACAAACCGTGAGCTACTCCTACACTGTGCTGTATATATAGAACTGTCTGCCGACAGCAGCGAAGGTCTGCACGAGCTTCAGAGTGATATAAGCATGGAGCTTGCCCGCTCTAAAATAACTGTGGATAAGCTGTTATTACGCCAGAAAGATGGCTTTCTGTCCGTCTTCCCTCTTGGAAGCAACAAGTTTGGTGACGTGTTTGAAAGAGTACTGCCGGCTGATTCGGCAGCAAATCTGTTCCCCTTCAATTTTTCGGGTAAGAATGATGAAAACGGCATCTACATAGGTCGTGACAAATTCGGTACGAATATTCTTGTTGATTTTGATAAGCGAACCGCAGACAAGACTAATAGCAATATACTTATACTCGGAAATTCGGGACAGGGCAAAAGCTATCTTTTAAAGCTTTTACTGACAAATCTCCGTGAATCGGGAAAGAATATAATCTGCCTTGATCCGGAGGAGGAATATGTACAGCTGTGCAGAAATCTCGGCGGCTGTTACATCGACTATATGTCAGGTGATTACATCATAAATCCCCTTGAACCAAAGGACTGGGGCGAGGGCTCTGACGAAGAAGGCACAAGAAAGAAATCTGTCTTATCACAGCACATATCCTTCTTAAAGGACTTTTTCAGAAGCTACAAGGATTTTACCGACGCACATCTTGATACTATAGAGATACTTCTCACAAAGCTATATAAATGCTTTGGCATAACCGATAAGACGGACTGTTCAAGACTAAGTGCCAAGAGCTTTCCGATCCTTAAAGATTTATATAACCTGTGCGAGGATGAATTTATGCACTACGACGCTTCTAAAAAGCAGTTATACACAGAAGAACAGCTGCAGGACATCTGTCTTGGCATTCATTCAATGTGTGTTGGTGCAGAAAGCAGATATTTCAACGGCTATACCAATATCACCGACAGCAAGTTCTTATGCTTTGGTGTAAAAGGGCTTATGGATACCAATAAAAGACTAAAAGATGCGATGCTATTCAATGTTCTTTCATTTATGAGTAACCAGCTTTTAAGAAACGGTAATACGGTAGCCTCTATAGATGAGCTTTATCTGTTTTTATCAAATGAGACCGCAATTGAATATATCAGAAACGCTATGAAGCGTGTTCGTAAAAAGGAATCCTCAATAATTCTCGCAAGTCAGAATATCGAGGACTTTTTAATTCCCGCGATAAAGGAACTGACAAAGCCGATGTTCAGCATACCTTCTCATTTGTTTTTGTTTCATCCCGGGCAGATTGACCCTGAAGAGCTGTGCGACTCGCTCCAGCTCTACGAATCGGAATATGACCTTATCAGGTATCCGAGCCGTGGTAGCTGTCTGTATAAGTGTGGCAATGAAAGATTTCTGCTACAGGTCAGTGCCCCGAAATTCAAGGAAAAGCTGTTTGGCAATGCCGGAGGTAGATAATGAAGAAGCTGATAGTATTACTGCTCACCGACAAGACTGCCCGAAAAGCTATTATCGGCTCGATAGTAGCTCTTGTGTTTGTTCTGATTTTCCCGTTCTATATGTTCGGTAGCTTATCTGATATAAGCATATCGGCTGAAAGCGACGTGACATCACAGGTACTGGAGAACTTTACAAGCTCCGAAATGGAAGAGATAGACCGTATAGACAGAGAATTGTCTTCGATAATCGAAGAATCAACGCGGCAGGGATTGTCGGAACGTGACACGGACAGAGCTCAGGTGGTATATCTTTGTTTCTTACCGGAGCAGAAGAATGTGGCAGAAAAGCTTGTGGAAATTTTTCGGGTGGCTAAAACAACCGAAGAGCTTGCAGATAAAATAAACGCTGAATACGGCACTGAATATATGGCGGCAGATTTTACAGGTCTGTTTCAGCTTATTGAAGAAGAAAGGGTGTGATGATATGAAAAATCTTACTTACGAGCCACTTTGTAACTGCGTCGATGTGCTTAACAATATATTAAACTGTGCAAACGACAGCAAGGTGACAGCAATTTTATCAAAGGAAGATATACGCACTGTCAAAACTGTGCAGATAGTTATGGTTATTGGCAGGCACTATATATCCCATGGAATAAACCGACCTTTAAAAAATCCCGAAAGAATAGCAAGAAAATGGGCAAAGGTAATGTGCTTATCAAACGATACCGACCACGAGAGAAACGTCCGCTATGTGGTGGATAGGGAAAATTACAGAGAGTATCTGCGTAACGGAATGATAGCGCTGGGCATGTACAATGTCAGAAAGGATAAGGGAAGATGATAAAAAAGACCATAACGATAAACTGCAGTAATGAGAAGTATGAAGCAGTAAGGCTGTACATTAAGGAAAGGGGCAGTACGATTGAAAAAGAGCTTTCAAATGCTCTCGACCAGCTTTATCTTAAAACTGTCCCTTCCTCTGTCCGAGCTTTTATCGAAATGAAGGAGCATTCGCAGAAGAAAGCTCCTGCTACCGATATAGCTTCTGCTTCCACCGGGTCAGGAGGTACAGAAGATGAGGAGTCAACGATTTGGAATCGAAATTGAAATGACCGGCATCACAAGAACTAAAGCCGCCCAGATTATTGCAGGTATATTCGGCGGTGACACTACACATGTCGGCGGTAATTATGATACGTATACCGCCCGTGACCAGCAAGGCAGACAGTGGAAGGTGATGAGTGACGCTTCTATCCGCTGTGAATCAGGCAGAGGTACTGACGGAGGCAGAGCCTATTCAGTTGAGGTCGTATCTCCTATCTGTACATATGATGATATTGAGAAGATACAGCAGATAGTCCGTGTTCTTAAAGCGGCAGGTGCGAAGGTAAATAACAGCTGTGGTATTCACATTCACGTGGATGCAAGTACCCATACTGTAGATACACTTAAAAATATTGTGAATATAATGGCGGCAAAGGAAGACCTGCTGTATAAGGCACTTGATGTATCTGTAGCAAGACAGAATTACTGTAAAAGGGCAGATTTAAGATTTCTTGATGATATAAATTTCAGACCGCCACGGAATATGGATGAGCTTGAGCGTATGTGGTATAACGGATATGGTTCAAGATATGTTCATTACGATGATTCACGATACCACGCACTGAATCTTCACAGTGTCTTTTCAAAAGGCACGATAGAATTCAGGCTGTTCAATTCAACGCTCCACGCCGGAAAGGTGAAGTCCTACATACAGCTGTGCCTTGCTATCTCTCATCAGGCACTTATTCAGCAAAGAGCCTTCAGATACAAGACACAGTCAACAAACGAAAAATACACCTTCCGTGTATGGTTGTTAAGGCTTGGTATGATAGGCCCTGAATTCAAGACCGCAAGATATCATTTACTGAGTAATCTTGAAGGTAATATAGCCTGGAAGGACCCGGCTCAGGCGATAGCTCAGAAGGAACGGCTTAAAGCAAAGCGTGAAGAAATGCTGAATGCTACGGCTACAGAAGATGTAAGCGGGCCTGAAGAAAATAACGAAAATGAAGAAGATGAAGAGCAGGACGAAACATTTTCTGCTCTGACTATGTAAGGAGAAAAGGTATGAACAAACGATTATACATTGCTTATGGTAGCAATCTGAACATTGCACAGATGAAATTCAGATGTCCTACCGCAAAACTCTATGGCACAGGACGTATAGAAAACTACGAACTGCAGTTTAAAGGTCATCCCGGATGCGCCTATGCAACCATCGGACCGAGAGCAGGCTCTTCTGTCCCTGTTGCTGTCTGGGATATAACCCCTACCGATGAAATGAGTCTTGACTCATATGAGGGATACCCCAGTCACTACTTCAAGCGTGACCTTACCGTTATGCTTAATAACGGCAAAACCATAAATGGTATGGCATATATAATGAATCTGAAAATGGATTTTGCATTACCGAGTAAGCTCTACTACTGCACGGTCCGTGTGGGTTACGAGAATATGAGGCTGGACGTGTCCTATCTCGATAATGCGCTGATGAATTCTACATATCAGTATTTCAGAAATTCATACGGGTATAACCTTCATCAAAGCTCTTTCATTGATGAGGATTACGAAACCAATGAAGAAAACGAAGAAACGGAAGATGAGGATGATGACGAGTCGGAAGATATAAACGATCCGTTCTATTATTTCTCAAACTGAAAGGATGGGTGCAATGAAGCTATCTAAAAGACAAAGAGATTTAAAAGCAGAGCTTGGCGACAGATATTCCTTTGAAAAGAATATGTCGGATAATGATGTAAAACGACTGCAAAGGGATATACCGGAGTTCTTCACCGACTCTGTAGTCGCAAAGCTTGTTATGGGCTGTGTTAGAATAGACGCTGTCCTTTATAAGCTGGGGAATATTTTAAAGCTCGGCTACGACGTTTATTTAAAGGACAGACCTGACAGCGAAGAATGGATATTCTTTGACACGCCGAATGATGTAGTAAAGCTGAACGAGCATAGTATGTTTTTCACCCTTGATAACGTCGTAACGGATAACGACCTTTCGTATATCGAGTGCAATTTCGAAAGCCTTAATGGTAAGCTTGTCGAGCCTGTGGATAAAGGGCAGGCGATGTGACAAGAAATGAGGGCAAAATCGGGCGATTTGTGCGAGGTTAAACTAAAGATAGGGAAATTACCCGACCAAAAGGCAAAGGCGGAAATTCGGGCGTATCTGAGCGAACAAGATACTCCATCGGTATTTGAAAATGTAATACGGCAAACGGAATGCAACTTATATGATAAGATGTAAGCTTAAAGCTTTAAGAAATACGCTGTATAAATTCAAAGGCTCAATTAAAATCACAACTATTGATTAACAAAGATGAATGTGGTATAATAACAATAAAAAAGAAGGAGGTACTCCCCATGGAAAATATCGAAACCAACGAGCTCGACAGAACCTGCGGTCTTACTGACGAAGAACTTACCGAGCGTTTTTGCGAGGCTATCCGCATAGAGAATGAAATCAAGCGAGTAAAGGGATTGCCCATTTCCCGTTATGATGAGGAAAGAAAAATGGCATATCTTGAATACCCCGACGGCAGAAGGGAGTATCAGGAAAATGTCTAAAAAGCCTGAAATAATTGTTTTTGCAGGTCCGAACGGATCAGGCAAAAGTACAATCACAAAGCTCGCAAAGATAATTGAGCCGTATGTCAATGCTGATGATATTAAACGAACAACACTTTGCACCGATATGGAGGCGGCTATAACCGCTGATGAGCTACGAAACAAATTGATTGACAACAACGAGAGCTTTACTTTTGAAACGGTGCTTTCTACGGAGAGAAATCTGCTCCTGCTTGAAAGAGCAAAGGAAAAAGGCTATTTCATACGTTGCATTTATGTGTTGACAGCAAATCCCGCAATCAATATCAACAGAATTAAGACGAGAGTTGCTAACGGCGGTCATCCTGTTCCCGATGAAAAGGTTATAAGCAGATATTACAAGGCTCTTGATTTAATCCCAAGGCTTGTAGAGGTCTGTGATGTCTGTCACATTTATGACAACACTAATCTGCCTGTGAGAATTTTCAAGAAACGAAAAGACAAAATATTCTTTTGGGAAAGCAACGAATGGTCGATTGAAGCAGTCGAAAAGCTGACGGATTGTAACTTGGTTGAATAAACTCGTCTTGTGTTGGCACCGCTGACACCAATCAGCAAAAAGTAAAAACCAATTTAAAAAACAGACGCAATAACATACAGAGGCTTCATCAAAAAGTTGTCAGCTAAAGGTACGAGAGCATACGAAAAGCAGAACAAATGACTTGTTGAAAATAGCCTATATAAATCATATATCTTACCACAAAACAAGATATTGCATATGGAATAAAAAAAGCAATTCTGAATCGGTATAACCGAAACAGGATTGCTTTTGTTTTGTGTTATCAAAGAATGCTTTCCACACCTCAGAATTCGTCGATTCGTGCGAGGTTAAGCTAAATTTCAATGGGTGAAAAACCAAGCGGAATCCTCTCAAAAAGAAGGGGATTTCGCAGTATTTTTTTAAAGCAGGAGAAAGAGAGGTGGCTTGCGTTTTTGCCACCTCTCATTTCACATCGGACGGCAGAGCCGACCGTTAAGGGAAATAACGAAAGTCGCAAAACCATAAATCAGGGTGGACTGCTGATAGTTTAAAAGCCGAAACAGATAGGTTGCAACCCTCACAAAAGGCGGTACAAAGCCATAAAATGAGGGTTGCGGTTTTATTTCGGAGAAAGGAGCAAAAATGTCAAATCCAAAGGGTAAAAAGAAATTTGTACTGTGGGCGTACCCAAGTACACTACAGCTTGTCGAAAGCAACTACAAGAAAGACAACAGTAAAAGCCGTTCGGAATTTATCGAGCGGGCTATTTTATTCTACGTCGGAAGAGTAAATGCCGACTCGGATACATCGTATCTGCCCACTGCCCTGCTTTCAAATATGAAGAATATAGTCGGTGAATCTGAAAGTAAGCAAAGCAGAATGCTATTTAAAATCGCTGTTGAGATGGCGATGATTATGAATATCCTTGCGGCTGGCGACGGTATTGACAAGTATACTCTGTCAGCATTAAGAGATAACTGCGTAAAAGAAGTAAAGCGACTGAACGGCAACTTTACCTTTGCTGACGCAGTGAAATGGCAGGGTGATTAGTAAATGGCAAGGCTGATAACAAAGTTCGGATACATAAAGCCTGAAGCAAAAACAAAGCCCGGTAACTATTCAAACTACATTGCAACCCGTGAAGGTGTGGAGAAAATTGATGATACTATGAAGTCGGTAAAGACCTACGCAGACTATATTGCTACAAGGCCACGAGCAGAAAAGGTAGGTAAGCACGGGCTTTTTACCTCGGAAGGTGTGCAGGTAAATCTGCATAGCGTATCACAAGAATTAAACAAACACGAGGGCAATATATGGACTGTCATCCTTTCTCTGAAGAGAGAAGATGCAGTCCGTACAGGATACGACAGCGGTGAAAACTGGCGGCAGATGCTCCGTTCTCACGAGCAACTGCTGGCAGACGCTCTGAATATTCCGCTGATAAATTTAAAGTGGTATGCCGCCTTC
>JAFQUH010000190.1 GCA_017408635.1 Ruminiclostridium sp. | reverse complement strand
CTCAGACTGAAGACAAACTCACGCACCGCAAAAATGCGTAAAATTTTGTACTTATCTTGCGAGCATATAAATATGTGATACAAAAAGTTTAGGGAAGCCGAAAACGGCTTCCCTAAAGCATTTTTGCTTACTTCGTCAACTGACGCCTACCGTACCTTATGCGAACACTTTGTTGTGCATCGTCGTGATGCACTTTTGGTGTTCGCTTTACGGCATCCTTGCCGTTCGTACGCCGACGGTGTCAGTTTCCTCGTCTGCGTGCGTTTTTCATCGTCTGACAGCGTGTAGACAAAGTCTTTGTCTACACGCTGAGCCATCTGCGGCAAATCCGCAGACGGCTCTTTCTTTATGAATCCTCATAAAATGGAAGCCGCCCCGACTGTTGCCGGGACGACTATAGGACTTAACTTATGAACTTATGGGAAAATTACTTTCTCTTCTTTGCTACTACGATAGCGCCTGTTGCGAGAACTGCGATACCTGCTACGAGAGCAAGACCTTCAGCACCTGTGCCAGCGTTGGGCTTGGAAGAATCGCCGGGGTTAGCGGGAGCTTCGGGCTCGGGATCTGCAGGAGCTTCGGGCTCGGGATCTGCGGGAGCTTCGGGTTCAGAACCTGCTTCGGGATAGCCGCTGATTGTGAAGGTTACTTCACATCTTGACCATGTGCCTGCAAAGTCTGTAAGTGTAGCGGAAGCTGTTGATAAATCCTTTCCTCTTGCATCATCGGGGATGTTGGAGATGTAAGGATTGAGAATTGTTGATCTGTAGATACCGTCTTCTGCATTTGTGTAGCTTGTAACACCTTCAAGCATAGACTCAACACCGTCAAACTTGATGGATGTGATGTCGATCATCAGGTTGTTGTTAGCTTCGTCATCTGCTGCAAAGTTTACCATTACTGCCATACAGGTAACGCTTTCTACTGATGTGTAGATTACAGGCTCGCCTGTTTCTGAGTCAAGTAATACGTCTTCAAGAGCGGAATCCCATGCATTGATACCCTGTGAAAAGTCGATTGCTACCTTGTATTCGCCGTTGCCTGTGATTGTTACTTCTTCAAGAGCCTTAAGTGTTGTTTCGGGAGTTTCGCTACCACCCCACTGGCTGAATAACCACTGACCGTCAGCGAAAGCGAGTGTTGCCTGTGCAGGCTGTAATCTGTCGCCGTTTGCTGCAAATGCTGATGTTGCCATTGTTGTTGCCATTGCTGCTGCAACAACGCCTGCAAAAATCTTTCTTAACTTCATGATTTTTTTCCTCCGTATAGGTTTTTTACAAATAAATTTGCTACCATAATTATATATGAAAACGATTAACTATACAATAGGCAAAATCTCCAAAATGTGATTTTAGATTATGTAGAAATAGCACAAAAAAGTTAAAATCAATCATATTTTAAAAATATCTTATCGGAGGATTTTTCCTTTTATAATGCGGTTTTCCGAAAACAAAAAATTGGGAAGCCCTATTCAGTACAATACCGACAATATGACTTCCCTTATTGTTTTATTCTGTCTTAAAAGTGCTATTTCTTTCTACGGACTGTCAGAGCCATTGCGGTAAGACCGCCTACTGCCGCAGTACCTAAAGCCACAAGCTCCATGGCAGGAACACCTGTATTTGCATTAGGCACAGAGCCATTTACGTCAGAAGCGTTTTCATTCACCGAGGTTTCGGGTACGTTACCCGTACTACCGCCGGGAACAGCCTGCTCTACGCCGCTTACTACACCGTCTACAATATCCCCTGCACCGCTTATGACGCCGTCAACTACAGTTCCTGCACCGCTGACTACACCCTCTGCTGCATTGGGTGCCGCTGAAGCGCTTGCGACCATTGTCAAAGAAGAAAGTACAGCCGCAATTGCCGCTATCGTCTTTTTCATAGTATCGTCATCCTTTCGATTTTTACGGATTTTATTCCGCAGTTCTATTATTTCTCACAGAAGTGGATGCTATACTAAAAAGACTATTCCAAATTTTATTTTAAAAATTCGGCGGGATCTATCCATTTTTCATTGCACTTTACTGCAAAATGAAGGTGGGGAGCGAGCTTTGATTCGCAGTCACAGTCACCCGTTCTGCCTATCACCTGACCTGCATCGACAACGGTCTGCTCCTTTACGGAAAGTGACTTGTCAAGACCGTAATAGTGTCCCTCATAGCCGTCAAAGTGGTCGATTATTACACAGATTCCCCATAAGGGATCGTCCCTTACCGCAATCACCTTGCCGCCTGATGCGGATTTTACCTCGGTACCCTTTTCTGCAGAGATATCGATGCCGTCGTGAGTTTTCCACACTCCCAGAGTTTCGCTCTTTACAAGCTCGCCGTTGCTGTAGGGATTGATGACTTCTCCGTCAACGGGCATAACTCTTTCGGCGGTGATGTTGATAAAGTTATTGACGTCCTCGGCATCATCTCCTGACGATTCCTCTGTCTGTTTGCTTGTTTCTTCCTTTTTCGGCAGGTCGGAAACGTTGTTGTCAACGGGGGAAAGAGTGTTTGCGGGAGGAGTGTTTTCCACGTCCTTTACCGTCATGTCATAGGCAAGCCAGCCTGCAATAACAAGAGCTATCACAGCGAAAACAAGTCCTGCTATATATCCCTTGTCCTTAAAGAATTCCTTAAATTTTTCCATAGTAATATCCTTTCGTGACGTTATTTTTTATCTGCAAGGATATTTTTAACATAAAAATTACATTTATACATGGATTTTATAAATGCACAAAAGTTCAGTCATTTTCTCACTTTTTGCAATAATTGTAATTGCATTGCATATTGATTTATGCTAGAATTATAGATACCAAAGGCATAAAATCCATATATGAAAAAATTTTAAAAGGAGAACATAAAATGATAGCAAGAACACCCCCTATGGGCTGGAACAGCTGGGACTGCTACGGCCCTGCAGTAAACGAGGATACTGTAAGAAAAAATGCGGAGTTTATGGCAAAGCATCTTAAACAGTACGGCTGGGAATATATCGTTGTGGATATCCAGTGGTCACAGCCTACCGCAGACAATCACGAATACCATCCCTTTACAGAGCTTTGCATGGATGAATATTCCCGTCTTATCCCTGCGGAAAACCGTTTCCCCTCTTCAAAGGACGGAAAGGGCTTTGCTCCTCTGGCTGAGTACGTGCATTCCCTCGGTCTTAAATTCGGTATTCATATTATGAGAGGTATTCCCCGTCAGGCAGTACACCAAAACACCGCTATAAAGGGAACGGACAAGACTGCAAGAGAGATTGCAAAGACCTCCTCAATCTGTCAATGGAACACCGATATGTACGGCGTCGATCCCGAAAAGGAGGGTGCAAGAGAATATTATGACAGTCTGTTTGAACTGTATGCAGAGTGGGGCGTTGACTTTATAAAGATAGACGATATCTGCCGTGAGCTTCCCCACGAGGAAGGTGAGCTTTTAATGGTCAGCCAGTCTATCCGTAGCTGTGGCAGAGATATGGTGCTTTCGCTTTCTCCCGGTCCTGCTATACTTGAAAAGGCAGAGCTTTACAAGCAATGCGCTAATATGTGGCGTATCACCGATGATTTCTGGGATCAGTGGGAGCTGCTCTACAATATGTTTGAGCGTGCTGAAAAATGGTGCATTCATTCGGGTGCCGGCAACTGGCCCGACTGCGATATGCTCCCTATCGGCGCTATCCTCCAGGATTACGGTCCCGATAACTACACCAAGTTCACAGAGGATGAACAGATAACCATGATGACCTTATGGTGCATTATGCGTTCTCCTCTTATGATTGGCGGAGAAATGACAAAATTCGACGATTTCACAATGGATCTTCTGACAAATGCGGAGCTTATCGAGGTGCTTAATAACACCCATTCTGCACACCCCTTATACAGAAGGGTGGTTGACGGAGCAGAGCAGATTGCCTGGTTCACCTCCCACAACGACGGAAAGAGCTATTATATAGCCTTATTCAACTGTGGAGAAGAGGAACTTGAAATTACCGCCGCACTCCCCTTTGCCGCTGACTTTGCAGTTACTGACGTATGGAGCAAGGAAGGGCTTTCCGATATCAGCGACAGTATTACCGCAAAGGTAAAATCCCACGGAGCGAGATTGTTCAGAATTACAAGAAAATAAACAGTTAACCCCACCGTCTGAAAAACGGTGGGGTTAAGTTTTTTGCGTTCCGATAAGGAAAACGCTTTTTATTAATTTCAGATAAAATCGTACTTTACTACCATATCGGATACTGGAGGCTTTTCTATAGGCTTTATAAGATTTTCAGAGCCAAGAACACCGTAAACGAGATAATCTATTTCAAGAATTTCCTTGTGGGTGAGCGTTTTGTTATTACCAACTCTTGCAATCTTTTTATTATCTCTTATTTCGCCTACAAATATTTTTGCCTTGCCGTTTCTTACGTATTCGTAAAGGGTATCCGCTATGGTGTCGGTTTCATCCTTGCACTTGTCGGTATAGTCTGTAACCTTTACAAACGCCTCCTTAAAGCCGCCTACGTAAACCTCGGATTCGTAGTTATCGTACATACAGGTGCGGACTGTGTCTGTAATGAAGGTTGCCCAGCTTAAATAATAACCCATAAGTCCGTTATTCTTTGCGGAATATTCCACGTCATTTGTAAAGCCTACAGACTTTACGCCCTTGGAATCGCAATAGTACATACCGTAGTCGGAGGGCTGATAGAAGAAGATAACGTCGCATTGTTCGTTTATCAGCTTATTTACGCCAGCCTCGGTTTCTTCGTTTGTGTTGGCATATACTACTCTTACGTCGGTTTCGCTTGCCTTGTATATTTCCTGAATACCGAAAACAAACGCCGCCATAACTGCAAAGCTCTGGTACATATTATCGTCACATACGATACCTATCTTATGGGTATTGCTGTTCCATGCCGCTACCGTACCGCCTATAAAGGCAGGCTCGTACATCTTCGGCTGGAAGCAGGTGAGATTTGATAAGGCGGCTGTTCCGCCGTAGCTTAAAATGTAGATATCCTTATCCTTCTTTGCCGTACTGTATGCGGCATTGGCAAAGCCGTTGTAAGCGGAAACTATGATATTACAGCCATCGTTCTTGAGTGCCTTTACCGCATCCTCAAAAGCAGAAACGGTAACGTTATCCACGTAGCAGGTTTCTACCTCCAGCGCTATCTCCAGATCTCTTCTGCTTTTTTCAAACATATAGGTATAATTATCGGGAGAAACCGTTCTGTCGTAGATATAGCCTACCTTCGCCTCGCCCTCGGTCTTTTCGTAGGGTAATGAGGAATAATCTCCCGAGGTTTCCCCGCCGTCACCTGTGCAGGCACAGAGGGTAATAATCATAGCCAGCGTCAGAGCAATGATTCTTATGTATTTTTTTAATTTCATAATTATCAATCCTTTTCGTGAAATGTGACTTTATTTTATGGCAAAATATACGAAATCTGCCCATACTTTTTCATTCTGATTATAGTATAACACATTTTCACAGAAATTGCACCTGATTTTCAGAAAAAATGTTTTGCTTTTTTTAAAATTTGTGATATACTTATATAGTCAGTAGTTTGTGTTATGCAAAATCCACAAACAAAGTAAAAGATTTGTGTGAAACTAAAGAACAACAAACGTAAAAAATGCATAAAAGGAAGGACAAATAAAAATGAAGAAGAAATTTTCAATTGCCGCTGTACTGCTTGCAGTTGCAATGGCAATAACCGGCTGTAGCGACAGCATCCTTGAATCAAAGGTTGAAAGCGGTACGGAAAGCAAGGAAAACATATGGACTGCCGCTGATACGGATATCGTGGCATTCCCCACCGCAGACGGTCTTACAGAGGAGCAGAAGAAGTATTATAACATCACCTTTGAGGAGTTCTACAAGGAGTATTCCTTCATCTGCGCCAACGCGGGACTCAATGATACCAAGGATGACGCTTCTGCAAAGCTATACAGACAGAGCATAATCGAAATGATTGCCAGTGAGAAGATAATTCTCAAAAAGGCAGAGGAGCTTGGTCTTGCAGAGCTTACCGCAGACGAGATGAAGAAGGTCGAAGAAGAATATCAGAAAAATCTTGACGGCTGGTACAATACCTTTTCTGCTCAGGCACAGAACGAGCTTGGTATAAAGGGCAACAGCACCACCTCTGATACCTCCGGCAGTCTTTCAGATGATGACAAGGCAAAGATAAAAGAAAAATCGAAGGAATTATTCAATAACTATATCAAGAATTTCGGTCTTACAGAGGACACCTTCCTTATCTGGGCAAAGAATTCCTTTGTTGTAGAAAAGGTGATGGAATACACCTACAAGGACGTAAAGGTAACCGACGACGAGGTTGACAAGTATATAAACGATCTTATCGCAGAGGCTGAAAAGACCTACAAGGAGGACGTTTCAAAGTACGAAAAGAACACCCAGTACGGTACTGTATGGCTTCCTGAAGGCTCAAGAAACGTAAAGCACGTATTTATCGGCATCAGCACCATTGACGCCGCAGAAATTTCTGCCGCAAGAAACGAAAGCGGTGCAAATCAGGAAGAAATAGACAAGCTCCGTGACGAAAAGCTGGCTGAAATAAAGGAAAAGGCGGAGGCGGCATACAAGAAGGCTACCGCAGAAGGCGACGACAAGGAAAAGAATTTTGACGCAGTATTAAAGGAATACAGCCACGATTACAACGCTTCTCTTTCAGATCAGACTATCACGGTAATAAAGGGTACAAAGTCCCTGACCGATACACTTTACAATGCAATCTTTGATCTTGAAAAGCCCGGCGATATTTCCGCTCTTATCCCTACCGATCTTGGTTACTACTTCTTCTATTATAAGGAAGACGCAAAGATAACGGATGAAGATATCACAGTACAGAAGAAGAACGTATACGAGGGTATGCTGACAGAACGTCAGAATAAGAAGGCTGATGAAACTCTTACCAAGTGGGAAGAGGAAGTAAAGTACGACTATGATTATGAAAAGCTGAATTTTGAAAAGCCTGAGGAAGAGGATACAAGCTCTGAATAATCAGACAATCGAAGGATATATTAAATGCGGGCGACCACAGGTCGCCCCTACTTATATTATTAAGGTGGTATTATGGGTATTTGCAATATCTGTCCCAGAAAATGTGGTATAGACAGAGAAAAACAAAAGGGCTTCTGCGGTGTAAGAACGCTTAAAATAGCAAAGGCTTGTCTGCATTACGGCGAAGAGCCACCGATTTCAGGTGGTAACGGTAGCGGAACTGTCTTCTTTTCGGGATGCTCTTTAAAGTGCGTATTCTGTCAGAATATGCCGATAAGCCGTGACGGCTACGGCAAGGAAATAACTGTAGAAAGACTTGCGGAAATTTTTCTTTCCCTTCAGGAAAAGGGTGCGGATAATATAAATCTTGTGACTCCCACTCACTATAGCGAGGAAATTATAACTGCGCTGAAAATGGTAAAAAGTAAGCTCCGTATTCCCGTTATCTATAACTGCGGCGGCTACGAAACCGTAGAAACGCTGAAAAAATTCGAGGGGCTTATAGACGTATATCTGCCTGATTTTAAATATGCGGATAAGGAGATTGCAAAGGAATATTCCGCCGCAGAGGATTATCCCGAGGTGGTAGTTCCCGCTATAAAGGAAATGTTCAGGCAGGTGGGAGAAATAAGGCTTTCGGATAAGGGACTTATCCAAAAGGGCGTTATAATAAGGCATATGGTGCTCCCCTCCCATCGCCACGATAGTATAAAAATTCTTGATATTATAAAGGAAAATCTTCCCGCAGACAAAATAAAAATCAGCCTTTTGCGGCAATATACCCCCTGCGGAAAGGCTCTTGAAATTAAAAAGATAGCAAGAAAGGTCACCACCTTTGAATATAACAGCGTTGCAGAGCATGCTGAAAGGCTGGGATTCGACGGGTATCTGCAGGAGAAATCCAGTGCTTCCTTTGAGATGACTCCCGACTGGGATTTAGAGGGCGTCTGATATAAAAACAGTCAAAAATTACATATTACACAAATAATGCACAGATTTGTATACTAAAATTTGTGCATTATTTTGTTGCAAAGTACCTTGCATTACAAGGTACAATGTGTTACAATAAATACACCGAAGAAAAAAGGAGGCGATTTTTTGAACTCACAGCTTAAACGAGGAACTCTCGAGCTATGTGTTCTGTCTATTCTGGCACGAAGAGATTGCTACGGCTATGAGCTGGTAAATGCCATCTCCGAAAGTATGCATATAACCGAGGGTACGATATACCCGTTACTGAAAAGACTCAAGGATGACGGAAATATAACCTCATACCTGGTCGAATCTACCGAAGGACCGCCAAGAAAATATTATAAGATAACGAATAACGGTCTTTTGAAAACAAAAGAGCTTGAAGGACAATGGATACAGTTCTACAGATCAATAAACAAAATACTCGGAATAACCGAGAAGGGGGAATAACAAATGTATTATACAAAGGCACAGTTTCTTGAAGTGCTTAAAGCAGAGCTTTTAAAAAGAGGCATTACCGATAACGAGATTTTAGAGGATTTTGAACAGCACTTCGAAATCGGACTTTCGGAGGGACTTACAGAAGCGCAGGTATGTGAAAAGCTGGGCGCACCCGCTGAAATTGCAAATCAGTATGCACCCGAAGGCTACAGTGAAAATTCAGCCGCACAGAACGTAAATCAGGCTGAAAACAACATAAATCAGAATCAGGCGCAGCAGAGTACGTTTGCTGAAAACAATTATAATTACGGCAATGCACCGCAGAATAACGGCGACAATGCGGATATAGCGAAAGTAATCGGCGTTATCTGTCTAGACGTATTCGTACTGGTATGGGCGATACCCACACTCTTTTCACTTTTAATAAGCTACTGGGGAGTTATGATATCCTTCTTTGTAACACCCGTTGTTATGATTATAGGTATTATATTCGGAAGCTTCTTTGCCGGTGCGCCGATGATCGTTTCTATGCTGACTCCTGCCGCAGGAATTTTCGCAGCGCTTATACTTTTCGGTATTGCGCTCATTATGTCAGCTTTCTGTATCGATATATGGAAGGGCTTCGGAAAGCTGATGCAGGCTATAGCAAGACTTCACTATGAAGCCTTTACAGGCAAGAAGGCAACGTTTTAAGAAAGGGGAAATTTAAGATGAAAAAGGTACTTGTAATAATCGGCGTATTATTTATCCTGACAGGTATTGTAGGCGGTGCTGTCACTATCGGTTCAAGCGGCGCTTTTGCAATGAGCTATGAGGAAATAAGAGAGCTTTATAAGGATGAGCTGAAGGACGAGCATAAGGAATTTTCAGGAGTGCTTACAAGCACAAAAATAAATGCGACCTCAGCAGAGGTGAAAATTGAATATTCCGCTTCTGACAAAATAACGGTTGACTATAAGTCAAGTCATCCCAATATGATGTGTAGTATCAATTTCAACGAAAAAACGGGCGAGCTTAAGGTTGAAGAAACTTCACGCCATGCATTCTTCTTTATGTTCTGGATCCATATTTCAAAAAGCGAGATTACCGTAACGCTTCCCGACGCATATAAAAACGATGGTATAGAGCTTGTAGACGTATATCTGACGTCAGGCGATTTAAAGGGTGATTTACCAAAGTGTAAAAATCTCAAGCTCAACTTTACCAGCGGCAAGGCTGATAATATAACCATCGACTGTGAAAAGGCTGATATGCATTTTACATCAGGCAATCTTTCCATTACGAACAGAGGCGGGGAGATGGACAACGTACGCTTCTCTGCAACCAGCGGTGATGCAAAGCTCTATAACTTCTCGGCAGAGGAAAGCCTTTATGAGCTGACCTCAGGAAATCTTTACGTAGAAGGTGCTACGGGTGATATTACCGTTGACAAGACTTCAGGTGACACTACAATCAAGTATGCGGATTTTGACGGCGACGTTTATATAGACGCTACCAGCGGTGACAGTACCATAATGCTCCCCGGGGACTACGGCTTTGATTTTGAGTTTGACCGCACCAGCGGACATTGTGAGGTACAGCTTCCTATAGAGGACAGCGACAAGGTTACAAGAATGACCTTTGACGATGATACAAAAACTCATTTAGGCACACCCTCTGATAATAAGATCAGAATAGATATAACCAGCGGTGACGTTCTTATCTGCCCTGTAGAGCAGTAAGACAAAATTCGTCATAATCACCAAAGATACAAGTTATTTTGTTGCATATTTGTTAAATTTACATTCAAAAGGTAGACAAGCAACCGAAAATGTTGTATAATAACAAAGTGGAAACTTATTACTTTTTTTGAAGAAAGGAAATTTACGATATGAACGAAATAAAGCTCGGTAAACTGATTTCAAAGGGCGAAAAGGTTGACGTGTATAAGAGCGAGGACGGAAAGCTGGCAGTAAAGATATTCGGCGCTGACTGTCCCAAGACGATGGTTTTCTATGAGGCTCTTATGATATCAAAGATAGAGGAAACGGGACTTAATATTCCTACAGTAAAGGAAATAGAGCTTATTGACGACAAATGGGCGCTAGCTACGGAATTTATAAACGGCAAGACCTTAAAACAGCTTATGGAGGAAGAGCCTGAAAGCAGGGACGAGTATCTTGACGATATGGTTGAGATCCAGCTTGATATCCACGAAAACACCATCCGCAGCGTTGCAAAGCTGAGAGATACCCTGAAGGCTGAAATAGACAGTCTTTCCGATATCGACTATATCAAGAAGTACGAGCTTCAGACAAGACTTGACAGTACGCCAAAGCATACAAAGCTCTGTCACGGAAACTTCATCCCTGAAAATATCATCGTAACCGATGAAGGCGAAGTATATATTCTTGACTGGGTAGGCGCTACTATCGGTAATGCCAGCGCAGACGTTGCCAATACCTATCTTGAGCTTTCGCTGACCTCCACGGAAATGGCAGAAAAGTATCTTGCTCTTTTCTGTGAAAAGACAAGCACCTCAAAGAAATACGTTCAGGAATGGTTACCTATTATGGCGGCGTCAAAGCTCGCCAAGGGAGTTACCGACAAGAAGGAACGTGAGCTGTTACTGACCTGGCTTGACGTGGTGGATTATTCATAACAACAAAATAAAAATATCGGGAGGGGTAACCCTCCCATATTCGGCGTTAAAGAAGTAATGCAGAAAGGAGGGTGTATATGCATAAATTTTCACGTAGCATGATAAATGACTTTGAAAATAAAGCCGATCTTACAATGGCGCTCATATGCAGGATAATGATGCTTTTCTTTGCAGTCATCATTTTACTCAATGTCATAGGAGTATTCGTAATACAACCGGTTATCTATCCTGCTCTTATCTGCTCCGCAATAATTATGTTTACCCCGACCGTTCTGTACAATTTTCTCCATCTCAATACTCTTGGAGTAAGATATTTTGTTCTTACCCTTATTGTATTGATGTCAGGCGTTCTTTACAGTATACTCTCTTATCACGTTATAGCAATGCTGGTTTTCCCTGTTGTTATTTCCTGCCTTTACAGCGATACAAAGAGCGTTGTTTTTACATCTGTGCTGGGAGTCCCTGTAATTATCATTGCTCACTTTATAGCCTTTGCTCTTAAAATTGTTCCCGACGAGCCTCTTGTGACAATAAAAGGGGTTGTGCTTTTTGGTATTGTACCAAGACTTATAGAGTATGCAGGTTTTGTTGTTATTTGTTGCTTTACCGCAGCCAAGATACAAGAGCTGATAAACGGACTTGCTCAGAAAAACGATGAACTGTATAACGAGCAGGAATCCATTATAACCTCTCTGGCAGAGCTTATCGAGGCGCAATCCCAGGAAACGGGACAGCACGTAAAGCGAGTTTCGGAGTATACTAAAATTCTGTGTGAGGCTCTGGGGATGTCCGATGAAGAGGTATGGAAGGTAAGCACCGCCTCAGCTCTTCACGATGCAGGCAAGATGATAATAGATCAGAATATACTTAATAAACCAGGCAAGCTCACCGCAGAGGAATTTGATGTTGTAAAAAAGCACGTTTCCTACGGCAAAAAGCTACTGGAAAAGAATACAGGTGAGCTTATGAGAATTGCCGCCAACATAGCCTACCACCATCACGAGAGATACGATGGTAACGGATACATGGGCATCAAGGGGGAAAATATTGACCAATATGCAAGATGTGTGTCCGTAGCGGACGTGTTTGACGCACTTGTAAGTCGCAGACCTTATAAAGAGCCCTGGACTCCTGAAGCCGCATACGAAGAAATTGTATCCCAGAGCGGAAAACAATTCGATCCTGCCGTAGTGGAAGCATTCAAAAACAATTTTGATAAATTCCGTGAGGTACTTCAGAAATATCCCGATAATAAATAATAACAGCTCCCACAGAAGCGGGAGCTGAATTTATATAAAGAGGTCTGATTATGAAAAGAGTAAATGAAGAAAATTATTATAAATTTAAGGAATATGCAAGGACTTGTAAACAAGGAAAGGTTTACCCGCTTTCTATTACCGAAGGCAATCAGAAAGGTGATATTTACGTAAATTCCGAGGGTGAAAATAAGGCTGTGCTTTTTCGTCATTATTGCGGTTTTGCCTTTATTCAAGGGGAATATGACGATGGCTTTTTAGACGAAATATATGATATATTGTCGGATAATGTAAACCGACAAAGGTTTATTTTGCTTACCGATGATAGCTATATTGCAGACATTTTCAAAGGAAAACAAGATATAACCATCAAGAAAAGATATTTTTATGAGTATGGCGGAGATTCGGTTTGGAAGATAGATCTATCCGATAACTGTCAGCTGAAAATCATCGACAAGGAACTGCTCCATAATATAAAGGGCAGAATTACACCGTATTTTTCCTGGGATAATGATAAGGATTTTCTGACAAATGGCAGAGGTTACTGCCTTATCCGTGACGGAGAAATTACCGCCTGGGCATTTTCCGCCGCCATAAGCAACGAGGAAATTGATATAGGGGTAGAAGCCTCGGAAAAATTCAGAGGCAGAGGCTATGCTACCATAGTTTCAAAAGCAATGATAAATCACGTTATAGAGCAAGGCAAAGCTCCCGTATGGGCATGCCATAGTGAGAATAAAGGCTCTTCAGCACTTGCAGAAAAGCTGGGATTTATAAAAACCGGAGAAGGGTTTGTTATAAAGAGAGCGGAATAAAAACGTCTTACTGTAGATTAAATTCTGCAAAAAAATAAAAAAGGACCAAACCTTTCTCTTTTTTCTGCGACTATATAGGTGAAAGCTTTCAAACGAGGTGTTCTTATGAACAAAAACGAACTTACGGAATATGCTGATTACCTGCTGAAAACGGCAATGTACAAGGTGAATAATATCGAAGAAGCGCAGGAGCTTGTGCAGGAAACGTTGATGGCGGCGCTGATTGCCATTCATCAGAATAAGCCTGTCGAAAATCCGAAAAGCTGGCTTGTCACCGTTCTTAATCGTAAATATTACGATATGCTCCGAAAAAAGTACCGCAAGGGGACTGTGAGTATTGATATGATAGGTGAGATTCCCCTTCCGGATGAAATTACAGAGCAGATCGAACGGTCGGAGGACGCAGAAAATATCCGCCGTTGTCTTGCCAATCTGACGGGACTTTATCGTCAGGTCATGGTAAGATACTATATGCACGGAGAAAGCGTAAAGCAGATCGCTACGGCTCTCGGTATCCCAGAAAACACCGTAAAATCCCGTCTTGACACAGGCAGAAAGCATATCAGAAAGGATTTCACTATGGAAAAATATACAAAGCAGAGTTACGAGCCGGAAACCTTGTGGGTATCAATATGCGGTCGTGAAGGGCTTGACAATGAGCCTTTTTCTCTTGTAGGCGATAGAAAAATTGAAATGAATTTACTTATTCTTGCTTATGATAAGCCAATTACAATACCAGAGCTTGCAGGAGCTATCGGAATATCAACCACTTATATTGAGCCTATAGTCGAAAAGCTTGTAAGGGGAGAACTTATGAAGCGGGTAGGCGACAAGGTTTATACCGATTTTATTATTTTTGATGAAAAGGATAGAACTATCAACCTTCCTCTTGAAAAGGAACTTGCGGAAAAGTATTATAAAGATGTATGGAATATAATGGAACGAGGATTTGATGAGCTCCATAATCAGGAATATTATAAAAAGCAGACGCCCTCTGCCGCCAGAAAGCTTGACAGCTTCTTTGCAGTAAGAACCGTACTGCACGGAATTAACAGTCTTACAGAAAATAAGGTAGGTGAATGGAGCTTCGAGGATTTCACCGACAGACCTAATGGCGGTAAATGGCACGCAATGGGAAGCCGATATCCTGCAGATTACAACTGGTCAGAAACATACTGGTATAAAAAGTATTATATTGATGGAGAATACAGTGTCGGAATTGATAATTATGAAGGAGTCAGAGAGGTCACCTTT
>JAFQUH010000189.1 GCA_017408635.1 Ruminiclostridium sp. | reverse complement strand
TTCTCTTCCATCTTTATAAGTCCGAGCTTATCACAGATATGTAATAGTTTTTTGTTGTTTTTCGGCACGTCGATACAGACGTCGCTCTGAGCAACAGATAAAGCATAATCAAGTAGCTGTGTTCCGAATCCATTTTTCTGATATTGCCCCTCGATATATAAATTATCTATACAGTCCTTATTTACGGTAACGATACCGATTTCTTTGCCAAAGGTTATACTGTAAAGCGTGCCTCCATCAGAAATTGCTTTGCTTATTTTTTCTGCAATAGCCTTTTCTTCTGCCAGATATCTTGCATCATTTTCCTCCCTCGACAGACTATAATTATATCTTCCATAGCGATTTGCTTTTTCATAAATGTGTTCCATTTGTTCAGTCGTACCTGAAAACTTTCCGCAGGTAATCTGTTTTCCCATAGCGGCTACGATTTGTGAGTCGGGATTAGCCCAGGGCTTGTTGATTCCGAAAAAGATAGAATTATCAGAATTTATATCAAGATTCTCAAGCAGGTCTTTTCGGTTGCATAGCACCTTGCATTTTCTTCGTTTAAAATAGAACATATTGCTTTCGCAGGTGAAGACTGACGAAATTTTTCGTCCTCCTTCAAAGACCTTGGCGTCTTTAAGTGAGGAAACATCAATGTCTTCGGGGAGAGCATCATAAATTCCGTCGAATAGTCGAAAACGAGCCCAATAATCCTTTACATCAGGAACTATATCTGACGTCCAGCTTGCGTAACAATCAACAAGCTGTATCAATACATATTTGCCGTCGAGCTTCTGGAAATCTTCCTCGGACATGGGTGAAAAGGTCTGTTCGGTATATGGTTTTCCCGCCGTCTGTAGCTGAATTGCAACAATATCTCCGTCTTCAAAGATCCGTTCTGTGTGTACGTTTGGTTTAATTTTCTTTTTTGCGGGTTGAGGGGAAAGAATCTTTTCTTTGAATTCTGCAAGATTCTTTTTTCTTGAATTAAGTGTTTTCTGACCGGCTTCTGCCCATAATTCAAGTCCGAATCCGCTGTCAATCATTCCGACTGCCTTATCTCGCACGGAATCTGTCAGTATGCCCTTCTTCCACATAAAGTCGGCAAGAGAATATACGTAGTTGCACCATTCTTCTTCGTCCGTTTCGTCAAACATTGATGTGCGCACGTAATTATCTATTATAGCCAGTGCTTTTTCTGTATCATATTTGTAAAATGCGGCAGAATACTCAATATAAAGATCCTTTGCTGTATCATTTCCCGTAACGCTTGTGCCCCATGCTCCCATACTGTACCTCCCGTATTTTTGAAAAGATTAACCGGTTATCGTTTCCTATATTATATACCTGAATTGTCATAAAGTCAATTATAATACAAAAGCGACTCCGCAGAGTCGCTTTTATTTATAGCTTAGTCTTCTGATAGGAACTGAATCTTTTTTGTTGAATTTTGTGTGTAGGTGTGGTATAATTAGAAAAATCAGACAGTTCGATAAATTAGAAAATGGAGGGAGATATGAATATGGAAAAGTACCGTTATGTTGTACAAAGTGGAATTATTCTTTTATTGTGCATTATTCAAATGTATAGTAATTGGGGCATATATATAGAAAGTAAAGCAAGCTGTAAAGAATCTAAAATAATTAAGAAAAGAAAGTACTTTTTGATTGTATTTTCGGTTTTATCAATAATTTCATTGATCTGGTTCATTTCAGAACTGGTGACGGTTATTTAGACACCACCGTTATCATAATACCGTCACGGAGCAGAGTCGAAATGTAAAAAATCTGTTTTTAATCGATTTTCTGAAAGAATGGTAACAAAAAGGCGTTGCCGATGAAATCATCAGCAACGCTCAATGTATAAAATGGAAATTTAATTGGTATGTTACCGAAGACACATGAATTGAGATATACAAATGATATGGAGTGATTTACTTTGTACCGCGTTAATTCGCCAACTAAAGAACGTTGGATATATATTTCCTTCGATAAATGGGACTGCGAAGAACCTGACTCCTTTGTAAGACTGGTAAAAGCATACAGAGATAAGTTATCAGGGGAAATTGTTCCTGTTTCTGAGGAAATGCAGTACAAAATTGATAATGATGATTCAGGTCTGATATTCCAATGGGATAGCTGCTTTGGAATAACAGTTGTTGTTCCCGATAGGACAGACTTAACAATGGCATACAACACCTTAGTTGAACTCTGCGAATCATTTAATCATATTATCTCACAAGAAACGGTTATAAACCCTCAAGCCACTTGTGACGAAGAATAATTGCACACAGTTTCCTGTTATCAATCTGTTATCAAAAGGCAAAAGAAAATCCCGAAAACCCCATCGCTCAGAGGTTTTCGGGACTATTTATTTTATTCCCACTCAATCGTTCCCACAGGCTTGGGAGTCAGATCGTAAAGCACTCTGTTGATGCCTTCAACCTCCGCTGTGATGCGGGCTGTGATCTTATGGAGAAGCTCGTAGGGGATCTCGTCAATAGTTGCGCTCATAGCGTCGGTTGTGTTTACCGCACGGATGATTGCGGGCCAGCCTTCGTAACGCTTGTCATTTTTTACGCCTACGCTCTTTACGTCGGGTACTGCGATGAAGTACTGCCATACCTTTAAGTTAAGACCTGCAAGGTCGAATTCTTCTCTTAAAATTGCGTCAGCTTCACGGAGTGCGTGGAGTCTGTCTCTTGTGATTGCACCAAGACATCTTACGCCAAGACCGGGGCCGGGGAAGGGCTGACGATCAACCATTGATGCGGGAAGACCAAGTGCCTTACCTACAACTCTTACCTCATCCTTGTATAAAAGCTTGATAGGTTCAACCAGTTCAAACTGCATATCCTCGGGAAGACCGCCTACGTTGTGGTGAGCCTTTACGCCGTCAGATTCAAGTATGTCGGGGTAGATAGTTCCCTGTGCAAGGAAGGAAATACCTTCGAGCTTGCTTGCTTCTTCGTCGAATACCTTGATGAATTCGCCGCCGATGATCTTACGCTTCTTTTCAGGCTCGCTTACGCCTTCAAGCAGACCTAAGAAACGGTCTGTAGCGTCTACGTATATAAGGTTTGCGTCAAGCTGATTGCGGAATACTTCGATAACCGCTTCGCTTTCGCCCTTTCTCATAAGACCGTGGTTTACGTGTACGCATACAAGCTGCTTACCGATTGCCTTGATAAGAAGTGCCGCTACTACCGAGCTGTCTACACCGCCTGATAAAGCGAGAAGTACCTTCTTGTCGCCTACCTGTTCTCTTACTTCCTTTACCTGCTCGTCAATAAAAGCATTTGCAAGCTCTGTTGTTGTGATACGAGCCATTGATTCGGGACGTACATTGTTCATTGGTTTTCCCTCCGTATAGATTGTTTTTAGTTTTAGTTTACGATTTTATCCGTTGTTTATTATATCACAACGTAAATTTCGTTTCAATAGTTTTTTTCTGATTTTTTTCGATATTTTCCGAAGGTTGTAAAATCAGACAAAAGCACAGTTTACGGTATAAAAACACTTTTACTATTTTTACAAAATCATTCCTTGTCGGATAAGAATTCGTCTATGCTTTTAGCCGCCTGCTTTCCTGCTCCCATAGCAAGAATTACGGTAGCCGCACCGGTTACGGCGTCACCGCCTGCATAAACACCCTCACGGGAGGTCTTCATCGTTGCCTCGTCTACCACAAGACAGCCTCTTCTGTTGGTGTCAAGTCCCGGGGTAGTGCTTCTTATAAGGGGATTGGGAGAGGTGCCTATTGCGATTACCACGGTATCCGCATCTATAAGGAAATTACTGTCCTTCTTCTCAACAGGTCTTCTTCTGCCGCTTTCGTCAGGCTCGGTAAGCTCCATCTCTACGCATTCTACAGCCTTTACTCTGCCGTTTTCATCAGGGATAAGCCTTACGGGATTGTTGAGGCATTTGAACTCGATGCCCTCCTCCATAGCATGCTCTACCTCTTCCTTTCTTGCAGGCATTTCTGCAAGACCTCTGCGGTAGATTACGTATACCTTTTCAGCTCCCAGTCTTATAGCGCATCTTGCGGCGTCCATAGCCACGTTACCGCCGCCGACCACCGCTACTGCCTTACTCTTCATTATCGGAGTGTCGTAGCCCTGCTGATAAGCCTTCATAAGATTTGTTCTTGTAAGATATTCATTGGCAGAGAATACACCGACCAAATCCTCTCCCTCAATTCCCATAAAGGAGGGAAGGCCTGCACCGCTACCTACAAAGCACGCCTTGTAGCCCATATCGAAAAGCTCGTCAATGGAGAGTATCTTGCCTATTACCATATTGGTCTTTATCTCAACGCCGAGAGCGGTAAGATTTTCTATCTCTTTTCTTACTATCTCTTTAGGAAGTCTGAATTCGGGTATGCCGTAGATAAGCACGCCGCCTGCCGCATGGAACGCCTCGAATATAGTTACCTCATAGCCGAGCTTTGCTAAGTCGGTAGCGCAGGTAAGACCTGAAGGCCCTGCACCTATTACCGCTACCTTCTTGCCGTTGGACTCAGGCTTTTCGGGGAGTGTGCTTACGTTCTTCATATGATAATCGGCACAGAAGCGTTCAAGTCTGCCGATAGAAACGCTGTCACCCTTGATACCTCTTACGCATTTTCCTTCGCATTGGGTTTCCTGGGGACATACTCTGCCGCAGATGGCAGGCAGACCATTGGTTCTTGTTATAACCTGATAGGCTTCTTCAAATTCACCTTTAGACAGGTGCATAAGAAAATCAGGTATATTTACGTTTACGGGGCAACCCGAAACACAGGGCCTTGTCTTGCAGTTAAGACATCTTGAGGCTTCTTCTATTGCCATTTCGGGAGTAAAGCCAAGAGCTACCTCCGAAAAATTCTTATTTCTTACCTCCGGCTCCTGATGGGGCATCGGAACTCTTTTTAAAGACATATTAGGCATTTTGTCTGTCCTTTCGGTTACTCTGCTGATTTATAAAGTCTGCAATGACTTCTGTCGTGAGCTTCTCTTTCCTTATATGCGCTGTTTCTTCTCATAAGCTCGTCGAAGTTTACAAGATGACCGTCAAAATCAGGTCCGTCAACGCAGGCGAACTTTATCTCTCCGCCTACCGTTACACGACATCCGCCGCACATACCTGTACCGTCTATCATAATGGGATTTAAAGACACTATCGTCTTTATACTGTAAGGTCTTGTGGTATCGGCTATTGCCTTCATCATAGGCACAGGTCCTATGGCTACTACCAGATCGTAGTTGTTGCCGCCATCGATAAGCTCCTTTAATTTTGTTGTAACAAAGCCCTTTTCACCGTAAGAGCCATCGTCTGTGGTTATATATAAATTATCGCTTACCGCTCTGAATTCGTCCTCTAAAATAACGATATCCTTATTTCTGAAGCCTGCGATTACGTCTACCTTTACGTTATCGCTAAACAACTGCTTTGCGGAAGGGTAAGCGATAGCACTACCAACACCGCCACCGATGACGCAGACTCTTTTTGCATCCTCGAATTCTGTGGCTTTTCCTAAAGGGCCTACAAAGTCCAGCAGACTGTCGCCCTCCTTCATAGCGGATAAAAGCTGTGTAGTCTGTCCTACTATCTGGAATATGATTGTGACTGTACCCGCTTCTCTGTCATAGTCTGCAATGGTGAGCGGCATTCTCTCCCCCTGCTCGTCTATGCGCAGTATTATGAACTGTCCCGCCTTCGCCTTCCTTGCGATAAGGGGAGCGTCTATCTTCATAAGTGTAACGGCGTCGTTCAGCCTTTTTTTATATACTATTTCGTACATTATGATTACTCCTTCCTGATAGAGTTTTACAGAATAAAAGTATATCAGATTTTTTTACGAAAAACAAGCATAAATGCGGCATTATGAAGGCTTTGCCGCAATATTTTTTATATTTATCAAATTTGAAGGCGGCGGTGATAAAATTTTTATATATTTTTTTGACTGGGTTTTGGTAAAGCTATTCCCCGATTTGTTGACAAAACGCTTTTATAATGTTAAAATAGCATATAGATATACTCTTTAAAGGAAAGGAGCATTATATATATGATGACAGAAATTCTCGACTCTACTCTGCGTGACGGTATGCAGGGCGAGGGTGTGAACTTTTCAAAGGCTGACAAATTCAAGATATTTGCGGCGCTTGACAATTTCGGCGTTGACTATATAGAGGCGGGCAATCCCTTTGCAAGTCATAAGGATTTAGAATTCTTCAAGGAGATAGCTACCCGCAGACACGGTAATAAGGCGGTAGCCTTCGGCTCTACCGTAAGAAAGGGTATGCCCGTAGAGGAAGATGAATGCATATCGGCGCTTTTAAAGGCGGAAACAAAATGCGTTACCGTTTTCGGCAAGGCGTGGGATCTGCACGTTGACTGCATTTTAAACGTATCGCTTGAAGAAAACCTTAAAATGATAGAAAGCACTATTGCCTATCTTAAAAGTAAGGGCAGAAGGGTAATATTCGACGCCGAGCATTTCTTCGACGGCTACAAGGCAAATGAAAAATACGCTCTTGAGGTAATAAAGACTGCGGAAAAGGCGGGAGCTGATATCGTTTGTCTTTGCGATACCAACGGCGGTAGCTTTCCCGATGAAATAACGACTGCCGTAAAAGCGGCAAAAAAACTGCTTTCTGTAAGAATAGGCATACATTGTCATAACGATAACGGCTGTGCGGTAGCCTGCACTATGGCGGCGCACAAGGCGGGTGCTACACATATTCAGGGTACCTTTGTAGGTATAGGTGAAAGATGCGGAAATACAAATCTTTCCACAGTCATAGGAAACCTTCAGCTGAAGAAAAAGAAGAAGATAGTATCCACCGCCCAGATGCAGACTCTTACCGATACCGCAAGATATATTGCCGAGGTTGCCAACATAAAGCTGGCGGCAACGACTCCCTACGTAGGTAGCGGAGCCTTCTCCCACAAGGGCGGAATGCATGCCGACGGAGTAGAAAAGAATCCCATAACCTTTGAGCATATCTCTCCCGACGTTGTAGGCAATGAGAGAAAATATCTGCTTTCCGAGGTATCAGGCAGAGCGGCAATCCTATCTGCGATAAAGCGCTTTGACTCTTCTCTTGACAAGAACAGTCCCGAAACCTTGAGCATCACCCAGAAGGTGAAGGAACTTGAAGAAAAGGGCTTCCAGTTTGAAGCGGCGGCGGCCAGCTTCGATATGCTGGTTATGAAGGAGTTAGGACAGTTCAAGCCTCATTTTCATATAGATTATTTCAAGATAATCTCCGCCCGTGACAAGAACGGCAAGACCGAAAAAGCTACCGCTCTTGTAAAGATAAAGGTAGGAGAAAATTACGAGATAACCGCCGACGAAGGCTACGGCCCCGTAAACGCCATAGATAATGCACTCCGTAAGGCTCTTGTCGTATTTTATCCCGAGGTCGAGAATATGCGAATGTCCGACTATAAGGTACGAGTTATCGGCGCAGGTATTTCTACCGCCGCAGTAACCAGAGTTCTTATCGAATGTACCGACGGTGACGACGTATGGACTACGGTCGGTGCGTCAAAGGATATAATCAGCGCCTCTGTTACGGCGTTTATAGACTGTCTTGAATATCTTCTTCATAAAAACGATAAGAAAAGAAAAAAGCCGAAAAATAAATAAAAATATTTCGCTGTACTGTAAAAGGTACAGCGATTTTTGTATAATAAGGTCATAAAGAAAAAGCGAGGTAAAAAATATGTCACCCGAAATGATCTTACTTATAATTCTTATAGCCGTAGTTATTGCCCTTGGCGTGCTTATTTTTATAAGAACGGGCAAGAAGGATGATAACAACGATAAGCTGACCGAGGAAATAAAGGTTCTTGCCTTAAATCAGGCAGAGCTTAAGGAACGTACCGCCGTGCTTATGTCAGCGGTAGGCGGCATCACAGCCGGCGAAGAGCAAAGACAGTCGCAGTTAAGACTTGAAATATCCGAATCGATAAATAAGCTGGGAATTGCGCTTTCAAATACGCAAAAGCAGAGTGCCGACGGCACGGCAAATCAGCTCAGCCAGCTTGAAAAAAGACTTCAGGGACTTGAGCAGGGCAATAACAATGCCATTTCAGAGCTTGCTAAGACCTTATCCGCTATGCAAAAGCAGAGCGCAGAGGGTGTTGCAAATCAGCTCAGCCAGTTTGAAAAAAGACTCCAGGGCTTTGAGCAGGGCAATAACAACGCTCTTTCTGAAATTCGTGCAACGGTAAGCCGTCAGCTTCTTGAGATAAAGGACGATAACGGCAAGCGCCTTGAACAGATAAGAAAGACGGTTGACGAACAGCTCCAGACCACCCTTGAAGAAAAGATGAACCGCTCCTTTAAGACCGTCAGCGAGCAGCTTGAAAAGGTCTACAAGGGACTTGGCGAAATGCAGAGTCTTGCCAGCGGCGTAGGGGATCTTAAAAAGGTGCTTTCCAACGTCAAGACGAGGGGTATTTTAGGCGAAATGCAGCTTGGCGCTATCATTTCCGAAATACTTAATGGTGACCAGTACGATACCGAGGTAGCTACTATCCCCGATAGCAGAGATAGAGTCGAATTTGCGATAAAGCTCCCCGGAAACGATAACGGCACGGTGTACCTGCCCATAGACTCGAAATTCCCCGGTGACACTTATGCGGCACTTCAGGACGCCTATAGCATGGGCGATAAGGCACAGGTGGAAATTGCCTTCAGAAATCTCGAAGCAAGAATAAAGCAATGCGCAAAGGACATCAGGGATAAGTATATAAAGCCACCCTATACAACGAATTTCGCTATTATGTTCTTACCCTTTGAGGGACTTTATGCCGAGGTCGTAAATCACGGACTTGTGGAAATTCTGCAAAGGGAATATAACGTCAATATCGCAGGACCTTCCACTATGGCGGCACTTTTAAACAGTCTTCAGATGGGCTTCCGTACACTTGCAATAGAAAAGCGCAGTAACGAGGTATGGCAGGTGCTGGGTGCGGTAAAGAGCGAATTTGAAACCTTTGAAAAGGTGCTTACCGCCACACAGAAGCATATGAAGCAGGCGGAAGAGGATCTGGAAAAGCTGGTGGGTACAAGAACAAGAGCAATTACAAAAAAGCTCCGTAGCGTAGAGGCGTTGCCCACAGACAGCAGTACCGCAAATTTAATTGATATGAGCTAATCCGAAAGTTTGTCATATTACTCCTTTCTACAGAGGACTCCCGAGGTTACAAGACTCGGGAGTCCTCGCATCTTGTAGTCAAAGTATTTGACTACAAGATGTCAGACGATGAAAAACGCACGCAGAGAAGGAAACCGCCCCGATAGGCGTACATATGGTACGTTGAGGGGTGGGTGACGAAGTAAGCAAAAATGCTTCAGGGGAAGCCGTTTACGGCTCCCCTGAACCTTTGTACTGAATTTTGTATTTGCTCATAAAAGTTGATGCAGAATTGCATTTTTGCGGTGCGTGAGTTTGTCTTCAGTCTGAAAGGACTCCCGAGAGAAAAACTCCCGTGAGTCCTCGCCCTTTGTGGTTTTACGATTTGTGATAATGTATAACTTACATATTATTTTTTTGTAGATATTAAATAAAAAGCGGAAATTTCTATTGCAAACAGAATCAAAATAATGCATAATATTCTATGTAAACCTTTACATAGGCGTTTTAATAACAGTTTATAAGGAAAAAAGAAAGGAAAAACAGATGAAATTAAAAAGAATATCGGCATTCCTTCTGGCAGTTGCAACGGCTTTTACCGTAGCAGGTTGCACAGGGGATACCACTTCATCCGAAAATAAGAACGAATCCACAGGTAACAGTTCTGTCACAAGCTCTGTTACGTCAGACGTGAATTCGGGTGATAACAATAACACAGGCAGTCAGACTCTGTTTGAATTCGGTCAGGTTGCTATGGGTGGCGGCGGCTTTGTATCAGGCGTCTTTGCTACAAAGGAAGATGGACTCTACTATGCAAGAACAGACGTAGGCGGCGCCTATCGTTTTGATAAAAGCCTTGACAGATGGGTAAGCGTATCCTATGATATAAGCGAAGAGGACAGAGGTCTTCTTGGTATAGAAGCACTTGCCTTTGCAGAAAACGAGCCGAATAAGCTCTACCTGCTGGCAGGTACCGAATACTTCAGCAACGGAAAGAGCTGTCTTCTGATATCCGATGATTACGGCAAGACCTTTACAAGAACAGAGCTTACCGATCTCATAAAGGTACACGGCAACGGAATGGGCAGAGGTAACGGCGAAAGAATCGCACTCGATCCCAAAAACAGCGATATAATCTATATCGGCGGCAGAACGGGTGGTATGATAAAGTCCACCGACGGCGGCAAGACCTTTACTGCACTTGATATGGGAACAAAGACGGAAACTGCGAACTCAAACGGTATCTGCAGTATCGTTATAGATAGCGCATCAGGTGATATCTATGCGGCTATTTCAAGAAAGAACGAGGATAATCTGTACAAATCCACCGACGGCGGTAACAGCTGGACTGCGGTAGCAGGTGCGCCTAAGGATATGATGATCCAGCGTATGAAGTGGAGCAACGGAAAGCTCCTTATAGTATACGCCAGCGAAGAAGGCCCCTGGAACAACGACAGAGTAAAGGGCGGTATACAGATTTACGATCCTGCGGCAAACACCTTTACCGATATCAGCCCTGCAAAGAAGGGCTTCGGTGACGTGGTGGTACATCCCGAGGACGCAAACAAGATGGTGGCTTGTACCGAAAACCTCTACGTTCCCCAGCCTAACGGCGCATACGGTGACGAATTCTACGTAACCACAGACGGAGGCAAGAGCTGGAAGCTGCTCAATAACGTAATGACGATGTCCGACGGCGGCATCCCCTGGATAAATAGTAGCTCTATCCATTGGTGCAGCTCTATGTGTATCGATCCCAATGCTCCCGATAAGATAAAGGTAGTATCCGGTAACGGCATTTTCGCCTGCGATAATATATGGAGCGATAAGCCTGAATTCTATTTCAATTCAAAGGGAATCGAAGAAACAGTACCCTATGAGCTTGTCAGCATCGTAGACGGTCCGCTGGTTTCCGTTATAGGTGACTACGACGGTTTCTGCCAGCCTGACGCTACCACCTTCGGTAACGTTCATAACAGTGTCGCGGGCTCTATGACAAGCATTGCAGTAGCAAGAAAGAATCCTGACGTATGGGTAAAGTGTGGCGGTGACGAGTCAAATCCCGGCTTCTGGTACACGGAGGACGCAGGCAAGACCTGGGTAAATGTCAAGGTATCTCCTTTAGAGAGCAAGAAGAAGGCGTATAAGGGTGCGGTAGGAGTATCTGCAGACGGAAAGACCTTCTACTGGGCACCTGAAAACGGTATGGGCTTTATGTACTATACTACCGATAAGGGCATGAGCTGGACCAAGAGCGAGGGCGGAATGGCTACGTCATTCATCTCTGCCGATCCTGTAAACCCCGATTACGTATACGCTACAAGCTCAGGAAATTTCTATATGAGCTCTGATGGTGGCAAGACCTTTAAGCCTAACCGTGAGCTTTCGGTATTTACAGCCACAAGACCTATAGTAACCCCCGATACAGAGGGCAGAATCTACTATGCGGCAATGGGACTTCAGATCTCCGACGATCACGGCGAAACCTTCAACCGTGTTGATTCCGTTTCTTCCTGCCTATCAGTTGGTATAGGCAAGGGCAAGGACGAAAACTCTCCCTACGTAATCTACATCTGGGGCAAGCCCAAGGGCGAAGAGGAGCTTGGACTCTACTGGTCAGAGGACGAGGGCAAGACCTGGAGCAGAATAAATGACGAGCTTCACCAGTTCGGTGGTCCCGGTAACGGCGGCTTCGTTCACGGCGACTTCAACACCTACGGCAGAGTCTATATGAGTACTGTGGGTATGGGTATAGTATACGGCGACGTAAAACAGTAAAATTAAAAACACCTTACGGAAGACGACTTCCGTAAGGTGTTTTGTCGTTGCGGGTGCTTTAGTCGGAATTTACCGCCTCGGCAAAAGCGGTCAGAATTTTTTTGTTATAAAAATATTTTAACGTAAAATCTTGACAAATCACGTTTGCGGTGCTATACTAAAGGAACATTATTTTTGAAAAAGGAGGCAGACAATATGTTTAAGCGTTATCATCACACATCAGCTACAGCTATATTCAGAAATACACCTTTGTCTGCCGTTAATCGCATTATTTTATAATATAATGTGTTATTATCAGCATTCAAGGCGTGCATTTCTGTATGAAGTGCACGCTGTTTTTGTTTTTTAGGAGGGTTTTATGGAAAAGAAATTTGATTGTTGCTTTTGTCTGGGCAAGGACTGGTTCAGATATCGGGTAGGTGCAATAATCGTATCTGACGGATATGCATTGTTTTCCTATGGTGAAAAATGCGGTTATTATTACACGGTGGGCGGAGGAGTCCATATAGGCGAAAAATCCGAGGACGCCATACTTCGTGAAGTATATGAGGAAACAGGCGACGAATTTGTAATTGAAAGACCGATTTGTCTTGTAGAAAACTTCTTTGATGGTGACGGAGCATTAGAAGGACTTGACTGCCATACACTTGAGCTTTATTACCTGATGAAGCCAAGGACAAAGAAGGAATACAACAAGACGAGTATAACAACGGGCGGCGATAAGGAAAAGATGTGCTGGATCCCTATTGATAAAATTGACGAATATGATATAAGACCTGTTATCACTAAAAAGCTGTTAAAGGATATGCCACAAGAGTTTACGGTTATAGTTAATGACAACAGATAATCCGTAGTGAAAAGGAGGACAAAATGAAAAAGACAGAAATTAAAATAAATATTAATGATTTTCCGAGCGAGCTTCATTACATATTTGAAAATGCAAACATTTACGATAGCAGCTCCCATCCAACAATGACGGTGCTATATAGTGACAATGGATACTACGTCAAGATAGCTGAAAAGAACAGCTTGTTAAAGGATGCAGAAATGACAAAGTTGTTTTATCGTAATGGAATGGGAATTGAGCTTGTTTCTTACGTTTCAGGCAAAAAAGACTATATGGTTACAAGACCTGCAAAGGGTGAAGACTGCACTCATTATTTAAACAACCCCGAAAGACTTTGCGAGGTACTTTGCGAAGCAATGAAATTCCTTCACAGCAGACCTATTGCAAACGTTCCGATTTCCTCGTGTATGGAAACATACGCCGATTTCAGCTTTATGAAGCAGGACACGTTTATACACGGAGATTTCTGTCTGCCTAATATAATACTTGATGACTGGAAATTCAGCACGTTCATAGACGTTGGACTGGCTGGAGCAGGTGACAGGCATATAGATATTTACTGGGCAACCTGGTCGCTGAAATATAATCTGAAAACCGACAAGTACACCGAGTATTTTCTGGACTTATACGGCAGAGAAAATCTTGATAAAGACATTTTAAGAAAGGTGACGGAGATCGAGTCACAGGCGTAGTATTGATTGACAGGAGGTAATTATAAAAAATGTACGTATATCACGTAGTAACAGACAGACCAATGTATGTTGGTCAGGAAATTATATTCGATGAAACACATCACAGCGGAGTATATCAGAGAGTACAGGAAAAAATAGATATAGTGAATGATATCTATGCAAACCCATCAAGATATAATGCAGACGAACTGGAGCATCACACGTCCGTTGCATTAAGAGAACTGGCATTAGAGGAAGTCCGCCGGGAAAAATACCCTCAATATCCCTCTCGGATGAGCTGTCTGTATGTGTCTAAAACCTATGAGGAAGCTGAAAACTGGGGCAAATTCTTTGCTCAGATAGGCAGACCTACATACTGTATAGTAAAACTTGAGGTGAAAGGAAATTGCTTCACAGGCGACGCTACAAAGTGCTTTGACGGACAGATTGATAAAAAAGAAAACCTACGTCTTGCGGAAATCTACTGGGAAAACAAAGCTGATATTTCAAACGAACGCCCTATCTACGAAATGTTAGTTGACGGGCATATTACCGTTGTTGAGATCGTAAAAGAAATAAATGCAAATATACCCTTAACGAAAGATAAGCTGAACGAAACATATTTCATAAAAGGAATAAAACAGGAGGAGATCGATTTCCCCAAGCGTTTTGCATCATACGAAGAAAAGGAATACGGAATCCTTTTCTATATGGCTGACAACAAGGATTCATATGACGGAAACCATGCCTGCATCTACCCTGAAAAGATTACTGATCTTGGTGCAGTTCTTGATGATATCACCGAGTTCTACCAAAAGCTCGGTATCAAGGCTTCGATATATCATCCCTTTGAAAAGGACTACTTCAGAAATAACCTTGAAACGCTGAAAGCACACGGCTATACATATACAGCCGAGGACGAACACAGAGTTATGCTTCTGACGGCGGAAAACAATATTGTTACACCTAAACGACTTGACATCCGTGTCTTAAACGAATGGGATGAACGTGTTGCAACTGATATTCTTATACCAAGCGGAGAGCCGTGGGAGATAGAGGTCACCAAAAAACGCACAGAGCAGGACGGAACGTATCTTTTTGTTGGTTATCTCGACGGCAAGGCGGTCGTGTATTCGGATATTCACAAATCGGAACACGGCAATACCCGTTTTGATTACATTGTTACCGCAAAGGAGCATCGTGGAAAGGGCTATGCAAGTGAGCTTCTCAGCTTTATGGTGAAATACTGCAAGGAAAATGAGTTTCCTGTGTGCTGGCAGTGGGCGGGACCGTCTGAACATATCTGCTTCAGAGCGGGATTCCGTGAAGCGTTTACTATGGAAGCAGGATTTGCATCAAAAACATAATTAATTATATATACCACACAAAAGAAAGGACTGAAAAAATGAAAAAGAAAAAAGAAAGCAAATTCCGCATATTTGCAAATAACTTCTACGCCGTAAAAACGGTATGGAGTATCAGCAGGAGCCGTATCATTCATATGATAATAGATAATATAACAGGCTATGCGGAGTGGATATTTATGGCAATATTTTTCCTTCGCTACGTTATCGGTGCGATAGAAAGAGAAGCGCCCTTTGAGGAGATAATGCTGTTTATCGGAATATGCTTTGCAGCGTGCTGTTCCTTCGCAATATACTGGAGTTATCTTAAAGCAACGGTCATTCCCTATACTGACAACAGAATATACCGCACTCTCTATAAAAGGCTTTACGCCAAGGCTCGTAATGTTGAGCTTCGTTGCTTTGAAGACGCAGAGTTCTATAACCGTTATACGATGGCGCTGGAAAATTCGGCAAGCAAAATGACCGCCTCGGTCAAGCTGCTTTTCGATATCCTGTTCGGTGCGGTTGCGGCGCTGGCGGCGTTCTGGTCGATGTTTACGATAGATCCCTGGTCTGTGCTGTTCGTAATCTCACCCATTATCGGAAACTTTGTTTTCGGCAGACTTATGAATAAGATATGGGGCGGAAGATATGTGGATACCGTCAAGAACAATCGTATTGCCGAATACGTAAACCGAGTTATGCACCTTGCTGAATATGCGAAGGAGATTCGCTATTCGAGTATCCACGAGCTTATGATGAGTCGTTACAATAAGGCGATGGACGGAAACGTAAAGGTCGCTGACAAGTACGCAAAGAAAGGTATCGTCTACAACTGGGCGCAGAACGTTACCACCTTCGCCCTTGTTTTTGAGGGAATTATGATCTATTCTGCTTATCGCACCATCATATCACAGACAATGAGCCTTGCCGAGCTTGCCATTATGTTCTCGGCTATGAACACTTCCTCGTGGATGCTGTTCTGTATGTTCAATAACATCACAGAGGCTATGAAAAACGGACAGTTCCTTGAATATTTCCGCACCTTTATGGAGTACAAGGAGAAGATTCCCGAAGATCAGGACGGCATAATGCCTGAAAAGATACGCTCTATCGAGTTTAAGAACGTATGCTTTGAATACAAGGAAAATGAGCCTGTTATCAATAATCTCTCCTTTAAGATCGAGGGCGATAAGGTATGCGCTCTGGTAGGTCACAACGGTGCAGGTAAGTCCACTATCATAAAACTATTGTTCAGACTTTACGATCCCACAAGCGGCGAGATTTTAGTCAACGGCATAAATATCAAGGAGTACAACCTAAAGGCATACCGCAAGCAGTTCTCTGCCGCATTTCAGGATTACAAGGTTATGGCGATGTCGGTTAAGGACAATGTGCTTATGGGCGAAAAGTTCGATGATCCCGATGAAACGGCAGAGCGTGCGCTTAAATGTGCAGGTGTATGGGACAAGATAAGCTCCCTCTCAAATGGTATGAACACCATTATGACAAAGGAATTCGATAATGACGGAGCGGTGCTTTCGGGCGGTGAACAACAAAAGATAGTTGTTGCCCGTGCATTTGCACAACAGGCTTCTGTTAAGGTTTTTGACGAGCCAAGCTCCGCTCTTGATCCTATCGCTGAATACGATCTTTATAAGGGCATTATGGATGAAAGCAAGGGACACATAACCCTGTTTATTTCTCACCGCCTGTCCTCTGTCAAGGATGCAGACGAGGTATTTATGCTTGAAAACGGCACTGTCATCGAGCAGGGTACTCACCGTGAGCTTATGGATATGGGCGGAAAATACTGCGAGATGTTCACAAAGCAGGCACAGAATTATCTCGCTGATGAAAACTACAAGGAAGGAGTGGCAGTATGAAAAAGTTCAAGAAATTATTAGCCGACAATCTGTGGCTGTTCAGAATATGCTACAAAGCCGCTCCGGGCTATATGATATGCTACATAATCGAGGCTATAAGAAACGAGCTTGTGGTGTTCCTCGAGTTTACGCTTGCACTTAACTTTGTTTTAGAATGTGCCGAATTCGGCAGACCCTTTGAGGTGGCGGCAATCTTCCTTTTATCGCTTCTCGCCTTTGTTGTGCTGGGACTTTTGTTCAATGCATTTCTGTATCAGAAGCTACAGCAGAAGGCACAGCCTAAAATAAAGCAGGCAATAAAGCAGATGATGTTTGATAAGGCGAAGGAAATTGACCTTGAATGCTACGATAACCCCGAATTCTATAACGATTATGTGTTGTCCGTTTCCGAGGTGGATAATCAGATAGGACGAATTTTCACCCTTATCACAAACCTCTGCACGGGACTTGTTTCAATAGTGCTTTCAGGTGCATTCTTTATCGGAAACGATCCTGTTTCCTTTATCTTTATCGCTATATCCTTTGCGGCATCCTTATGGTCGGGCAAGGCTCTCAATAAGCTGAATTTTAAAATCAGAAACGAAAAAAATCCTCACGAGAGAAAGCTCGGTTACGTAAACCGTGTATTTTATCTCAATGACTATGCAAAGGAAGTAAGACTCAACACCGAGGTATCCGACGAGCTGTTAAAGGATTTTGATGAAACCAACGACAAGGTGCTGAACATCGATAAAAAGAACGCAGGTAAGCGTTTCGGATTACAACTGCTCAAGGATTATATCTGTAACGGCTTCCTTATTGACGTTGTGTATATGGTATATCTTGTATACTCTGCGGCGGTGCTTCACAGAATTTCCTACAGTAACGTTGCGGTAATGCGAGGTACGGCTAACCGTATGAAAAACCGTATGAGGCAGTTTTCGGACGTAATTCCTAAAATGGAAGAGATCAGTATGTACGTAGAGAAAATGAAGAATTTTCTTGACATCCAGCCGAAGATCGTCAGCACAGACAAGAAGCCGCTCCCCGAAAAGCCTACGGAAATCGAGCTTCGTAATGTTTCCTTCGGTTACAACGAAAAGGACGGCTATATCTTAAACAATATCAGTATGAAAATAAACCCCTATAGCAAGATTGCAATAGTAGGCTACAACGGTGCAGGTAAGACAACGCTGATAAAACTTATTATGCGACTTTATGACGTAAGCGAGGGCGAGATACTTCTTGACGGAGTGAATATCAAGGAATATGACGTAGAGGAATACCGCAGAAAAATAGGCACCGTATTCCAGGATTTCAAGATTTTTGCCGCAACGGTAAAGGAAAACGTACTGCTCGATTTTGCCGAAAAGGGCAAGGATGAGGATGTTGTAAAGGCTATTGAAAAGAGCGGATTTAACGAACGTCTTGAAACGCTTTCCGACGGACTTCAGACCAACCTCACCACCGAGTTTGAAGAGAATGGCGTAAATCTTTCAGGCGGCGAAGGACAGAAGCTCGCTGTTGCCCGTGTATTCTACAAAGACGCAAATCTTATTATCCTTGACGAGCCAAGCTCTGCCCTTGATCCTATTGCCGAATATCACCTCAACCACTCAATGCTGACGGCGGCGGAGCATAAATCGGTAATATTCATTTCTCACAGACTATCAACTACACGAATTGCCGACCGTATCTATATGCTTGAAAAAGGCAGAATTATCGAGGAAGGCAGTCACGCTGAACTGCTCAACCGCAAGGGCAAGTACGCTGAAATGTGGCGTGTTCAGGCGGGGCAGTATCTGTATTGAAGCCGGATGAGGTATGCTGATTGACAAAAAATCAGGGAGCCGAAACGGCTCCCTGAAACTTTTATATTGCTATTTCTTGTATAGTCGCAAACTCGTTGCAAGTTTCCCGCATTTTTGCGGTGCGTGAGTTTGTCTTCAGTCTGAAACCCCGTCTTTACGACGGGGTTTTAGTTATACAGTTTATCTTCCCTTACGATTACTGTTTCTGTAGCTCACAGGCGACACTGAAACATATTTTTTGAAAATTCTCGCAAAGTAATTGGGATCGTTAAAGCCGCATTTTGCGGATATTTCGCCCATTGAATACGAGGTTTCCGTAAGTAAGGTGCAGGCGTGCTTGATTCTCAGCTGCAGGAGATATCTGTGAGGGGTTACTCCGTAGGCTTCTGAAAAAAGTCTTATAAAATGTCTCTGTGAATAATGGGAAAGCAATAAAAGATCGTTCATGCACACGTCCTCTGTAAAGTGATTTTCCATATGTGCCGCCGCATAGGCAATTCCGTCGATCTTATCGCTGTTGTCGTGAGTTTCAGTACAGGTGTACTGTCTTGATAATTCTACTACCATTCGTAAAAAGTAAGAAAGAACAAGTGTTTTCTTTCCCGGCTCCTCCGATTCATATTCTTTTACCGCTGTTTCTATAAGGCTTTCAAGAGCATTGAATTCCTTCATATTCAGCTTTAGCTTATTCTGATACCCCTGTGTTTTGATAAAGTGCGGCTCTATCACAAAAAGTGAATGAAACCCGGGGTATTTCCTGATATCATATGACATCAGCATTTTAGGATCGAACATCACGTTGCAGATTCTGAAATTTTCTGCATTCGTGTATCCGTGTGCTACCTCGCTTCCGACGACAAAGACGTCACCCTTGCTGATATCAAAGGTTTCGTCGCCTACCTTATGCACCGCTTTTCCGTCAAGTACGATAACAAGCTCGGAAAAGTCCTTATGTACGTGCATGAACATACCGTCGTCCTCGTGGTGTCCATAACCTATATGGAAGGGAAATTCCGTGTCATCGGTAAAAAAACCGAGTAACATCCAATCCATAAAAACCTCCCTTTCCTATACTTATTTTCCGTAGGGTGCGTCGAATTCTCTTTCTGCCTTTGCTACTGCCTCTTCAAGAGTCATACCTGCAAAGTTCTGAGCGCCTAAGAATCTGCCTGATTTCTTATCGTCAACAAATGCACCTACCACGATACCGGGGATAGCGCTTTCGGGAGCGTTGGGGGCGTGCTGTCCACCAAGATCTGTTCTGCACCAGCCGGGATCGGTAAGGTTTATCATTACGTCTGTGCCGTTTACTGTAGAGCCTAAATCTATAGTAATCTTGTCAAGTGCCGCCTTACTTGCAGAATAACCTGCCTGCTGAGGCTCTAAAGCGATACCGCTTGTGGTATTTAAGATTCTGCCGAAGCCCTTTGCTATCATTTTAGGCATAAAGTGATAGCATATCATAGCGGGAGCAATCGTGTTTATCTTGAAGCTCTCTGTATAGTCGGAAACGGGAGTATTGAAATATTCCGTTCTGTAGGCAATCTGCATACCTGCGTTGTTGAGTACGATATCAACGTCAACACCGAAGCTGTCGATTTCATCCAGCATTGCGGCTACGGAGTCAAGATCTGATAATTCTGCCGCTACGGCGTAAGCCTCTACGCCAAGTGCCTTTACTTCTTCTAAAAGCTTTTCTGTGTGGCTCTTATTTCTGCTATGGAGAATAAGATTACAACCCTGCTGTGCCATAAATAAAGCCGTCAGTCTGCCGATACCTCTTGCGGCACCTGTAATGAACGCCCATCTGTTTTTAACATTAACCATTGGTTTACTTTCCTTTCCGTATTGTGTTCTTATGCTAAAATTTCTGCCTTTGCCTTTTCAAGTGCCGCAATAACCTTATCGCACCACTTGTCGAATTCTTCGTCCTCTACCTGTAATTCCTTGTGAGCCAGAACGTGTTCTATAACCTTTCTCACACCCTGGTCGAATCTTACCTCGGGGTTAAAGGTAGGTACTGCTTTTCTGAGCTTTGAATTGTCGAATACTACGGAATTTGCCTTATCTCCGATAAGTGAGCCGTTGAAATCATAATGGCTTACTTTATGAAGGAAATCGGAGGGTACGTAGTATGCATTCAGCTTTACGCCCAGAACATCTGCGATAGCCGTGTATATCTGATTCCAGGTAAGAGTTTCGTCCGTCGTTATCTGGAAGCTTTCGCCTATAGCGTGGATGTTGCCCATAAGACCGATAAAGCCCTTTGCAAAGTCTGTGTTGAAGGTCATAGTCCAGAGGGAAGTGCCGTCGCCGTGAATGATAACCGGCTTACCCTCCATCATTCTCTTTACTACCTGCCAGCTACCCTTGTCACCGTGAACGCCTAAAGGAATGCTTCTTTCATCATAGGTGTGACTGGGACGGATGATAGTTATAGGGAAGCCGTTTTCACGGTACATCTTCATTAAGAATTCCTCGCAGGCTATCTTATTTCTTGAATATTCCCAGTAGGGATTTGCAAGGGGAGTACCTTCGTTTATGCGATAGTCGGATAAAGGCTTCTGATAAGCAGATGCAGAGCTTATATACATAAACTGCTTTACCTTGCCGTTAAAGAGTCTGTAATCTCTTTCAAGCTGGGCGGGTACAAAGCCGATGAAATCACATACCGTGTCAAATTCCATGTCGCCCAGAGCCGCCGACGCTTCAGCCTCGTTATTGATATCCGCATTTATAACCTTCACGTTTTCAGGTAATTCTGCAGTTCTTGTGCCTCTGTTGATAAGGTACAGCTCCCAGTCGGGATTACTTGCCAGCTGTCTTGTGATAGCCATACTGATAGTACCTGTACCGCCTATGAATAACGCTTTTTTCATATTTCCTCCTTAAAGCTCTGCTTTAGCCGCAATTGTGTAGATAGCTCTTACGTCTTCTTCGGAAAGTCTTACAAAGCCCCAGGTCTTGTCCTTGATACCCATATTTCTTGCAAGTGTGGGGATATCCTCTTCCCTTGCGCCAAGCTCCTTAAAGTTTATCGGCATTCCGATATCGTGTAAGAAACGGCGGAAACGCTTTATACCTTCAAGAGCTGTTGCTTCAGGATTCTCAAAATTCATCTGACAACCGAATACTCTTACTGCCATCTGTGCGAATCTCATAACGTCGTGCTTGTATACGAATTCCATCCAGGCGGGCATTATTACCGCAAGACCTGCGCCGTGTGCCACGTCGTACATACCTGATAATTCATGCTCGATGCCGTGACTGTTCCAGTCCTGACTTCTGCCTACGCCGACGATATTCGTGTGCGCTACCGTACCTGCCCACATGATATTTGCTCTTGCCTCGTAGTTTTCGGGATCGGCAATGACTCTGGGAGTTTCCTTTACCATTGTCATAAGCACCGCTTCACAGAGTCTGTCGGTTATCTCAACTTCCTTTGTGTTGGTGAAATATCTTTCAAATACGTGAGCCATAATATCGGTTGCACCGCAGGCTGTCTGATAAGGGGGAAGGGTAAAGGTAAGCTCGGGATTTAAGATAGAAAATCTCGGTCTTAATAAATCGGAGCCTGCTCCTCTCTTTTCCATTCCGTCTTCCTTTGTGATTACCGAGTCGCCGGAGCCTTCGCTACCTGCCGCCGCAATGGTGAGAATGGTAGCTACGGGTAAAGCCGCCTTTATAGCCGCCTTGCCACAGTAGAAGTCCCAGAAATCACCATCGTAGCATACACCTGCCGCAATAGCCTTTGCGCTGTCTATTACCGAGCCGCCGCCTACAGAAAGGATAAAGTCGAGATTTTCCTTTTTACAAAGCTCAATGCCCTCGTATACCTTACTGTCACGGGGGTTGGGCTTTACTCCGCCAAGCTCGGTGTAGAATATACCGCAATCCTCAAGGGATTTCTTTACTCTGCCGAGAAGTCCCGATTTTACCGCAGAGCCGCCGCCGAAGTGAAGAAGTACTCTTTTGCCGCCGTGCTTAATTACGTATCTGCCGCAATCATTTTCTGTGTCCTTGCCGAATACGAATTCCGTAGGACTGTAAAAGCTGAAATTATCCATACCGTTTTCCTTTCTGAATAAAAAGTTTATCTTGATTTATTTACTGCCGTAATATTCTCTGACTACCTGCTGGGCAGTCTTGCCGTATATATCGTAGCCGCCGTGAGTCTGTGCCTTTTCTATGGGGTATTGACGCCAGGTCCAGTCCCATATGCAGAAGCCTCTTGCCCATTCTCTCTTGTCGCAGGCGTCAAACATAGCCTTGTACCAGTCCGCCTGTCCCTCGAGATCTATATCGCCTCTTACCGACCAGTCGTTAGGAACGAGGTTTGCGTTCTTTACCGACATACAACCGCATTCTGCAAAGAAGAAGGGCTTGTCAAACTTCTTTACTACCTTTTCGATTCTGTCAAGCTGGTTTTCCCAGTCGTTTATGGGGTAGTATCCGCTGGAGGATATCACGTCCACCGCATCCCACCAGCTTACGTTATGCTCCTGATATTTATCCGTGTTATAGGAAACGAGTCCGTTGTATACCTTGCGGATTTCAGAGATCACCTGACGCCATTCAGCCGCTCTTTTTTCCGATTGCACCATTTCACAGCCCGCAATAAACATCTCGCATTTTTCCTGCTGTGCTATCTTTGCGTAATGGCATTGAAACTCTGTGTATGATCTGAACCAGTTACACCATTTAGGCTCGCAGATAACATCTTCGTCAAAGAAGTTTATGTGTGCTCTCCATGTACCGTTACGGCAGTTTACCGTAGGCTTTAAGCATACTCTTAAGTTATGCTTTTCCTTTGCATAGCGTATCATCTTTATAAGCTCCTCGTCGGATAACGTAGCGCAGGAGCTGAAATCTATATTCTCCGACTGGGGAGTATCCTGAAGTCCATTGGGAACGAGGATTATAAAATCTGCATTTGTGAGCTTTACCAGATTGTCAAGACTATCATAGGCCTCGTCCTTTTCAAAAGTGCCTCTGGGAGCGAAGGGAGCAAAGGTCACTCCTTTTATGAAATCCATTGTAATATGTCCTTTCGTTACAGTTTTCCTGAAAAAAGTCAGAAAAATGCTACTTAATTTTTAAGAAAAGTATATCATTTCTCTTTTACTTGTGCTATAATAAATTCACAAATAAATTGTAAAAATCTATTGTAGGAGGTTTTTATATGCACTTTCTTTTTGAAGAATCCGACGTTTTAAGGACACCCGTAGAGTGCTTTTATTTCGACGCAAACTGCGAGAGCTTTCCCGTAAAACCCCATTGGCACTACTTTGCGGAGATGATATACATCATAGAGGGCTGTGCCGATATGTACTGCGGAGAGCGTCGCTATATAGTGAGCGAGGGAGAAATGATATTTTTCCATCCAAGAACGGTACATTCAATTCATAGTGCTAACGGTAAAAAACTATTTTATGCCGTAATGAAGTTTGATATAAACCGACTGAATATGACCTCTGACTACGCCCCAAAGCTCCGCAGTATCTTCCATAGTGCGCAGAAAAGGGAAATGGAGATAATGTTCCCTGAGGGAATCTGCAATGAGGTAAAGGCAGAGGAAATATTCAGAGAGTGTATAAGCGAGGCTCACGGCCGTGGCTACGGAAGTGATATTATAGTAAAATCCCGTATATATTCTCTGCTTATAAGGATACTTCGCATCTGGCAGAGAGCCGGCTTTACCATTGATAATGAAATATACGCCGATGACAACAGTCCCGATATCAACAATATAACCGAGTATATAGACGATCATATCAGCGAGGGCGTGACCGTAGAGGAGATTGCAAGAGAATGCCGTATGAGTTATTCCTATTTTGCAAAGAAATTCCTTCAGGTCTACGGCAAGACCTGTAAGGAATATATAGAGGAGATACGGCTTTACAAGGTGGAGGAGCTTCTGCTCTATACCGACTTTGATCTGACCTATATCAGCAACGAAACAGGCTATTCTGACTGCAGTCATATGATAAAGAGCTTCAAGAAATATAAGGGCGTCACTCCGAAGCGTTTCAGAACCGAAAAAAGAGCGGGTATCAATACTTGAATTTTCAGTAGTTTTGTGATACAATATATTAAATATAGCTTTAATGAGAACAAAAAGAGGGAAATGACGTAATGAGAGAAATATATACAGACGAAAAATGTCCCATATGCGGCGTGGCTTTTAAAGAGGCTGACGACGTGGTAGTGTGTCCCGATTGCGGAGCGCCCTATCACAGAGCCTGCTACAAGGAGCAGGGGGACTGTAGCTACAGCGACAAGCACGGCGGTTATTCCTGGAAGGGCGATAAGCAGATACTGATGGAGCATTGCGAAAATATCCATTATGCGAAGATGAAAAAACTCACCGAAAAGGAAGAGGACGATATAGATATGTCACGGAAAAACTCCGTTGAGGAGCTTCGTGAGGTGATGGAAAAGCGTCTTCTCCAGCAGCAGAAGGATTTTCCCG
>JAFQUH010000188.1 GCA_017408635.1 Ruminiclostridium sp. | reverse complement strand
CCTCTCTGGTTTCATCGGCAAGGCTGGAAAGCAGTTTTTCGGTAGCGGAAAGCTGGACCGTAAGTACACTACGCATCTGTGCCACTCTGCGTCTGCCCGATAAAGAAGATACGTAGGTGCGGTAAAGTCTTGTCATTTCCTCGCATAGCTCTGTCTTTCTCGTACATCTGTCCTTTATCGGTGCTACGAACATACCCTCGTCTATAGCTTCACCCTCCCGCAGCTTCTTTAAAAGAGAAGAAAACTGCTTGATACTGTCGCTGTATTCGTTGCCCCAGCATTGCATATTATAGCGGCATTTGCGACAAATCTCGTCGCAGGCGGAATTGTACACAAAGCTGATATCCCGTCTGCTTTCCTCCTCCAGCTTTTCGGCAGTCATATCTATGGTTTTTCTGACCTCGTTGATGGCATTTTTTGCAAAGAGCAGACGATGTCCGAAAAGCTCTCTTATATTGTTGTCGCTATAAACCTTTCTGCGAAGGCTTTCTCCGTTTATAAGATACTTTTCAGGTATAGTCATAAAGAGAGCGCATCCCATAAAAACGTTTGCGGTAAGTCCTATATTATCGTTATCCATAACGAATAGAACTGTACACAGCACCGAGGTCAGAATCATCACCGATACCGCATTTATCTTTCTGCCATCCTTTACAAGTCCTGTTACCGCCGCCGCTACTGACAGTACCGCCGCAAGATGCGGATATGTACCCGCTCCTAAAAACGAGCCTATGGCACTTACGCTTCCCGCTATCGCACCCGCTCCGCTTCCGAATCTCACCGCCACGAAGCAAGACGCCGCCACGGAGGATATTATACCGAGATTGAATACTCCGAGGGAGTAGGCGGACAGTATACTGATAGCAACAACGCCGCCTGTCATTACAGAAATAAGTCCGACAGGGTTATTCTTTATCGTGACCTCGGAAAGCTCCTTTGCCATATACAGCTTTTTCAGGTGCATAAAGACGGGAGCCGCACCGCCTGAAAGCAGGGCAAGTGCAACACATCCGAGAAATTCGCTGACGCCCGACGAGGTTATGGCGTTTGCAGTAAAGACCGAAGCGGCGCAGGTTATCGCCATTATTACGCTTTCTCCCCTGCCGTTTTCTTTTTTCAGCATCAGCCTTACCGCCATAACTGATAGCAGAGATGAGCATATTATTATTGCATTGCCGTAATCTCCCGCAATAAAAAAGCCTGCCACACTACCGACAAAGGCGGATATAGAATGTATTCCCGTAAGCGTTGCCACAAAGGGTGCGGAAAAGGGAGAGGGTTTCCCCATTATCTCACTCATCGAAATCACCGCAGACAGAATTATTACGGCAACGTTTGTCACCGCCAGATATCCGCTTACGGTAAGTCTTCGTTTTTTTGCTGTTCCTCTTTGCATTTTAAACCTCCCGAAATAAAAAAAGACGCAGACAGATTTCTGTCGTTTGCGTCTTATTTTACACTATTCGTAAAGGGGATTTTGTCATAAGAAAGTACAGGAAAAGTCGATTTCGTCATTAACCCTTAAGCTTTTCTATAATGCGATAAAGTGTTACAAAATCGTTCATAGAAAGCTCCTCGGCTCTGGCAGACGGCTTTAACCCTGACTGCTCCATAGCAGATGAAAGCTCCTGCTTTGAAATTTTAAAGAAGGAGGACACGGGGTTTATAAGCTGTTTTCTTCTCTGGGAAAAGCTCTGCTTTATAACCTCAAAAAAGAGCTTTTCGTTATCCGCCTTGTAGGGTGGCTCGTCATATAGCTTTATGCTTATTACCGCACTATCGACGTTGGGAGCTGGCATAAAGGAGCCTCGGTTTACCCTGAAGAGTTTTTCAGGCTTTGCATAATAGTTTACTGCCGCAGTTATCGCTCCGCATTCCCGACTGCCTACCTTTGCACATATTCTGTCTGCCGCCTCAAGCTGTACCATTATCGTTATCGCTTTTATAGAGAGTTTTTCTTCCAGCAGCTTCATAATAACGGGAGAGGTTATATAATAAGGCAGATTTGCGCAGACGATAACCTCCATATCACCGAATTTTTCCTTTATCAGAGTGTTCAGGTCGGTTTCCAGTACGTCGGCAAAGACTACCTCTACGTTATCGTAATCTGCAAGAGTTTCTTCAAGAATAGGCTTCAGCGAGGTATCTATCTCTACCGCCACTACCTTTTTACATCTTTCGGCAAGCTCTCTTGTAAGCACGCCTATACCCGTGCCTATCTCGATAGCTCCGACCTCCTTACCTGCACCGCCCATCTCCGCTATTTTCGGGCAGACGGAGGGGTTTATCAGAAAGTTCTGCCCTAAAGATTTTGTAAAGGAAAAGCCGTGCTTTTCAAATAGATTTTTAATTGTTCCTATATCAGTGAGCTTCATTTATTATTCTTCCTTTATTTTAGAGATAGCCTCGATAACGCTGAATGCCTGCTTTATATTTGCCGCACCGAAGATGCTTATGCCGTAGTCCTCGCTTTTATCAAGATCCTTAAGAGAGGATTTCGGTACTATGCACTTCTCAAAGCCCATTCTTGCCGCTTCTCTCACTCTTTTTCTTATATGGGATACCGCTCTTATTTCGCCGCCGAGGCCTACCTCGCCGAATACCGCCACGTCATCGCCTATATCCTTGTCAAGCAGTCCCGAATAAAGCGCAAGCGCTATCGCAAGATCGCTTGCAGGCTCGTCGATCTTAAGGCCTCCTATAATATTTATATACACGTCGTATGCGCCGAATAAAAGTCCCGCTCTTTTTTCGAGTACCGCCAAAAGTACGCAGAGTCTGTTATAGTCAAAGCCTGCGGATACTCTTCTGGGGGCGGAAAAACCGGTCTTGCTGACCAGCGCCTGTACCTCCGCTAATATCGGGCGGCTACCCTCCATAGTACATAAAACGGTAATTCCGCTGACGCCTGCAGGTCTGCCTGATAAAAGCATAGCAGAGGGGTTTTCCACCTCAAAAAGTCCCTTGTCGCGCATCTCGAATACGCCTATCTCGTTAGTGGAGCCAAAGCGGTTCTTTACCGCTCTTAAAATGCGGTAGCTTAACTGCTTGTCACCCTCGAAATAAAGCACGGTATCAACTATATGCTCCAGCACCTTAGGTCCTGCAATGCCGCCGTCCTTGTTGACATGGCCTACTAAAAATACCGATATATCAAGGCTTTTTGCCATCTGCATATAGGCGTTGGTGCATTCTCTTACCTGAACAAGACTGCCGGGCACTGACTGGATTTCTGACATCTGCATAGTCTGTATCGAGTCGATTATAACTACGTCAGGCTTTTCCTCCTTAACGCCTGCGATAATGGTATCACAGTCGGTACAGGAGCTTATATAAAGTCCGTCAGCCGAAACGCCCAGTCTGTCGGCACGGAGCTTTATCTGTCTTTCACTTTCTTCACCTGAAATATAAAGCACCTTTTTATCATTTGCAAGACTATTACATATCTGTAGTAAAAGCGTGGATTTTCCGATACCGGGATCTCCGCTGAGCAACACCAGAGAACCCTTTACAAGTCCTCCGCCCAACACTCTGTCAAGCTCACCCATACCTGTGGGGTATCTTGTTTCATCCTTAAAGCTCATGGAATTTATACTGTCCAGCTTAAGGCTTCCCACCTTTACCGAAGCGGTACCGCTCTGCTTTACCACTACCTCTTCTTCAAGGGAGTTCCAGGCTCCGCAGGCGTTACAACGGCCTGCCCATTTGGGATATTGCTGTCCGCATTCGTTACAGATATATACAGTTTTAGTCTTTGCCATTTTTATCAGTCCTTTTTATTTCAGATCGTCATATATATTAAGCGAATTATCGTAATTCATAACCTCGGTATCAGTTCTTCCGTTTACCGTCTGATAGTATCTTATTATGCCGTTATATATCACAAACGCCACCTTATGCTGATACTCTTCATTACTTAAATTCTGTGCATCCTGCTCATTTGAAAGAAAGCCGCATTCGATAAGCACGGCAGGTATCATAGTATCCTTGAAAAGATAAAGCTCGTCGCCCGAGAGCTTTATTTCTCTGTTATTCTGCGGCTGTATCACCTTGAAATTATCCTGCATTATCTGTGCCAAAAGCATATTGTCGGGGTTGTTTTCGTTATAGAATATCTGTGCTCCGAAATATTCAGGATCGGTAAATTTATTCTGATGAATTGAGAAAAACAGAGCGTCCTTATAGCTTTTTACAATCTCAAGGCGGTTTTCCATATCGGATATCTTCTGATTTCTGATACCCGTCACACCGCTGTCGTGGATGGATTTATCCGCATTTCGTGTCAGTACCACGTTGAAGCCGGAAAGAGTAAGCATATCCCTCAGATCTCTTACTATCTCAAGATTTATATTCTTTTCAAGCTCGCCGTTTATTCCTACTGCACCGCTATCCATACCGCCGTGTCCCGCATCGAGAACGATAGTCTTTTTCTCGGTAAGTCTGCCGCCCGAAGCCCTCACGGAATTTCCCGAAAAGTCGGCGGTTACGGCTATCACAGTAAAACAGCCCAGCAGTAAAATAAGGGCGGGAATGCGTGTTTTCAGCTTCTTTACGTACTTGTTCATAGCATTTATCCTTTCGGTATGTACTTTTTGTACAATGTATGAAACAAGCTATCGGATTATGCATTATCCGACAGAATAAGTATAGCATATCCGAGGGAAATCTGCAAGGGAAAGATATTGTATTTTTTATCTCAAAGTGATATAATTAATATAATTACAGAAAAGGAGGTATATGCATAATGGGACTTAAGCAAAAGGTATCCGATATTCTCATAAACAAAAAAGAGCTGATAAAAAGAAAATACACTGCATATACCGAAAGTGACGCAGGACAAAGAGCGGGGAAAGTGGGCAAGACGGCATATCTTTTAAAGCTCAATTTCGGCTACTACGTTTTAAGGGACAGAAGCGAGGAAATAAAGCTACCGAAGGGAAAGTGCGTTCTGCCCCTGTGCGAAAGCAGTATTCCTTCAGTATCAGCCACAGAGCTTGCAAGAAGTCTTGCGGAATATGATATCATCAGCTTTGACGTATTCGATACCCTTATTTACAGATACCTTTCAAAACCAGCCGACGTCTTTTATTTCGTGGGAGAAGGGCTTGGTATCTCCGATTATCGCAGAATAAGGACCGAGGCGGAAGCATCAGCAAGAAAGGATAAGCATTCCCTTTCAGGCACTTATGAAGTAAATATAGAGGAAATTGCAGACAAGGTCTGCGAAGCAACGGGACTTTCAAGGGATGAAATTATAAGCGAGGAGCTTATAGCCGAAAAGAGCTTCTGCTATGCAAATCCCTATATGAAAAAGGTCTGGGACAGCTTATTAAGGTCGGGTAAAAAGCCGATGATATTAAGCGATATGTATCTGCCCGAGGAGTATATGAGGGAGCTTCTGATAGAGTGCGGATATGACGTTTCGGAAAGTGAAATAATAGTATCCTGCGATATATCAAAATCAAAGGCAGAGGGCAGCGTATACCGACTTTTAAAGGAAATGAAGCAGGAAGCAAAGAGCTTTGCCCATATAGGTGACAACGAGCATTCCGATATAAAAAATGCACAGAAGCATGGCATCACCGCTTTTCGTTGTGTAAATCCCGACAAGAAGGGCAATATCTACCGCACGGAAGAAATGACGCCCCTTATCAGAACTGTCTGGGCAGGTCTTGTCAATAAGAAAATGTACGGTAGTGAAGAGGAGTATGATAAATACTTCTGCTTCGGATATAACTGTGTGGGTATTCTGATTTACGGCTTCTGCAGTTTTATAAACGGGCTTTCAGAAAAGCACGGTACGGATAAAATCAGCTTTTGCGGGGAACAAAAGGAGATTATAAAGGCGGTATACGACAGTCTTTATAAGAACAATAAGACGGAAATTTCCGATAACGAAAGCGTTCGGGAGGGGTATATTTCCGCTTACTGCGGTAGTGATGAAATGCTCTGCAGACGTAAAGAGGAGAGTTTTTACTACCTTTGTAAATCAAATATCCGCCTTTACGAAATCAGCGGGAAAGCAGGGATTTCAGACGGAGCGACAGCCTTTGCGACTGATTATGATATGATAAGAAAGAAATACGGATATCTCGGGGAAATTGACGTCAAGGATGCGGTAGCACCCTTGAAATACGCCCTTTGCGATAAGGAATATTTAAAAAAGCTGTTAAGCGAATAGAAATGCCTTTGTGGTTAAAACCACAAAGGCATTCAGACTGAAGACAAACTCACGCACCGCAAAAATGCGTAAAATTCTGTACTTATCTTGCGAGCATACAAAACATTAATACAAAAGTTTAGGGAAGCCGAAAACGGCTTCCCTAAAGCATTTTTGCTTACTTCGTCAACTGACGCTTACCGTACCATCGTACGCCGACAGCGTCAGTTTCCTCGTCTGCGTGCGTTTTTTATCGTCTGACAGCGTGTAGACAAGACTTTGTCTACACGCTGAATGCCTTTGTGATAAAAACCACAAAGGCATTCATTTTTACTTATCCGTATTATAGATAGTGGGAGTTATGAATTCGATATCCACTACCTTTTTATAATCACGAAGAGTATTTTCTATACAGGTATTTATCTGCTTTATTTCATCCTTTTTCTTTGCAAAGGAAAGCTGATAGCTTGTATAGTTTTTCTTTTCGTCGTCGGTATAGCCGTCCATACCTGCTATAATAACCTTTGAAACACCAAGTCTTATAAGCAGTTTTATAAGCATAAGACCTGAATTATCACTTATTTCGGGTATGCTCATCTTATACTCGTTATAGGATACCTTAAGGCTATAGCTATCAACAGGAATGTTGGAAACCGCTATCACCTTGGTATTGCTGAGTCCCGTGTCGGCATTCATCATTTCCTGGTATCTTTTGAGATTACTCATAAATACGTAATCCACATCTATATCAGGATAGAGGAAGTTAACAGAAATGCTTATGGTGTCTGCATCCTTTGCCGCTGAAGCAATCTTGTCGGCGTTACTGTCTATAGACTGACCTGAAGCTATAAGCAGAACGGTCTTGCCCATAAACTTGCTTTTCAGCATTTCATACTGGGCGGCTCTGCTGTTTCCCTGCTCCATAAAGTCATTATACACCTGCTCGATATAGGCTCTGTCGAAATCGCAACGCTTTTCCATCGGCATTGACTCAAATATCTTATTGATATTTTCAACAGTAAGAGTTTCCTTCTTGCTTAAGAAATTTGCGTAGTTGGGGTGACAGTTATGCTTTGCGGAAAGGTAGTTGGGGAGAGAATAGCCCCAATAATTTTCCTTGTATAAAAGCTCTAAAACTTCGTCGATAACGTTAAGCAAAGGTGTTATTCTGTAATGCTCACCGTACTTTTCGTTAAGATATTTTACAATAAGCTCGGTATTGAGATTACCTGCGCCTCTGCCCATACCCATAATGCTGGAGTCGAGGATAAGATTTCTGTCAGTATTCATCTCGATAAGAGTCTGGGCGTTTGAATAAGCAAACTGCAGGTTGTTATGAGAATGGAAGCCGACGTTTATATCGTTGTCAAGGTTGTTGTCGGAAAGATAGAAGAAGCGCATAAGCTGTTTCTTCTCCATTGAGCCGAAGCTGTCAACGATGTACATAGCAAAGGGCTTGAACTCGTTTACCTTGTCTATCATACGAAGGAACTCTGCGTCAGTATAGTTTATGGATACCATTGCCTGCACGAATACCTTGTAGCCCTTTTCCTGCACCTTGCGGCAATATTCCAGCGCTCCATCCACATCCTTCTTATGAAAGGCTATACGAAGTCCGTCTATTATTCCGTCAGTATTCTCTGGAATCTCTTCAATAGGATATTCGCCGTAGTTTATCATTGCAACGTACTGGGAATATTTCTTTATGGGAGTGATTACCTCTTTAAGCTGCTCGAAGGTGTCAAACTTTGAGATAGCAGGAGTATGCTTTACCTTTTTTGTAAGAAAACCACATTCGATTATATCGGCGTTAGCCTGTTCAAGACCTGCTAAAATATACTGAATGTTCTTCTCTCCGAAATTCCATTCGTTGCAGTATCCGCCATCTCTCAGGGTGCAGTCCAGCACATAGATTCTGTTCATTCAAATCCTCCGGTTAATCAGTTGTTTTCCTTTGCGAGCTTTTCAGCAACTATTCTTCTTACCTTTTCAAGATCGTTGGGAGTATCAACCGCTACAGTTTCAGAGGCAACCTCTACGTACTGTACTCTGTAGCCGCTTTCGATAAAGCGTAAGATTTCGATATCCTCAATGCTTTCAATCTTGCCTCTGGGAGAATCACAGTAGAACTGTAATGCCTCGGGCTTGAAGCCGTATACGCATACCTGCTTGTAGTAGCTGTAATCAATGCTTCCCTTGGGGTAGGGTGCTGTGCTTCTTGTAAGGTACACACCGATATTGTCCTTATTTGTGATAACCTTGGGCACTGTAAAGTTCACAACATCTACGGGATCTGTAATCTTTGTCATGAGGTTGGATACCTGAAGGTCGGGATTCTCGTAGAAGGGCTTTACAGCCTGTGCAATTGTTTCAGGCTCTATCATAGGCTCGTCGCCCTGGATATTTACATAAAGGTCAGCAGGTATCTTTCTTGCTACCTCGCCTATTCTGTCAGTACCTGTCTTGTGGGTGTCGGATGTAAGAACTACATTTATATCAAGCTCCTTGCAGGTCTTTTCGATAAGCTCGTCGTCTGTAGCAACGTAAACCTCATCAAAATCCTCTACCTTCTTTGCCTGCTGGTATACCCACCAGATCATAGGCTTGCCGCAGATGTCTGCCAGAGGCTTTCCGGGGAAGCGGCTTGACTTGTATCTTGCGGGAATAACTGCGATAATTTTCATTTTTTTGTCCTCCTGAAATAGTTTGTCGGTATGTTCAGTTTACCGATATTATTTATAAATTCCTCGTTATCAGCGAGAAATTCAGTTTCACAATAACTTTTTAGATGATTTACCGCCGTTGAGCTGACGGTAACTATCTTTTTCGGCTTTGCCGAAAATACAAAGCGGAAAAGCTCTGACGGAAACTGCTCACGTATTACCCTACAGCCTTCTATAAGCTCCTCGTATTTCGTCTTATCGTCGGGGTGTGGCTTTATTATCAGTCTTTCGCCCTTATAGTATGTTTCACATACGTATCTGTAAAGGGCTTTCTGCTGCTCCTGTGTCAGCATACCGAGATTTGAAAACTGTTCTGTAAGCAGAACTATCTCGTCACCTCTGATATCGCAGGTCTTATCGATAAAGACCTTACATATTTTTTTATTTCAGACTCAGGGAGCTCTGACAGAGCTTCGGTAAGACGAAATTCGGTCTGATTTACGGGATATGCGATATTCTTCTTATCTACGATAACCTCGGATATAAACTCATTCTTAAAGGAAAAGAGTCCGTATTTTTTTGCTATCCATGCGTGTACGGGAAAGGTATCCTCTAAAGGCTTTATCAGAAAATCGGGAGTAAATATCATTCCTTTACTGTCCTCAAAGGCGGTAAAGGGCAGCCTTGCCTTTATCGGAACAAGGGAAAAGAAGAAATGAGTACCTGCCGAATATATCTTTTCAAAGGAGCGGATATCGTAAGGAACAGTTCTATTATACCATTTTTTCGTCGCCGCTACAATAGTTAAGGGATTAAATTTTATTTTTGCATAAGGAAAAAGATAGACCTCATCAAAAATTCCCGATTTTTCTATTCTTTTATACTGCGGCAGTTTGCTTGTTATAAAGTCCGGCAGAAGAAGTACAGCGGGGGTATCCTTATGATAGGCAGCCTTGTGTACTATCACCGAAAGTATCTGATAAAAGCTGACGGCGTGATATATAATCAAGGCTTTGCCTCCTGTTCATATTTCTGGAGTCTTTTACGAAGGTCTTCTATCTCCAGCATATAATCTCTTGCTGACTTTACACAGGGCGATTTTCTTTTTGAAAAATCGCAATCCTTCTTTTCGTTGAAGCCTCGTTTTTTCATAACAAGGCTGGTAATATCCGCTACTGAAAGGTCGGATTTTTTTATACCTCTCACCTTCAGATAATACTCAAGATGGCGCTCGTAGATTTCCGTTTCGGAAGGGTTTTTCAGTCGCCATTTTATATAATCCACGTCCATTGCCATCTCATATGGAGCAAGATAGCCGAAGGTGTAGAAGCTGATATAACTGTCCTCGACCCTGTAGTTTTCGGTATCGGAAATATCGTGCTTTGATTTATAATAAGGTCCGTAATAGGTAAGTGTATAGGGGGTTCTGCCGTAAAGCATTGCCTCAAAGGATACGTTTGAGCCAAGGGAGGCTATCCTTTCGCATTTAAGGATAAATTCCACGGTATTGGCTGAATCGGTATCTTTACTGTAGTCATAGGCGGGATACTGGGCAGAAGCGGGGTCTGACGGGTGCTTTCGTGTAATGAATTCGTCACGGGTATAGTATCTGCTGACGGTATATAAAAGCTCCTCGTCGTTTATATCGGTGTTCACTCTGAACATAGGCCAGGTGGTATAGCCAAGAGCAACGCCCATTTTATATTTGGGCTTTTCTGAAAGTCTTGTAAGATATTTCAGAAAAGGCTTCTGATACATAAGAGAAAGTATCTCGGAGGAAGAGAAGATTCTTACCTCCTTCTGCTCTCTCTCCTTGCAGAATTTTTCATATCTTTCCTCTGCGGAGCTGTTGCCGTAAAGGTTGTTATAATCCAGATACATAGTACGGATATAGGCAGGCTCACGAAGGGCGCCAAGCTCGGTGTGTATCACCCTTATGCCGTGCTTTTCCGCTACAGTCTGAAGGGTATGGCAATGGCAGAGGGAGATGAAGGCTTCTATTTTCTCGCCGTATTTTTTTTCGATATCCGAAATGTATTTTTCTAAAAGCTCGCCAAGCTCCTCCCAGTATTCTGTCAGGTAATAAAGCTGGGCGGTATTGTAGGAGCCTAGTTTTTTTACAAGCTCTTCTTCTATAGAGGAGGGAATTTTATATCCGTCAAGGGACTGAACGTATTTGTCCGTAGGCTTGTCATAGCCAAAACGGAACATAAAATTCTCGTCGCAGACCTCTTTTCTTGCCTGCTTTTCAAATTCGGAGGGGGCAGTAAAATATTCCTCCTGGGCGATAATCACGCCCTTCTGCTTTTTTGCTATATTCTGTGCCAGGGTATAGAAATTCCACAGGTACGGCTGCTTTGAAATTACAAGCATCGTCATAACAAATGGGACTATCATTCTGCTCCTCCTTTCTTATTATCGTTTTTTCTTGTAGTGGCGTTTTCTCATCTTGCTCCAGAGCTTTTTGGGAACAAATTTCTTTGCCAGCTTTTTGGCTAAAAGTCCCGCACTTGCCTTATCAAGTATGGAATTTAAGGTATCCGAATCAAAGCTCTGCTGATTGCCGACGTCATCATCCTCTGCCGATTTCATTATTACCGGCTCAATTCCGTTATAGGCGTCAAGGGCGTCGTTCAGTATCATCATAAGCTGACTGTAATTTCTGAAATCGCCGGCTTTATTTTTTATGTTGCGGCAGATATCTCCCAGCATATAATTCATATTGGTGATATCAAGTCTTGCCTCAAAGGCGGAAATGGCTCTTGCACTTATAAAGCCTGCCTGCTGGATCGCATATAAAACGATATGCATTGCCGCATTATCTATATCGGGGATAGTATTTTTTATCTGTGTAAAATCAAAACCTGTCATAAGGCGTAGAGCCTGTGGTCTTATCCACATTGCACCGTACTGTGCATAAACGCAGGGCTTATTGCTGTCAAGATTTACTTTAAGTCCCAGAGCGTCGTATAATGCCTTTACGCTTTTAAAATCACAGTCCCAGTCGCCGCCTGCCCTTGAAAGCATATTCGCACAATAGGGCGGCACTGTAGCCATAGCACCGATATGCTTATTCTTTTCCATAAGGGAGAGTATAGAATATACGTTATCCTTACTTCCGATAAGAGTGCCAAGACATCTTTCCCTGCAGGCTTCTTCCGTTCTTTCCCACCTTACGTTTTTCAGTTCCACGTCGTCAAAGGTACAGATATAGTCATATCCGCCCTTTTCAATTACGTCCTTGCATAAAACAAAAAGCGAATTCACAAAGCCTGTATCGGAGCTTACGAATATTTCCTTTACGTAATCCAGCTCCGCTTTTACCATATTCTTTATTTCTTCGGTCTTTACCGTAACGAAGATATCGGTATTTTCAGGAAGATCGCTTAAATACTTTTTACAGTATGACAGTTTTTCCGCTCTGCCGAGTCTTAAGATAACGGCGGTTTTTAACGTTTTTAAATCCTCTGACTCGTATTTTTCGGGTAATATATAATCAAGGTGGAGTCTGTTATGGATATCGTAGAGATTTACAGTCCTGCAGAGATTTTTATATATCATACTCTCGTCATAGTCCGTATGCTCTGTGATATACTCCATCGTCCTTACCGTATTGTCACCGTGGTCGCAGTTAAGATTCATAAAAAGAGGATTAAAGAAAGCCTTTCTTCTTATGATAGGAATCTGCTCACGGGATAGCTGATAATAGGTATCCGTTTCGGTCGGGGACTGGCAGGAGAATCTTCTTTCGTCGCCCATATAGGAGTCCATTATAAGTCCTGCGTCACGGAGTGACTGGGCAAAAACAGGCTCACAGTAGATGCCTGAATCCTCGTAGCTGTTGAGGGGGTGCAGGGTGTCCCAGAAGTCCTTGAATGCCTTTGATACTATAGCCTTTTTTCTTATTACCCAGAAATTCGAGAGGAGAAAGTCAGGTATATAGCCGTGTACCGTAGGTCTGCCGTTGAAGGTTCTTGCGGACTTGTCCTGATATCTTATAAGCGCCCCCCAGAAATCCGCATGAGAGCCTTCCATAGCCTCGAACATCTCCTCAAAGGGAGTTATCGGGCCATAGATAGTATTGTTGGTTATTATAAGCTCGTCGTAATTTACTACATTATCCCAGCCGATGACATTTTCCAGTACGTCCTTATACGCCCAGCCGTCAAAGCCCTTGTTTTCTCTCTCGTAGACGGTATCGGCAATAGATGACAGAGTGCTTCTGCCCTCCTCGGATATATAGCCGTTACACACTACGATAAGTCTTGATACCAGTCCCTTAAGCTGTGAAAGATAGTATACGATATAATCGTCAACTATCCCCGTAGCGTCGTAGTACAGGAATATTGCTACACGATATTTACTTTTACAGATGTAGTCGTTATCCTTTGTTATCATAATAATCCTTCACAAGCTCTGTTATTTTTTCGTTATCGCCGTATATCAGCGGCGAATCGTATTCTCTGTCGGGAAAGCTCCCGTAAAGCAAGGATACGGAAAGCCCGTTATCCTCTATAAATTTTTCTGCCATAGCGCCTATCGGCGTTGCCTTTCCGCTGCAGCAGTTTATTATTCCTGATTTTTCAGTATCAAGCGCCGCTATTCCTATCTGGCGGGCAAGCTCCTTTACGTGAATAAAATCATAGGAATTTCTGCCCGAGGTAAAAGGAAAGGTGGTTTCCCCTTTTTCTGACGCTGAAAGCAGCTTTGTAAATACCGAATTGTTTCTTCGGTCATCTCCGTATATATAAAATGCCCGTAGCCAGTGGAATGCCGTGTCACTATGCTGATTTCCGATAAGCTCGGTAAGATACAGGCGAAGGTCGTTTTTCGCCTTGCCGTACTGCGACAAGGGGTTACAGGGAGTGTTATCTGTAACCGCGCCCTCGTGATAGCCGATTTCGTGCATCGTACCCATCACGGTAAGGCTTTTGAGTCCGCCTGCCAGCATATCCTTTATAAATTTTTTATGGCAAGGCAGGTTACTCATATGAGCCTCGGAGTTATGGATAAAGCCATCCTGCCAGGCAAGATGGATAAGAATATCGGGGCTACCCGTTTTACAGAACACGTCCTTGTCACCGCTGAATATGGGATAATCACAGACTGTGCATCTTTCGTCGTGATATTTGCCGCTGATATCGGAGCATATCACGTCATATCCCTCGTCAAGCAGAAAATCCGTAACGTGTCTGCCTATATAACCTTCCGATCCTGTTACAAGTATTTTTTTCATATTCTGAATTTTATGCAGCTTTCTCTCAACGAGGGATAGTATTTATCCTTTTCGCTGAGTATTATTTTTTCCTTTTCGTCTGTCTGCCAGTCGATAGCAAGGTCGGGATCGTTCCACATTATGCCGCCCTCGTCCGAAGGATCGTAGAAGTCGGTGCATTTATAAGAAAATACCGCCTTTTCTCTTTTTACAAGACAGCCGTGGGCAAAGCCCTTCGGTACGTATAGCTGACGGTTATTTTCGCCGCTTAATATAACCGATTCCCATTTTCCGTAGGTAAGACTGTTTTCTCTTAAATCCACCGCCACGTCTAGCACCTCGCCGAAAAGCACCCGTACCAGCTTTCCCTGGGGGTTGTTCTTCTGAAAATGAAGCCCCCTGAGTACGCCCCTTGAGGACATGGACTGATTATCCTGAACGAATTTTTCGGTTATGCCCTTTTCATAAAAATCCCGCTCGTTGTAGGTTTCCATAAAATAGCCTCTGCTGTCACCGAAGACGGTAGGCTCAATTATAACAAGTCCCTCTATGGAGGTATTTATAATATTTATCTTATTCATCCCTGCCACCATAGATCTTATCGTAATATTCTTTATAACTGCCGTCTTCGATATCCTGAAGCCACTTCTGATTTTCAAGATACCATTTCACGGTTTTTTCTATTCCCGTATCAAAATCGGTTTTCGGAGTCCAGCCAAGCTCGGCTCTTATCTTACCTGAATCAACGGCGTAGCGTCGGTCGTGTCCCGGTCTGTCCTTTACATAGGTTATGAGGGCTTCAGGCTTTTTAAGAAGCCTTAACACCGTTTTCACTATATCTATGTTATGCTTTTCGTTATTGCCGCCGATATTATATATTTCTCCCTCTTTACCCTTGTGAATTATAAGGTCGATAGCGGAGCAATGATCCTTTACGTAAAGCCAGTCACGGATATTCAGTCCGTCACCGTAAACGGGAAGCGGCTTATCCTGAAGGGCATTCGTTATCATAAGAGGTATCAGTTTTTCAGGAAACTGATAGCCGCCGTAATTGTTGGAGCATCTGCTTATGGTTGCAGGAAGTCCGTAGGTTCTGTTATACGCCTGCACCAGCATATCCGCTGAAGCCTTGCTTACTGAATAAGGGCTGGAGGGGTGGAGGGGTGTTTCCTCGGTGAAAAGCAGATCAGGTCTGTCAATGGGCAGATCTCCGTATACCTCGTCGGTAGAAACCTGATGAAAACGCTTTACGCCGTATTTCATAGAAGCGTTCATCAGCACCTGGGTGCCTATAACGTTGGTGTCAAGAAAGGCTCCCGGATTTTCTATCGATCTGTCCACGTGACTTTCTGCGGCAAAGTTTACCACGATATCGGGGTTTTCCTTGCCGAATATTTTGTCAATAGTCTTAACGTCGGTTATATCTGCCTTATAAAAAACAAAACGGGAATCGGATATCAGGGATGACAGATTATAAAGATTTCCTGCATAGGTAAGGCTGTCAACACAGACCATACTGTAATCGCTATGATTTTCCGCAATATAATACAGAAAATTACTGCCGATAAAACCGGCGCCGCCTGTAACTAAAATCTTCACCCTGAAGCCTCCTTTATACTCCCTCTGTATATTTTATTCTGTTTTCCGCAACTCTCATAAGGTACTTTCCGTAAGAGGATTTTCCGTAGCTCTTTGCCATCTGAAGCAGCTTTTCTTCGTCTATCCAGCCGTTCTTGTAGGCAATTTCCTCTATTACCGCTATTCTGAGTCCTTGTCTTTTTTCTATCATACGGACAAAGTCCGCCGCATCGAGAAGATTATCCATAGTACCCGTATCAAGCCAGGCAAAGCCTCTGCCGAGGAGCTTTACGGATAAATCTCCCTGCTCAAGATAGAGCTTATTTATATCGGTTATTTCAAGCTCGCCTCTTTCTGAGGGCTTTATGCTTTTTGCGTATTCTATTACTCTGTTATCGTAGAAATAAAGTCCCGTAACCGCATAGTTCGATTTGGGATTCTGCGGCTTTTCTTCGATGGAAATTACCTTGCCGTTTTTATCAAATTCCACTATACCGAAGCTCTGCGGATCGTCAACGTAATAGCCGAACACTGCCGCACCGTTATTTTCTGCGGTCTGTCTGGCGTTTTTTAACAGCTTTACAAAATCGTTGCCGTGGAAAAGATTATCACCGAGTATCAGCGCACAGCTATCGTCACCGATGAAATCTGCGCCTATGGTGAACGCCTGGGCAAGTCCATCGGGGCTTTCCTGTACAGCATAGGACAGGTTTATACCATAATCGGAGCCGTCACCCAGAAGTCTTTCAAAGCCCCCTATATCCGTGGGAGTGGAAATTATAAGTATATCCCTGATATCTGCAAGCATAAGCGTCGATAACGGATAATATATAAGCGGCTTATCATAAATCGGGAGAAGCTGCTTTGAGGTCACTCTTGTGAGTGGATACAGTCTTGTTCCGCTACCGCCTGCAAGTATAATTCCCTTCATATAAACGCCTTTCCGAATTTATCTTTTTACTCGTCCGTTGCCGCTTCCGTTCATAAGATCCTCTGCTTCCTTTACGGAAATGAGGTTGAAGTCACCTTCGATGGTGTGCTTTAAGCAGCTTGCCGCCGTAGCGAATTCTATTGCCTTCTGATTATCGTAGCCGTTTGTAAGCGAATAGATAAGACCAGCCGCAAAGCTGTCACCGCCGCCTACACGGTCTACTATGTTGATGGTGTATTTTCTTGAGCTGTACATAGCGTCCTTGTCGCAAAGCACCGCCGACCAGTTGTTTACGCTGGCGGAAATACTTTCACGAAGGGTAATAGCTACCTTTTCAAAGGGGAACATATCCATAAGTCTGTCGGCTACCTTCTTGTAGCCCTCTGCGGATAATACGCCGCCTTCTATATCGGAATCGTCTGCGGATACCCCGAATACGTCGTAGGCGTCCTCCTCGTTTGCTATGCATACGTCTACGTACTTACATATCTCCTTCATTACTCTGTTGCAGGTATCACGGTCCCAGAGATTCTTTCTGTAGTTCAGGTCGCAGGAGATCTTTACACCCTGCTTTTTAGCCTCCTTGCAGGCGTCGATACATATCTGTGCCACGTTTTCGCCAAGAGCGGGAGTAATGCCTGATAAATGAAACCAGTCGGCACCGCTGAAGATACGCTCCCAGTCAAATTCACTACCGTCAGCCATAGCTATGGCTGAATATTTTCTGTCGTATATAACCTTGCTTCCTCGCTGGGATGCACCCTTTTCGAGATAGAAGGTACCTGTGCGCTCGCCGCCTCTTACGATCATAGAGGTGTCTACACCGTATTTTCTGATTCCGTTTACCACAAGCTGTCCCACTTCGTTTTCGGGGAGCTTTGTAACGTAAACCGTATCCATACCCATATTTGCGAGGTCTACGGCTACGTTAGCCTCTGCACCTGCAAGAGTTACATTGAAGGAGTCGGTCTGTACTATTCTGCCGTAGCCTGCAGGAGCAAGTCTTAACATAACCTCTCCGAAGGTGATAATTTTCATATTTTAAACTGCCTGCCTTTCAATTATTTCATCTTTTTATTATAACATAGTAAGGTGTTTTTTTCAATAGTAAAGGCGGATATTTCTTTAAATTTTAAAGGGTGAAGAAGACGCGATTTTTCCTTTTTGCTTTATTGAAATTTGCAATTGACAAAAGTTATTTAAAACTGTATAATAATAACATCAGGAAACGTTAAGCGAAAGGAATTTAACCATGGGATTTTTTGATAGTCTATTAAAATCAGCAGCAAGAACAGCCACAAGAAAAGTGGTAAACAAGGCGGTGGATCAGGGCTTCAAGCAGGCGTCAAAGGCTCTGTCAGGAAATAGTGGCAGCAGCAGCAAAAGCTCCTCACAGAAGTCTGCTCCTACCGTAAGACAGAATACTGTCGAGGTAATCGATCTTGTAAGACCTTCTGACGTAAATGGTGCAGAGGTAGAGTTTGAGCTTTATCTGAAGGGCAACAATATAAAATGTTCCTTTGTTTTAGCAGATGGTTTCAAGGAATATAATGCAGGTGCAATGGAAATCTCCTACAGCGCCCTTTATTCTCCCTTTATGCCGATAGATACGGATATGACCGTTGATGAAAGCATTCCGAAAATCTACATAGGCGACGCTGACCGCCCGATAGAAAAAATCATAGACAAGTATGAGGACAACGGCACGGTTGACGAAAACTGCGAGCTTGCAAAGGTGAATAGCGGTATGTTCTCCTACAGAATGTACTGGAAGTACGGCAACGATAACGATACCCGCTACGCTTCCTACTGTGTGAAGTTCCCCGGTGCGCCCTCCTACACACAGTTCACCGCCGTTTACCCCGTTTCAATGGTGGGTACGGATAAGGAAAAGCTGGTTTTAAGTCAGCTTGATTTAGCGGCGGCTACTTTTGCAATCAAGGGTTAAGCATAAGAAGAAATTATATAAACAAAAAACTCCGCTTTTCAGCGGAGCTTTTTGTTTTGGGGAAATATATATGAAAAAATTGAAAATGGCGTTTTTTATTCGTTCTTACGAATCTGTCAGTATAATAACACCCGAAAGTGAAAGTATAACAAAAGAATTGTGTAAATTAGGTGAAATCGTTTTCTGATATGACATAATATGACAAAATTCACTTTCTGTCAGCAGATCACTCCGCCACCGAGAACTGTATCTCCGTCATAGAAAACTATATGCTGACCGGGAGTCACCGCTCTTATCGGTTCATCAAATATAACTGTTGCCCTGTCACCCTCTATAGTAACCCTGCAGGGTTGTTCCGTCTGCTTGTATCTGGTCTTCGCCTTGCAGGAAAATT
>JAFQUH010000187.1 GCA_017408635.1 Ruminiclostridium sp. | reverse complement strand
TTTAGGAAATATGATGAATGCCAGAGGTACTGTAGTAGCAGAAGCCCCCGAGATGAAGGAGGTTATGGCGACAGGACAGGGCGTACAGAACGGCGAAGCGGTTATGACCGCAGAACAGACTGTACTTATGAATCAGCTTCATAAAGAGCTTATGATGAAGAACGCAGGCTATGCAAACGGCGAGCTTATAGCAATGCTTTTAAGCAGTACCAACACAGAGCTTACACAGCTTATGAGCTTTGACGGAGAGCTTTCAGAGGAGATCGCAATGCTGATAGAGGGTACGGAGGAAACAGAGATCCTTCCCACGATGCAGGGTGATGCTACCGATATTGCTCCTGTGCAGACAGAGTCTATGGACTTTGTACCGAAGCAGACGGAGGACGCTCCTGACTTTATGACAGAGCTTACAAAGGCTTCTGACATGGCAGAAGAGCTTATACCGACGACTGAAGCGGAAAATACGGATATTCCCACCGACGTAATGACTGACACAGAACAGTCTGTGAAATCAGCGGATATTCCGATGGTAAAGATCACAGAGGGTATGACTGAAAAGGCAATTCCCGAAACAGAGCCTAAAGCGGCTGAAAAGCAGACAGGTACTGAAATAGCTGAAATTCCCGTTAATACAGACAGTCCCGTGGCTATGGCAACCGACGTAGCGGTAAAGACGGCTTCCGACGATATTCCGACAACGGATATCACAGGTGGTGCTGAAGCTACAGAGGTAAAGGCTACAGAGAGCTTAAGCGGTGCAGAAAAGGTTATATCTGCAGAGGATAAAAATCAGGTCGGACGTCAGCCGATGGATGATAATATCACGATGAAGATTACCGAAAACACGGCAGAAGGCTACAACGTAAGCGAAAAGACACAGGATATAAAGACTGTACAGCAGGAGGATATCACAAAGCAGAGCGATACTGCAGAGCAGACTCCCGAAATGGCGGAGGATGGCTTTGACGCAGAGATCACCCTCGCAAGAGCGGGCAGACGGATATCCGAAAAGAGCGAAGAAGCAAACGAGCTTGCAAAGAGTATCAGCGGTACAAAGTCGGACAGCGACCTTGAAACCGAGCAGAAGGTAACGGTAAAGCAGGAGCTTACCGATGGCGGCATTACAGAAAATGCAGTAAAGCCTGAATTTATCCGTAAGGATGATATCAGAATGCAGGAACCTGTAAAGCTGACGGTTAACGAAGCCTATCAGATAATAAATGAAAAGGCGGCAACAAATAACGGCAAGCAGACCTTCACAGTCGAGCTTACACCCGAATCTCTCGGTAAAATCACGGTAAAGATGGTAAGTGAAAACGGAAAGTTATCCGTAGAGATACTTACCGAAACCGAAACCGCAAAACAGCTTTTTGAAGCGAGAGCGAACGAGCTTGCAAACAATTTAAGACAGAACGACGTCGAAATCGGAAGCTACAGAGTTGAAACTGAAAACGAACAGCTATTCAACGAGAGCTTTGACGGCAGCAGTAAGAACCCCTATGCTGAACAACAGCAGAGTGAATCTTCCGAAGATGAGGATGAGTTCGAGCGGCTGATCAGCGAAATGATGGAAATGTGATTTCCCGAAAAATTATGAAAGGAGAAAGTGATGGCTGAAATTTCAAGCATGCAGACGGTGCAGAACAACCACGAAAAATATGCACATCTCTTTGACAAGACAAAGGGCAACGACATGATAAATACTGAAACCTTCTTCAGTCTTTTAATGGCGGAAATGAGCAATCAGGACCCTTTAGAGCCTATGTCAAACACAGAGTTCGTATCCCAGATGGCACAGTTCACGGCACTCCAGTCACAGCAGGACAATCTTAAGTACAGTATGTCAAACTACGCATCAAACCTTGTAGGCAAGATGGTAACGGTAAATTCGCAGAACGAAGACGGCACTCTTAAAAAAGGTCTTTGTACAGGCGTTAACATCAGCGGAAGCGACGTAAAGGTTATCGTTGACGGTGAGATGTACGAGATATCAGGAATCAGGGGCGTAAACGATCCCGAGCCTGAAAAGGAGCTTACGGATATCAAGACGGCTTCATCCTTTATAGGTAAGGAAGTTACGGTCAAGGTACTGGGCGAGGACGGAAAGTTCTACTATGACAACGGCATTGTTGATTCTGCGGAACTGACAGATGACGGCGATGCAAAGATAGTAATAAACGGATATCTTTATTCTGTATCTGAAATTTTATACGTTTCCGATCCCACTATAAAGCCTGAAAATCAGGAACAGGGAAACGACGATGAATTACAGCAGATAATGGATATCATCGATGGAAATTAAGGCACACGGAAAGCGGTAAACAATATGCTGATTAATGAACTGAAGCTGCGTAATCTGCAGATTACGACAGGCAGTGTCGGTAGCTCTACCGTTAAAGCAGGGAATGCGAATAATTCCGTAGAGGGCGGACAGTCCTTCGCAGAGGCTCTTAAGACAGAGCTTGAAGCAAGAAACTCCGCAGTTGGCTTTTCAAAGCACGCAGTGAAGCGTATTGAAAGCAGAAATATCGAGATACTCGATTCGGATATGCTGGAAAGACTCAACAAGGGAATTGAGATAGCTGCAGAAAAAGGCAGTAACGAAACTCTCGTGCTGGTTGGTTCCACTGCTTTTGTGGTAAGTGTGAAAAACAACACTGTAATCACAACGATGTCCCAGGAGGACTTAAAAGGAAATATTTTCACTAACATAGATTCAACCGTAATTATGTAATACCGGACCGAAAGGAAGTATTTATCCGCTTTGACCGACTGATAAGCGGAAACGGTTGACACGTGAAAATACAAAGTAAACAAACAATCATTTGTATTTGAGAAAGGAATTTACTATGGTAAGATCATTATTTTCAGGCGTGTCAGGTTTAAAGACTCATCAGCAGAAGATGGACGTTATAGGTAACAACATCGCCAACGTTAACACAACAGGCTTTAAGACAAGCGTTACAACCTTCCAGGAGGTTTATTATCAGACAAAGAAGAACGGCTCCGCAGGCTCTGCAGTACAGGGTGGTGTAAACCCCTCTCAGGTAGGTTACGGTGCTAAGCTCGGTGCTATCGGTCAGATTATGGGACAGTCAGGCTTTACTTACTCTGACAGCGTATATGACTGCGCACTTTCAGGCGACGGCTTCTTCCAGGTTATGGACGAGGCAGGTAGCATCTTCTATACGAGAGCAGGCGTATTCAACGTAGACAGCGCAGGTAACTTAGTTGACGCCAACGGTAATATGGTACTCGGCGTAAGCGGTGACGCAACAGGCGTTGACGCTTCCTCCAACAGAATCACCTTCGTAGTTCCTGAGGTACTTGACAACGAAGCAAGCTACTCAAAGGATATCAACTACAACGGCAGTACATATCCCCTTTCCGTATCTGCGGCAACAGCTACACCTGACGGAAATATGGCGGTAGGCTTTATCGTAGGCGACAGCGACTACGCATACTTAAGCGGCTCCAAGCTCATCGTTCAGCTTAACAAGAACAACGAATATACAACAGCAGAAGATGTAGAGGACGCTATCACAAGAGCTTGTGAAAACGGTGGTGTTGATATCCCCGGCGTACTTCCCTTATCCTTCGAGCTTGAAACTATTCCCCCTGCAGACGAAGTACCTGCAACGGTAGCAAGCAACACAATGACAATCTCCAACGGAACAGATGAAGCAAACCTCACCTTCACAACAACTCTTCCCGGCGATTATGCAAATAACTACACTATCACAATGAGATATTCCAAGAATGCAGACGAGGTTACTGCAAAGTGGAATGACAACGGTCTTACAATCAGCGTATGCGACGGTGCTACACTTGCCGACATCCAGGCGGCTATAGACAAGGCTGCAGGCGACAACGAAAAGTACCAGCTTACAGTTGAAAGTGACGATTGGGATGATGTTGCAGCAGCAACACCCGGCGACTTCCTCGAGGTAAACGGCAAGATCGGTCTTTCAGGCGGCTCCAACAACTTCTACTCCGATATGGTAGAGCTTTTAGGCAACATCAAGCTCACAGACGGTCGTGTTCAGGCTGAACAGACAGTAAAGGATCTTGACAGCGTATACATCAACGAGGATGGTACGGTTTACGGCGTACATAACGTTCACGGCATCATCATGCTGGGCAGAATCGACATCGTAACCTTTGAAAACCCCAACGGTCTTGAGCAGATAGGTAGCTCCTACTGGAGAGAAACACTTTCTTCAGGCGTGCCTCACGTAAACATCGCAGGACAGAACGGTGCGGCTACAGTAGTATCCGGCGCTCTCGAAATGTCCAACGTTGACTTATCCCAGGAATTCTCTGATATGATCATTACACAGAGAGGCTTCCAGGCTAACTCAAGAATCATCACAACCTCGGACACAATGCTCGAGGAAATCGTAAACCTCAAGAGATAACGGCAATAAGGGAATCCCCCGATGAAAGTCGGGGGTATATCCCCCTTTAATAAAGCTATAAAAAATAAAGGACAGAGGGAATATGATCTTTTTAAACAAGTTAAGCGGTGAAAAAATTATGATAAACTGTGATATGATTGAGCTTGTCACAGAAAATCCCGATACCGTTATAGTTATGGAAAACGGACACTCCTACATCGTAGAGGAAACTATGGACGAGATACTCGCTCTCATCAAGGAGTACAAGCGTTCAATAAAGCGTACCCGACTCGAAAGAGATTGATCAGAAAAAAGCGGCAAAAACCGTTAAGATACACAAATTATGCAGGGTAACCCCTTGCGTCAGGAGGACTTTATTTTGAATATTACAATTATCGTCGGATGGGTAATATCATTCGGCCTGGTTATTTACGGTATATTCCAGGGTGGTCAGATCGGCTGGTTTATCGACGTTCCGTCACTGGCTATCACCATAGGCGGTACTATAGGCTGTCTGATCGGCTCCTTCCCGCTTTCATATCTGGGTACACTCCCCAAAACGCTTAAAATTGCGTTATTCCCCAAGAAGTATAAGCCTGAAGCATACATAGAACAGATAGTAGAATTTGCAAAGATCGCACGAAGCAAGGGACTTATCGCTCTTGAAGACAGTGCAAACAAGTGCAACGATCCCTTTATGAAGGAAAGCCTTATGCTTATCGTTGACGCCAACGATCCTGATAAGGTAAGACAGATGCTCGACGACGCCATTGACTTTATGTGTGCCCGTCACGAATCAGGCAGAGCCTTTTACGAAAAGGGTATTTCCGTATTCCCTGCCTTCGGTATGTTAGGTACTCTCGTAGGTCTTGTAAACATGCTTCGTGGTATGGGTACAGACTCCAGCGACCTTTCAGGCGGTATGGCGGTTGCGCTTATCACAACCTTCTACGGCTCGCTCTTCTCAAACGTTATCTTCGCACCTATCGCAAGTGCTTTAAAGAACACTCACGATGATGAGGTTTTATGTATGCAGATAATCGAAGAGGGCGTACTTGCCATTGCGGCAGGCTCCAACCCCAGACTTATCCAGGAAAAACTGGAATTTCTGCTCCCACAGAATACCAAGAAAAAACCCGCTGCAAAAAAGGAATAATGCTTGAAAAATAAGCGTAAATGTGCTATAATTAATTAGTTAAGGTACTACTTGCCTTAACCGACAGAAAATATTTACAGAAAGGCAGGCGTTGATATGGCTAAAAAAAGAGAATCCAAAGAGCCCGAAAAAGGTAACTGGCTGGATACTTATGCGGACATGGTAACGCTTCTGCTCTGCTTCTTCGTACTTCTCTACTCGGCTTCATCGGTGGATGAAACCAAGTGGCAGTACATATATCAGGCATTCACCTCAAGCGGTACTTACGTAAACCCCTTCGTAATGGATGAATTGCCCGAAAACAACGCAACCGAATCAAACGGAAATGCCGAAGCTCCTCCGAATCCCGAATCAAGCGGTAACAACAGCGACGAGATAGAGGGACTTCCCCAGAACTTCAATCAGTTATACAGCTACTTAAGCACCTCCGTTGAGGAAAGTGATTTAGGTCAGTACATAACCATAGAACAGACTCCTACGAGAATATTCATCCGCTTTGACAATACCATTCTTTTCGACGGCAACAGCGCCGTTTTAAAGGAAGAGGGCAAACAGGCGATGAATAAGATAATGCCCGGTATAAGAGCAACGCAGGAATATATCAAATCCTGCTCCGTATCAGGTCATACCGCATTTGCAATATCCGAGGTAAACGACTGGGATTTATCGGCGGCAAGAGCCTCCAGCGTAGTAAAATACGCCGACTATAACAAGATGGTCGAAAGTCACAAGTTTACGGTAGAAGGAAAGGCTTGCTATTCTCCCGTTGCAGATAACGATACGGAAGAAGGCAGAGCGCAGAACAGACGTGTTGAGATGATGATAGTAAGAAACGATCTCGATATGACGTCCCAGGCGGTAATTGACGACATTCTGAAATACGAATACAGACTTGAAGGCACACCGTCAGATCCTTACGATGAAAATAACAAGAATGACGATGAGGTCGACAAGGACGTGGTAGACGATATCCTTGACGGACTTGAAAGCAAGTACGAGGACGAGGACACAAACGGCGGCGAAACTAACGGCCAGACCGGTCCTGTCTTCCAGAAGCCTACAACGGGTATTCCTACCGATATACTCACCTCTGCACCCGAAAGCACAGGCGAGTAAGCAGACAAGATAGTATCTGCGGATTTAAAAAGCATATCAGAAAGGGAGGGATGAATTTTTGGCTGAAACCCTCACACAAGAACAGATAGACGCGATGCTGAACAGCGTGCTTTCGGGCGAAAAGATAGAGCTTGATACCAAGAGTGACAAGGACGAGGTCAAGGAATATGACTTCCGTACACCTAAAAAGTTCACCAAAGAGCAGATCAAGATACTTGAAAGAATCTTCGAGAGCTACGCCAGACATCTTTCCTCGTATATAACGGGACTTTTAAGACTCTACTGTAAGGTAAGCCTTGCAAGTATAGAGGAACAGAAATATTTTGAATTCAGCAACGCCCTGCCGGATTACACGATAATGGGCATTATAGATATCGGCATAAAGGACGAGGATATCGAAGAAAGCAGTGCAGTATTACAGCTTTCAAACTCCCTCACCTTTACAATGATAGACCGAATGCTCGGTGGCAGAGGCAGTTATCAGGACGCAGACAGAGATTTCACAGAAATTGAAATCAACGTAATGCGTAATATAATCAAAAGGTTTACATCACATTTGCAGGATGCCTGGGATGGTTACGTGGATACGAATCCGAAGCTACTCAACATAGAAACCAACTCCCGTGTGATCTCTGCGTCGGACGCAGACGAAACCATGATCATCGTTGCCATGGAGGTTACGATAAACGAATCGAAATCGGTTATCTCCTTCTGTATGTCGGCACTTACGATGGATCAGATAATGAAGAAATTCTCAGCAAAGTTCTCATCAGGCAGACGTGTTTCAGCGGCTACAAAGGAAGCTGAACGCAAGGAAACCATTCTTAAGACTCTGGGCGAAACAGAGCTTACGGTTACTGCCGTGCTTGCTGATACAAATCTTGAGCTTAAGGACGTACTCGGGCTTCAGGTGGGCGATATAATTCCCCTTGATAAGCCGATAACCGCCAACGCTAATATGAAGATAGGCGAAACCTACTGGTTTGACGGTAAGCTGGGTACCTATAACGGTAAAAAAGCATTCAAGATAGATAACATTCTGAAGAATTGAGGTAAAAATGATGTCCGAAAATAACATCTTGACGGATCTGCAGCTTGACGCCGTCGGTGAGGTTATGAATATAAGTATGGGTAGCTCGGCGACAGCCGTTTCCGAACTGCTTAACTGTAAAGTATGGATAACAACTCCGAAGGTAAGTATAGTAAGAGTAGGCGATCTGAACTATGACAGACTTGAGCCTGCGATAGCAGTAAAAATAGTTTACGTAAAGGGACTTTCAGGCTCCAACCTGATGATTTTAAAGCAGGATGACGTACAGCTTATCTTAAATCAGCTTATGGGTATGCCTCCTGTAATCTCCCCTGATTTTGAATTTGACGAGCTGAACATCAGCGCCGTATCCGAGGTTATGAATCAGATGATGGGCGCTTCGGCAACAGCACTTTCAGACTTTTTAGGAACACACATCGACATTTCGACTCCTACACCCTACATACTTTCAGATGTAAAGATAGGTGATCTACAGGATCTTGACGATGACACCATAGTAGCGGCGGTAAACTTCGACCTGACTATCGACGGTGTAATAAAATCAGAATTTATATCGGTGCTTGACGTAAGTCTTGCGGAGGAGCTTGCAAATAAGCTCCTTGCGATGAGCGGTATGGCACCCGACGATACGGCAGAGCCTGCACCTGCACCTGCACCCGCTCCCACACCTGCGCCTGCGCCTGTTCCCGAGATGCCCCAGATGCCTTCTCCCGATATGATGCAGCAGCAGGCGGCGATGCCTCAGATGCCGACACCTGATATGATGATGCAGCAGCAGATGGCAATGCCACAGATGCCTCAGATGCCCCAGATGCCGACGCCCGATATGATGCAACAACAGATGCCTTACGGCTATCCACCCTATCCGAATCCTATGATGTATGCTCAGCCTCCTATGCAGGCTATGCCGATGCAGCCTCAGGTAAATTACCAGAACGCTCAGCTGGCACAGTTTGAGAGCATGGACGTGGCTTTAGGCTCGGAGCAGAAGGATAACCTGAAGCTGCTGATGGGAGTACCCCTTCAGATATCCGTTGAAATAGGCTCGACCACCCGAAAGATAAAGGATATTCTGGACTTTGCCCAGGGTACTATAATCGAGCTTGAACGACAGGCGGGCGCACCGGTTGACGTAATAGTAAACGGCAACCTGATAGCAAGAGGCGACGTAGTCGTAATTGACGATAACTTTGCGGTAAGAATTACCGAAATAGTCAAGTCAAAATTTATTGACTCCTTAAGCAAGGAGCAGGGTAAATAATCACAGACGGAAATAAACTGACAGCATAAGCCTTGTCAGATAAATAAATTTATTTCTTCCAAAACTGCCTTAACGGCAAAAAACGAAAGGAACAAAACACTATGGACAAGAAGATTTTACTGGTAGACGACGCCGCATTTATGAGAATGCTTATCCGTGACACACTCACAAAGAACGGCTATACAAATATTTTAGAAGCCGCAGACGGCGAAATTGCCTGCAACACATATTTTTCAGAAAAGCCTGATTTAGTAATCATGGACATCACAATGCCCAACAAGACAGGTATCGAGGCTCTCCGTGATATCAAGGCTATGGACAACGGCGCAAAGGTAGTTATGTGTAGTGCTATGGGCCAGGAAGCAATGGTAGTAGAAGCTATCAAGCTCGGTGCTCTCGACTTCATCGTAAAGCCCTTCAAGCCTGACAGAATCCTTCAGACAGTAAAGAAGATCCTCGACTGATGGAGTATTTCGGACTTATCTGCGCCCTTATCGGCATACTGGGACTTATACTGGTATTGTTCTGGGCACTCAGAAAGCTGAATAAAGGTATACTCACAAGCGGAGGCAAACGGCTTAAGGTTCTTGACAGAGCCGCACTTGGCGGAGAAAAATCCGTTATAGTGGTAAGCGTTGCAGGAAAATGTATGGTGCTTGGAGTAACCGCTTCAAAAATTGAGAAGATAGCTGATCTTGATATAACCGAGGAGGAATATTTAGAACAGCTTTATCCCACCGATAGCACGGGAGCAAACGGAAAGGGCGGTTTCTTCGCCGCATTTACCGACGCCCTTGCGAAAAACGTGGGTATAAACAAGAAAAATTCAGGGAAAAGCGAAGAAAAAGCATTCCCCGATTCTGAAGAAGAAACAAAGCATTGAAAGGTAGATAACCGATGGGTAAGCTCTCTGTAGGCTATGTATCTGCAGTTAAAAAAACCATATACGACAACAAGCGGATTTTCATCCGCTTTATCGTGTCTTTAATGGTTTCAATAATTCTCATAGTCTGCGCCTGCTCGCTTACCGCTTCAGCGGCGGAAAATCCGGGCGATACTCCATCGGGAAGCCAGACTGTGACCGAGGATTCCTCGGTAATAAAGGATCTTATAGGCGTTGACGGCTCACAGCCGCTGGAGGTTATTCTTTTAGTAACCATTCTGTCGCTGGCACCGTCGCTGCTTGTGATGATGACCTCCTTCGGAAGAATCATCATCTGCTTCAGCTTTTTAAGAACGGCAATGCAGACTCAGTCCACACCGCCTAATATGGTGCTGACGGGACTTGCGCTGTTTCTGACGATATTTATAATGTTTCCCGTATTCGTCGAGATAAACGAGGTGGCGTACGAGCCCTATGCAAAGGGTGAGATAACCACCGAGGAGGCAATAGAAAAAGCGGGTGAGCCGCTTAAGGAATTTATGCTTAAGCAGACCACCAACGACGATATGCAGTTTTTCCTAGAGCTTTCGGGAAAGGAATTTGACGGCGAGATAACCATTGAAAACTACAAGGAGGAGCTTGGCTTCGAGGTGGTTATTCCCGCATTTATCTTAAGCGAGCTTAAAAGAGCATTCCAGATGGGATTTTTAATATTCATCCCCTTCCTTGTAATTGACCTTGTAGTGTCATCTACACTTATGGCGATGGGTATGATGATGCTCCCGCCTGCGATGATTTCGCTCCCCTTCAAGATTATGCTTTTCGTACTTGTTGACGGCTGGCAGCTTATGGTGGGAACGCTTGTATCCTCTTATAACTTGTAGCTACGCTTGGATTTTCTTTAAATAAACCGTAAGGGAGGGCTTGGTCTGACACAGGATATTGTAATGGAGGTTTTTACCGCCGCACTTGTTCTTGCGCTTAAACTGGGACTCCCGATTTTAATTATAGCGGTAGTTGTAGGTCTTATCATAGCAATTCTTCAGGCGGCAACACAGGTGCATGAGCAGACTCTGTCCTTTGCACCGAAGGCGGTAATCGTGGCACTTGCTCTGCTGTTTTTAGGTCCCTGGATGATAAACAGCTGTATAGAATTCATGACCTACATATTCGATCTTATGGCGTCGGTTGGTGTAAGCTGATGACGTTAGCTGACGTATGGGATATGATCATAAACAATTTTCTCGGCTTTATACTCATACTTTGCAGAGTGTCGGGAATATTCACCTTTAACCCGATATTCAGCCGTAACAATTTCCCTATGAGGCTGAAGGCAGGAACGACTCTCGTGATGGCGGTGTTCTTTGCCAGCACGATGGGTAGCATAAGCTATACCCCCACGGGTACCTTTATGCTGGTGTTTGATATATTCAAGGAGCTGGGACTTGGTCTTATTTTAGGCTTTATGGTAAACCTTATACTTACGGTTACCATCTATGCGGGTGAAATTATAGATACCCAGTCAGGTCTTGGTATGGCAAAGGCGATGGACCCCGGAACAGGTGTAACCATGCCGCTCTTTGCGAACGTTTATTACTATATGTTCATCCTCTATTTCTTTATGACGGGCGGACATTTATCCTACGTAAAGCTGTTCCATATATCCTATGAAACTCTGCCGATAGGCTTTTCGGGCTTCAATGCAGACGTTATGTGGGCGATAGCAAACTATTTCGGCACGGTAATGACTCTGGCGGTAAAGTTTGCGGCACCCCTGCTTGCAGTCGAGCTGATTACCGAAGTCTGTCTGGGCGTACTGATGAAGGCGGTGCCTTCTATCCACGTGTTTGCGGTAAATATTCAGCTTAAGGTAATCATTGCATTTCTTATCCTGGTAACGCTGGCACAGCCTATGGCGGATTTTATAGAGCGACTTATGGGAATAATGTGGCAGAATCTTTACGGATTGCTTGGAATTCTCGGAGGATAGGAGTTGGTTTAATTGGCAGGCGAAGAGAAAACCGAAAAAGCCACCCCGAAAAAACGAAGGGACTCCAGAAAAAAGGGCGAGGTACTGCAGAGCAAGGAAGTCAGCAATGCGGTATTTATCGTCGGTATATTCGTATTCTTATCAATATTCGGCAGTTCGATGTTCAGTATGCTTCTTGATTATATGGAGCATAGTCTGGAGAGCATCGGCAACACGGGAAACTCCGTGGAGTTTATGATGAATATAATGTGGTCGGTGTTTATCATAGCAATATGCACGGTAGGACCGATACTTCTTGCAGGTATGGTGCTGGGTGTACTCCCTGTAATCATACAGACGAAGGGACTTTTCAGCGGCGAGGCAATGAAGCCGAAATTCAGCCGTTTAAATCCCTTTTCAGGGATAAAAAGACTGTTCTCACTTCAGGCAGTGGTGGGAATATTAAAAGGTCTTATTGAGATAACCGTAGTAGTAGCGGTACTTTATATGCAGGTAAACGAGAAGATGACGCAGTTTGCAAAGCTCATCGATACCGACGTTATAAAGATAGTCGCTTTTATATCCGAAACGGTTATGGGACTGCTTACAACCATAATGGTGCTTCTTGTATTTGTGGGAGCGGCTGACTATGTATTCCAGTGGTGGAGCTTTGAAAAGAAGATGAAGATGTCAAAGCAGGAGGTCAAGGAGGAATACAAGCAAATCGAAGGTGACCCCCAGATAAAGAGCAAGATAAAACGAAAACAGCAGGAAATGGCACAGCAGAGAATGATGGCAGAGGTACCTACCGCCGACGTGGTAGTAAGAAACCCTACCCACTTTGCAGTTGCATTAAGATATAATCAGAAAATTGCATTCAAGGCACCCGTAGTAGTTGCAAAGGGTGCGGATGCGCTGGCACTTAAGATAGTAAAAGTGGCAGAAGAAAATAATGTGTATATAACAGAGAATCCGCCCCTCGCCCGTGGTCTTTACGATGCGGTGGATGTGGGAATGGAGATACCGAGAGAATTCTATACGGCGGTAGCCGAGGTGCTGGCTATGGTATATGAGGCACAGAACAGAAAGCTCGAGGTATAATTAAAAGGAAAGGAGCGAGCAGAGTATGGTAAAAAAGATGATGACTAACGTATTTGCGGTATTCGTAATCTTCATCGTACTTGCAATCATCATACCCCTGCCTACTACCCTGCTTGACTTTCTGCTCATAGTTAATATAGGCTTATCCCTTGTCATATTACTTATGACAATGTACATAAAGGAGGCTCTTGAGTTCTCCATCTTCCCGACGATACTGCTTTTAACCACGGTATTCCGACTGTCGCTGAATATCTCCACTACAAGAGGTATCCTGACAAACGGCTATGCGGGTGCGGTAGTAGCCACCTTCGGTGAGTTCGTAATGGGCGGTGACGCCATCGTCGGCTTTATCATCTTTATAATCATCGTAATCGTAAACTTCCTTGTAATCACCAAGGGTTCAGAACGTGTATCCGAGGTTGCGGCACGATTTACCCTCGACGCTATGCCCGGTAAACAGATGTCACTAGACGCCGACTTAAACGCAGGCGCAATCACAGACGAAGAGGCAAAGCTGCGCAGAGCCAAGGTTCAGCGTGAGAGTGACTTCTTCGGCGCTATGGACGGTGCTACGAAGTTCGTAAAGGGTGACGCCATCATCTCCATTATCACAGCGCTGATAAACCTTATCGGCGGTGCGGTGCTGGGTATTATGGACGGCAAGGAAATAATGGGCGTTATCGAGTCATACTCCCTTGCAACCGTAGGTGACGGTCTTTGCTCCCAGATTCCTGCTCTTATGATTTCGGTAGCGACAGGTATGGTAGTAACCAGAGCCGCAAGTACAGACAGCTTCAATGCGGATGTAGCAAAGCAGTTTACAGGTCAGCCTAAGGTACTTATGATAGCCGGTATAATCATTGCGGCGCTGAGTATCATCCCCGGCTTCCCTGTTGTAATTCTGCTTGGCGTTGGTGCGGTACTCTTCTTCTTCGGCTGGAAGCTCTCAGGCACAGCAAAGAAGGTAAAGGCGGCAGAAGCGGCACAGAAGGAACGGGAGAGCATTGCAAAGATGCAGGAAACTCCTGCCTCGGACAACGACTTTTATCGGGATATCGACAACGTATTCAAGCTACTTAACGTGGAACAGCTTGAGATGGAATTCGGCTACAGTCTGCTTCATCTTGTAGACGAAAAGAGCGGCGGACATTTTATAGACCGAGTGGTAATGTTCCGAAAACAGTTTGCAGTTGATATGGGTATGGTTATTCCGTCAGTACGAATGACCGACAACCCTGAAATAAACCCCAACCAGTACGTAATCAAGATAAAGGGCGAAGAGGTAGCCAGAGGCGATATACTTGCCGATCATTATCTGGCACTTGACAACGGCGACGTTATAAATCCCGTAGATGGTATCGACACCGTAGAGCCAGCCTTCGGAATCCCTGCAAAGTGGATAAGCGCAGACAAGAAGGTTATGGCTGACGTGGCGGGCTACACCCTTATAGATCCCGTATCGGTTATGATAACCCATCTGTCCGAGGTTATAAAACAGCATTGCAGCGAGCTTTTATCCCGTCAGGACGTAAAGACGATGGTGGAAAATATCAAGGCCACAAACCCCACTCTCGTAGACGATCTTATACCGAATACAATTTCCCTCGGTTATCTCGAAAAGGTACTCTGCCTGCTTTTAAGAGAAGGCGTACCGATAAGGGATATGGAAACGATTTTAGAAACCCTCGGCGACCATGCAGGTGCGCTTAAGGATATAGATATCGTAACCGAGTACGTAAGACAGGCGCTTAAGCGTACCATCACAAGACGCTTTGCCGAGGCTAATTCCCTTCGTGTCATCACCATCGATCCCAAGGTTGAGGATACTATCGTGGGTAGCGTAAAGAAATCGGATCAGGGTAGCTATCTTGCTATGGATCCCGAGCTTATCCAGCGTATTGTAAATATCACGGGAGAAGAGATAGATAAGGTAAAGGACGTTATCCCCAGCATTATCGTGCTTACCTCCCCCATTGTAAGAATATACTTCAAAAAGCTGATAGATCAGTTTATCCCTGGTGTTACGGTTTTATCCTATAGCGAGATAGACAACACCACGCAGATTCAGGCAATAGGAAATATAACGATGTAATTGCCACAGATTTTGCAGAAAGGAGAATGCTTTATGGCTGTATCGTCACAGAATAAGGAACGACTCCCCGAGCTGCTTGAAAAGTACAAGCTGTCAGGCGACGTGAACGTTCGTAACGAAATAGTGCTTATAAACCTCGACCTTGTAAAAGTCGTGGCAGGTACTATGCGTAATATCTATATAGGCTATGCCGAAACCGACGATGTGGTAAACGAAGGCGTTCTCGCTCTGATGGCGGCAATAGACGGCTTTGACGCAGGTAAGGGAGTAAAGTTTGAAACCTACGCCTCCATCAAGATAAAGGGTGCAATAATCGACTATATGAGAAAGCTGGACCGAGTTCCAAGACAACTCAGAAAGCTCTCAAAACAGCTTGACGAAACCTATGCAAGACTCCATTCCGAGATGGGCAGAGCGCCCGAAAACAGCGAGCTTGCCGAGGCTATGGGCTTTACCGAGGATCAGCTTTCAAGACTGATGGCAAATACGGCGGGTATGATAACCCTTTCCTTCGAGGAGCTTTTATACGAGGATAATCTTGATAAAAGTATGACGGGACACGGCGGAAATGCCGACAGCCGTATGTATGAAAAGGAAAAGAAGCAGGTAATACTTGACGCTATAGCAAGCCTTCCCGAAAGGGAAAAGCAGGTAGTCACAATGTATTACTACGAAAAGCTGAAATATACCGATATAGCAAAGGTACTGGGCATTACCCAGTCCAGAGTATGCCAGATACATTCAAAGGCTATGCTTGCCTTAAAAACAAGCCTTGAAGATTACATAAAGGGCTGATATCCTCATTTTGAGGATTTCACATAAAAATTTTACAGAAAGGATGTGAAAAAACTTTGCAGAGAGCGTTTTACAATCTTGCCCAGGCGATGATAAATCATCAGCGTTCCCTTGATGCGATTGCGAACAACGTTTCCAACATCAACACGGCAGGCTACAAGAAGGATGAGATAATCACCAACACCTTCCAGGAAGAGCTTATACTTGTTGAAAACAGACGAAAGACTTCAGGTTCCTTTGCGCAGACCTACGTAGACGTCAACGTGACCAATCTTGAACAAGGCTCGCTGGAATTTACCGAAAGCCCCTTCGATATTGCAATTCACGGAAACGTGTATTTCAACGTAGAAGCTCCCACAGGCAGAATACTGCAGACCAGAAAGGGACAGTTCGAGCTTGACGGAGAGGGTTATCTGTGCCTCAGCGACAGCGGAAGAGTACAGAGCGAAAGAGGAGATATCTTTATCGGCAATGATGACTTTATTGTGGATAACGAGGGTAATATCCTGAATACCGACGGCGAGATTATCGACAGACTGATGCTTTCCTACATTCCCGCTGATGCGGATGTGGAAAAGGTGGGCGACAACCTTTATGCCTACGACGGAGATATGACGATACCCGAAGGCGAAAAATTCGATATCATTCAGGGTGCTTTTGAAAAATCCAACGTAGACGCCAATAAGGAAATCACTCACGCTATGGAGGTACAGCGACTTTTTGAAGCGGCAAGCTCCATACTGAAGTACATGGATACGCTTAACGGCAGAGCGGCAAGCGAAATTATCAAACTCTGATGAAAGGAGGAAAATGAATGAATATTGCTTTTTACACAGCAAGAACAGGACTGATTGCACAGCAGGAAGGACTTAACATCTACTCAAACAACATAGCCAACGTAAATACGGTAGGCTTTAAGGCGTCCCGTCCCAGCTTTGCGGATTGTATCTACACAATTCAGCGTGCAACAGAACCGGAATGGCAGACAGGTCACGGAGAACACGTGCAGAAGACCGACCTTATGTACAGCGAGGGTACCTTTATCTATACCGACAGAGAGCTTGATTTTGCAATTCCCCACGCAGAAGGCTTTTTCGCAGTACAGGACAGATACGGCGAGGTAAACTACACAAGAGCGGGCGATTTCCAGATTTCCCAGATTGAAGATCATTGGGAGCTTGTAAGCGCAAACGGAGAATTTGTGCTTGACTACGAAGGAAATCATATCACAGTACCCTTTATAGAAGGTACGACAACTCCCGACTATGCCGCACTTACAGATATGATTGGTGTATATGCTTTCGACAATAACTTTGGACTCGAACTTCTCGGCAGTAACAAATTTACCGCTACAGAGAGGTCGGGAGAGGCTGTTGCCGACCCCACGCTTGATAAGATATGGCAGGCGCTGGAACGCTCCAATACCGACATTGCGGGCGATATGGTACACATCATAGAAACACAGCGTTCTTATCAGCTCAGCGCCAAGATAGTGCAGACGGCAGACGAGCTTGAAAGAATTTCAAACAATCTCCGCTGATTGCGGTAACAAGCCCTTTCCCGTTTATACGGGAAAGGCAATACCGCAAAGCAGATACCTTGAATATGCATATATTGTGGTGTAGGCTTTGCGGTGTTGCCTTAACTATAAGGGAATATTATTAAATTGTATTAAGATAAACAGAAAGGACGTTTTACCCTATGGCAATAGAAAAATACGAAGACCTTAATTCCGTACAGCTTGACGTACTCAGAGAAATAGGAAACATCGGTTCAGGCAATGCCGCTACGGCTCTGGCTCAGCTCTTATCAAGATTTGTTGATATGAAGGTGCCTGAGGTATGTCTGCTTGGTTTCCAGCAGGCTATGGAGGCAATGGGCGATCCTGAAAATACTGTTGTAGGTATTCTTATAAGACTTACAGGCGACGTAGAGGGTATTATTATGTTCCTTCTCGAAGAGCCCTTTGCAAAGACGATCTGCACAACTCTTATGGGAGATCACCCCTTCTCACTTTTAGAGCTTGATCCCTCGGATATGTCGGTACTTAACGAGATCGGCAACATTATGGGCGGTAGCTACGTAAACGCTATAGCAAATATTGCAAATATGCTTATCGATATTTCCGTACCCTCTCTTACCGTTGATATGCTGGGCGCAATTATGAACGTGCCGATAGTAGAATTCTCACAGGTAGGCGACAAGGTACTTATGATTGCGGAGCAGTTCCTTATGGACGGTGTGGAGATACACTCCAAAATGCTGCTTATTCCTACAGTTGACTCACTTGAAACGCTTTTGGAAAAGCTGGGGGTTTGCTGATAATGGAGAAAATCATAGTCGGAATATCCGATGTAAAGACCTGCAGGGAGCCTTCAGAGCTTGTGACCTACGCTCTGGGGAGCTGTGTGGGTATCTGCATGAGGGACGGCGTAAACGGTGTGTCAGGCATGGCACATATCATGCTGCCTGACAGCACGGCAATACAAACGGATGGAAACAGAATGAAGTTCGCCGATACGGGTATCGAGCTTTTATATAACGAGCTGATAAAGCTGGGCGCAGTACATTCAAGACTTACCGCAAAGATTGCGGGCGGCGCAAATATGTTCGGTAGTGTGAGCAACACTATGAATATAGGCGAAAGAAACGTAATTGCAACCAAGAAACAGCTTGAAAAACTCGGTGTACCGATAACGGCAGAGGATACGGGACTTGATTACGGCCGCACTATAAAATTCAACAGTGAGGACGGCTCACTTCTCGTAATGTCAAGTCTTAAGGGAAACAAGACGATCTGATAAACGCTTTTTAGAGTGAAGGCAAGGCCTTGAATTATATTAAGGAAAAGAGGGTGCGTTATGGCTGGTAACAACAATGGCGGAATGGGCGGCATTTCTATGCAGGAGCTTATCGAGATGGAAAGAGCGGCGGCAAAAAAGGACGCAAACAACACCCCTGATATTCTGTCAAGAGGACAGAACGTAAATCCTGCGCTCCGTTGTGATGCCACTCCGAAGGTGGTAGTAAGCGACAACAGACTCGAAGCAAATATGTGCGTATTTGCGCCACAGTTCGGCGGCAGGGACATAACCGTTGAAATGATGAAGCAGGTCTTAAAGGACGAGCACGTAAAGTACGGCATCGATGAAGATCTGTTATTTGAAATAGCGGCAAACAAGCTGTACGATAAGGTTTTTACCGTTGCAAGAGGCGTGGCGGCGAAAAACGGTGAGGACGGCTATGTAAAGAATATGTACGAGCAGGTAAAGAAGCTCGTACCGAGAACTTTAGAAGACGGAAGCGTTGACTATCGTGACTTAGGACTTGTAGTAAACGTTCAGCAGAACGATATCATCTGCGAGATAACCTATGAAACCGAAGGCGAAAGGGGTATGAACGTATTCGGACAGGAGATACTTCCCCTTCCCGGCAAGCCTCCCGTCGTACCCCAGGGTACAAACACCGTGCTTTCTGCCGACAAGACAAAGCTTTATGCCGCAGAAAGCGGAAACCTCATCTTCAAGGGTGGTAATTTCTCGGTAGAAACCACCTTCACAATCCACGAGGACGTATGCGTTGCAACAGGTAATATAAATTTCCTCGGCGACGTTGTTATAAACGGAAGTGTGCAGGAGGGCTTTACAGTAACCGCAGGTAAATCCATTACCGTAAAGGGAATGGTAACGGGTGCGGTATTATCAGCCCAGGGCGATATAACGGTCAAGAACGGCGTATTCAGTAGTACGCTTGCCTCTATGGGCAATATAAACATCGGCTTTGGCGAGAATAACACCATTGCCGCAAAGGGTGACCTTACAAGCACCTCCCTTATCGGTTGCAAGATAAAGATAGAGGGTAGTCTTGACTGCAGTAAAAAGCCGGGCGTACTTGTAGGCGGCGAATGTAACGTAATGGGCAACTTTACGGTAGCACAGCTCGGACATAAGAATTATATCCATACCGTAGTTTCGATAGGCAGTATCACCAATCTCGTTATGGAGAAGGACGCCCTTGAAAAGCAATGCGCCGAAATAGACGAAACTATAGCAAAAATAAATACCTCTATAGAATTCCTTCAGGAGAAGAAGCGTAACGGCGAGCATCTTGATGAATCCAAGGAGGCGTTCATCTCCTCGGCAATTCGTATGAAGGTACAGAAGGCGATGGATAAAAAGCCTATAAGATCAAGAATTGAAGAAATTGACCGCATAATCAACGCCAAGGAGGAGCTGACTGTAAAGGTACTCAAGCATATTTATCCCAACGTAAGAATAAATCTCAACAGCTTCAGCACCACCACCTCGGCAGAATACGGTGTGTGCAGAATAGTCTGCGGACCTAACGATATCGAATTCAGATAAAACGGCGAAAGGATCAAACAATGACGGCAGGAAGAACAACGGCAAAAAAGCTGATATCAATGCTTTTATGTATGCTGATGATGTTCCCTGCCGTTTTTTCTGTTTTCGGATATATTTCCTTTGCTGAAAGCCCTGATATAAGTGGCTTTGAGATTGTTCTGCCTTCAGAGGTCTACTATACCGCAGGCGGCACAAAGCCTCTGCCTGAAATCAGAAACGGGGATACTCTGCTACAGGTAGGCAGGGATTTCACATTAAGCTATACCGATAATAAGGCTACAGGCACAGGCTACGTTACTATAACCGGCGAGGGAGATTATTCGGGAAGTGTGAAAAAGAGCTTTGCGATAAAGCAAAGAGATATCTCCGACACCGAAATTACTATTTCAGATATATTCTATAATGCCGACAGTAGTTTACCGAAGGTAGGCGTCTCGGCAGAGGGAAAATATTTCAGAGAGGGTACTGACTATACCTTAGACTTTTCCGAAAACGAGGACGGTACTATTACCGTAATCGTGACGGGTATAGGAGGTCTTTGCGGTACTGCAGAGAAAACCTACGGAGTTATGAAGGTACCTCTGTCCTGCGTAGATATCAGGTACGACAACGTAGTTACCTATAGCGGCAAAGAGGTTTATCCGAATCTTGAAATATACTATCAGGATATTCTCCTTACCGAAAATACCGACTATACCGTAACCTACAGCGACAATACACAGATAGGTACGGCAGGTGCCGTAGTAACGGGACTTGGTATCTATATCGGTACTGTCAGCTTTGAATATGAGATACAGCCTATACAGATGGCTGACACCGAGGCGGAAATTATCTTTTCCGAGGATTTTACAAGCTACGAGGTAAAAATTCTCTATAACGGCGTTACGCTTATAAAGGATACCGATTATACTATGACCGTCACCGAAAACGGCGACTATGACGATATCACCCTTACCGGTATGGGTATCTGTGGCGGTACGGCGGTAAAGAGCTTAAGAGTCAGAAATCTGAATCATCTTGATATGGCGGTAATTTCAAAAATACCCGACCAGACCTACACGGGCGAATATATCCGCCCTGATTTTTCCGTATCCTATGAGGGCGAAGAGCTTGTCTACGGCGTGGATTATTACATAACCTATCAGAATAATATAAACGTAGGCAGTACCTGTATAATGCTTTACGGAATGGGCGATAATGCGGGTACTACAAGAAAGGCTCCCTTTAACATAGTTCCCCTTGATTTAGGTAGCTGTAAGACTATCTGCGATAATATGGCGTATACGGGAACAGAGCTGTTCCCCGTGCCTGTGATAACCTATAACAACTACACACTTACCGAGGGTAAGGATTTTGTAATAGACGGCTACGCCGATAATAAAAATGCGGGGGAGGGTACCGTTACCGTTACGGGTATCGGTAACTTCTGTGGTACCATTCAAATAAAATTCACAATAGTAAAAAAAGAAGATATGCAGGATAAGGTGCAGAGCTGTCTTGACGAGATGATGGCAGGCGAGCACGACCGACAGATTTATGATTATATGCATAGCTATAAGGTGGGAAATTACTATAACACCCTGATGACTTCTCCCTGCACCTGCCATAGCTATTGCAATACGGGTTATGAGTCGGGTTGTACCTGCCTTATAGGAAGAAGCACCGTGCTGAATAATAACGGCATCCAATGTGCAGGCTTTACTATGGAGGTATTCGAGTACCTTTTCGGCAATACCAACGGGGCAGGCGAAAATATCTGCACAGTCTATGACAGAAGCAGTAGCGAATGGACGGAAAAAGCCATAAAGGAGTGGATGACAAATACCTTCCGCCCGGGCGATTATCTGGCATACGATAACGTAGTCTACGAGTATCCTCATTATATCATAGTCTATGCGGTTGAATCCGACGGCATATGGGTGTATGAGGCAAATTACGGTGGCCGTTGTAAGATAAATTTCCGCAAGATGACCTATACCGAAATATATAATCAGCTGGACGGCTTATATCACAGAACGCCTGTGAACTATGAGCTGGGAGTGTAAAATCCCCTTTTGTAATGGGAAAAATAGCCAGCAGTTTGGTGATTATGCTGATGTGAAAATTTTGTAATCGGTTTCATTTCAGTAAAGGCTACTGATTTTGTGTGACTTTTGGCTAATAAAAATCGATTCTGCTTGTGAAATATGTTGACGAGTTAAAAATGTCAGTTTAATGCGACTAAAATGACATAAAATTCTTGAAATCTCAACTATTTTGTGGTATGATAGATACGCAGTCGTATGTTTACGATTACATATTACCTAATAATTCATAGTACTTGAAGGGATGTGATACTGTGAATATAGTAATAGGACAACTAGAAAAGCTCACTCAGGACGTACTTTGTCACGGTGTCAAGAGCATCTCCGAGGTGCCTGAATTTTCAGTTCTTGCAAAATATCTCGGCATAGGAAAAATAGTCCGCACCATTTCGTTCATAGGTGATGAGAACAATTGCGAGATATATTCCGATGACACGGTTAACGCTATATACAGTAAAAAGATAAAGCGTGCCAATGACGACAGCACCTTTGTATATACCTATTATCTTGAAAGGGCGTATACCGATTTACCAGAGGATGACCGCAAGGTATTCGAGCTGCTTACCAATGTACTTTGTATGTGTTACAGCTGTGCCTATACTTTAGAGGCACAGAGAATGCTTTCTCACATAGACAGAGAAACGGGTATCCCCAACTCCAAGGGCTTCAGAGCCTTCTACAACAAGGTAAATTCCGAGGGCAGACTTTCCGATTATGCGGTTATAAGAGCCAATGTAAAGGGCTGTAACGTGCTTAATAATCTTTTCGGTTATCAGGCAACCACAGATATTATCGTAAAGTATGCACAGAAGCTGAATACCACTATGGATACGGATGAGATCTGCTCAAGACAGGGTAGTGACAACTTCTGTATTATGGTAAAGAAGGAGCATTTAAGCGACCATCTGGCGAACTTCTCAAAGCTCCCCATAGATTTCTATTACGGCAAGGAAAAGACGATATACACCATTTCCCTGCGTGCAGGTATAGTAAAGCTGGATAACGAGGAAACCGATATCAATACGATACTTGCCCGTGCAGAAAGCTGTCTTGACGTAGCAAGAAGAAAGAGCGAGCAGGATATAGTATATTATGATAAGAATGCTATAAAGAGAGAGCTGGAGCTTATCATATTAGAATCTGAAATGCCCGAGGCTCTTAACAATAACGAATTTGTGGTTTACTATCAGCCGAAGGTAAGAATAGACAACCGCACGCTGACAGGTGCAGAGGCGCTTATCCGCTGGAATAAGAACGGCAAGCTCATCTCTCCTATGGACTTTATCCCCATAGCAGAGCATACAGGCTTTATAAGACATCTTGATATGTTCGTGCTTGAGCATACCTGCAGACTGCTTAAAAAGTGGAAAAACGAGGGTAAGAGAATAGTACCCGTATCAGTGAACTTCTCAAAAATTCATCTGCGCTTCCCTCACCTTGCAGAAAAGATCATGCGTGTACTTAACCGTTATGACATTGAACCGTCATACATTGAGATAGAATTTACCGAAACCGCCTACACAGACGATTTCAACGCAATAAAGAAGGCTATCGACGATCTCAAGGGCTACGGAGTTGTGGTTTCTATGGACGACTTCGGAACAGGCTATTCTTCCCTTGCACTTTTAAAGGATCTGGATTTCAACGTGCTGAAGCTGGATAAGTCGCTCACCAGCAACAAGGATGACGGCAGAGGACGTGTGGTGCTCGAAAACGTGCTTCATATGGCAAATGAATTAAGCATGGAAACCGTTTGCGAAGGCGTAGAGGACAAATCCATCGTTGAAAAAATACGGAAAATGGGTTGCAATATCATTCAGGGCTATTATTTCGACAGACCTCTTCCCGAAAAGGAATTTGAGGAAAGAATAATGAATCCCGTATATCAGAAGTAAATAAATCAGGCGGTGCATC
>JAFQUH010000017.1 GCA_017408635.1 Ruminiclostridium sp. | reverse complement strand
TGATGTTTGTCTTAAGCTCAACACCCAAAGGGCCGTAGTCCCAGGTGTTTGCAAGACCGCCGTAGATTTCACTGCCGGGGTAGATGAAGCCTCTGCCTTTGCAAAGAGCAACAATCTTGTCCATGGTTTTTTCTGTGTTCTTCATTTTAATATATTCCTTTCATTGTCCCTCGTGGCTTGAGGGAACATATTTGACTTAAGCCTTGAGAGGAGCGATCCAGCCCATTTCGTCAGCGAGCTTGCCGTACTGCATACCTGTCATTGTATCGTAGAGCTTCTGGGAGATGTCGCCGATCTTGTTGCCGTTTATCTCCATAACCTTGTCGCCCCACTTTAAGTGGCCTACGGGAGAGATAACTGCCGCTGTACCTGTGCCGAATACTTCCTGGAGCTTGCCTTCGTCATAAGCCTTGGCAACTTCTTCGATGGAGATTCTGCGCTCGGATACCTTCATACCCCATTTTCTGCAAAGCTCTAAAACGGACTTTCTTGTGATACCGGGAAGGATAGAGCCCTGTAATTCGGGAGTTACAAGCTCGCCGTCGATTACGAACATAATGTTCATAGCGCCTACTTCTTCGATATACTTTCTTTCGATACCATCAAGCCAGAGTACCTGTGAGTAGTTCTGCTTGTGAGCCTCGTCCTGACCTGCTAAAGATGCCGCATAGTTACCGCCTGTCTTTGTATAGCCCATACCGCCCTTTACAGCTCTTACGTAGTTTGTTTCTACATAGATGCTTACGGGGTTAAGACCTGACGCATAATATGCACCTGAGGGTGAGCAGATGATGATGAAGTAATACTTATCGCCGGGGCGAACGCCTAAGAAGGGATCTACTGCGATAACAAAGGGACGGATGTAAAGAGATGCGCCGTCTGTATGGGGTACCCAGTCCTTGTCTACATCTACTAATGTGTGAAGAGCCTGTAAAGCATCCTCAACGGGAATCTGGGGGATGATAAGACGTTCTGCGGACTGATTGAGTCTTTTGAAGTTTTCTTCGGGACGGAAGAACTGAACGTTACCGTCGGGAGTTCTGTACGCCTTCATACCTTCAAAAATTTCCTGACCGTAGTGAAGTACCATAGCCGCAGGAGATAAAGATATCTCGCCGTAGGGTACTACTCTGGCATCGTGCCAGCCCATGCCTGTGTCATATTCCATAATGAACATATGATCTGTAAAGATCTTGCCAAAGCCAAGCTGTGATTCGTCAACGGGCTTTGCCTTGGGTGTGGTGGTTCTTTCAATTCTGATTTCCATTGTTTTTTATTTCCTTTCTTTTTTATTAAATTGATACTATATCAATTTATAATAATTCAATTGTAATTATATCACTTTTCTATGCAAAAGTAAATATCATTTTTTGCTTATATTTAAAGGGGAAAAGTCCGCTGTTTCATACAAAATGCATATAGTATACCCGTTGCATAGAAAAGGATTTTATGCTATACTTGATAAAGCGAATAAAGAGGAGGATATATATGCTGAAATTACGCCCCTTCAAGAACTGCGACGCAGAAATTATTACAGGCTGGATAAAGGATGAATATTCCTTCCGTCAGTGGAGTGCGGACAGATACAAGAAATTTCCGCCAAGAGCAAAGGATATGATAAAGCTGTATCAGACTACCGATAATAACGACAGCTTTTTCGGGTTCACCGCCTACGATGAAAAGGGCGTCTGCGGACATTTTACTATAAGATTTACCGACGAGGAAAAGAAAATCGCCCGACTCGGCTTTATAATCGTTGACGATAAAAGACGGGGTGCGGGACTGGGAAAGGCGCTTGTTACCCTCGGTATAAGATACTGCCTTGAATTTTTAAAGGCGGAAAAAATCACCCTCGGTGTGTTTGAAAACAATACCGCCGCCTATAGCTGCTATCTCTCGGCAGGCTTTAAAGAGGTGACTCTTCCCGAAACGGAGTACTACCGTATCGGCGGCGAAAGCTGGAAATGTATCGAGATGGAATACGAGGGTTAAAATTTGTCACGGACAAATTTTAAAATGATATATCTGCTACGCAGATGTGAAATACCTGCCTTGCAGGTGTGAAATATTTGCCTTACGGCAAATGTGAAATAAGCCCTTACGGGCTTCAGATTGAAGACAAACTCACGCACCGCAAAAATGCATAAAGTTTTGTACTTATCTTGCGAGCGTATATAAATGTTGATACAAAAGTTTTAGAGAGCCTTAAACGGCTCTCTAAAAGCATTTTTGCTTACTTCGTCAACTGACGCTTACCATACAACCCGTATGCCGACAGCGTCAGTTTCCTCGTCTGCGTGCGTTTTTCATCGTCTGACAGTGTGTAGACAAATGACTTTGTCTACACACTGAAGCCCTTACGGGCTTGTTACGGAATCCGCCTATGGCGGATGGATTTTTAAAAGGCGTTCGTTTCATCCGAACGCCTTTTTATTTTTACGTTGACAAGGCTATCACCTTGCGGCAAAGATCTCGTCTACCTTATCTTTTGCCTCCTTTAATCCCAGTCCGGTAGCCTTTCGGTAGAAATCTATTGCCATCACCTTTTCATTAGTGGGAAGGTAACGCCCCTTTATATAATCGACTACTGCATTAATGTCAAGCTCGCCCTTTATAATGATATCACCTGTGCTTATCTGCTCCTTGGTGACGCCGGCAAGCATAAGTCCTATCTTGTCGCCCTTTTTCGCCTTGTCGAGAAATTTTCTGAACTGCTCTATTCCGACAACGGCACTTTCGATTCGTTGTCCGTTGCTCTTTATAATTTTTACTCCTTCACCGACAGACACCTCGCCTTGTGCCACCTCGCCGGTTATCACAACGCCTCTCGCCTTTATCATAAAGACCTGCTCCACTTTTATAGAAAAGGTTATCTGTGCTACAGGCATATGTGTTTCGTTGTCAAAGCCTCCTGAAGTCAGCTTTTCGTCAAGTGAAAGGTAATATTTCGTGCCGCAGTATTCACAGGTGCAGACGCCGTCAGAACGGGGATCCAGTCCTGCACCGCACATTTTACACTGGTACGCTCGCATTTTTCATCTCTCCTGCCATATGGTCACTTTTTCATAATTATACTACGGTAATTGTAGCTTGTCAATTTTCTCTGTCATTCACAGAATCCTGATTTTTTCATAGAATATACCGTAAAGCCTAAAAACGAAAGGAGAATTTCTATGAAGGAAGAATGCTCAATGCCTATCCCTCGTATGATTCACAGAGTAGGATACGCCCACGTTCCTTTTCAGAAGCTGGGAAAGCTCTACTCACCCGAGAAGGCAATGATATCAGGTACTATATTCCCCGAGCTTGATCTTAAGATTGAGGAATATGAAAGGGGGCTTTATAATGGCAGCTGATATGACTCCCCGCTGTGCCGCTCTTTTAAAGAAGCTGTCTGAGGCAGAGTTTTTCGCTCTCGATTTAAAGCTCTATCTCGACACCCATCCCGACGACTGCGAAGCAATAAGGATTTATCGTGAGGCGGTAAAGCAGGCAAAAGCCTGCCGTCAGGCCTTTGAAGCAGAGTGCTATCCCCTCCGCTGCGAAAGTGCAGGCAAGGACGGAGATTGGGACTGGCTTTGCGGTAAGTGGATAAAGTAAGGAGGGTAGCGTATGTTTATATTTGAAAAAAGAACGCAGATTCCCGTAGTGATAAAGAATCGCAACCCGAAGCTCGCAAGCTATATCCTTTCCCAGTACGGCGGCCCTGACGGTGAGCTTGGTGCCGATATGAGCTATCTGTCCCAGCGCTTTGCCCAGAAG
>JAFQUH010000186.1 GCA_017408635.1 Ruminiclostridium sp. | reverse complement strand
TAATCTCTATTGTCTTTGCATATGCGGTCATTCTCTTTGTAGCATTCCCCATCCACGAATGCTCCCACGCCTTTATGGCAAAATTACTTGGTGATGATACCGCCTTCAGACAGAATCGTGTAACCCTTAATCCTATCGCACATCTTGATGTGCTTGGTACTATAGGCATTCTCCTTTGCGGTATCGGTTGGGCAAAGCCTGTACCTGTAAACCCCACCAGAGCGAGAAAGGTTTCCGCAAGGGCGGCAATGGCTCTTACTGCGGCGGCAGGACCTATATCAAATATACTGATGTCGCTTATATTCGTTATTATTTCAAAGCTCGTGGTGATGCTGGGCGGCGCTGATACTACAGTATTCTACGTGTATTTCGCTTTCCGTTATGCCGCAGTAATAAACGTATCCCTGGCAGTATTCAATCTGCTCCCGATACCTCCCTTTGACGGCTCAAGAATCCTCCTTGTGTTCTTAAAGGAAAAGACCTATTTTAAAATCATGCAGTACGAACAGTATATAATGATTGGTATTCTGATACTGCTATGGACTGATATACTTGATATCCCGCTTACCTTCCTCAATAATGCGGTTATGAGCTTTTTAGACCTTATAACGAGATTTTTAGGATGAGTACAGAGCTTAATTTCAAGCTGGAGGTTTTCGAGGGACCGCTTGACCTGATGCTTTCCCTTATCGCAAAACACAAGCTGAATATATATGATATTGAGATTTCTCTGCTTTTAGAACAGTTTATGCTTTATCTTGAACAGATGAAGCAGGCTGATATAGAAATAGCAGGTGAGTTTATGGAGATGGCGGCAAGGCTTATCTACATAAAGTCAGCCGCACTTCTGCCTAAGCACGAAGCAGAGGAGCTTAAAAAGGAGCTTCAGGGCGTACTGATAGAGTACGCTATGTGCAAAAAGATCGCAGGCAGACTCCAGGAGAGCTTCTGCGGAGATCTGATATTCGTACGAAGCCCCGTAGAGCTTGATGAGGACAAGTCCTACAACAATGAGCACGATCCCGATGAGCTGTTACTGGCTATGTCTAACATATCCTTCAAGGAGGTTATAAGAAAGACACCGCCTTCAATGAAGCCTATCGTTGCAAAGAGCTTTGTAACCGTCTTTACAAAGATAGTCCACGTTCTCAAAATCGTGATGAACGGCGGCGAGGTAAAGGTGAAAAGTCTTTACAAGGGACAAAAACGCTCCGAGCAGGTAGCTACCTTTTTAGCGTTGCTTGAGCTTTCAAAAAACAGCCGCATAAAATTTTCTGAGGATAACAGATATCTTCATTTCGTGCCAAGAAATAAAATCGATGAGGAATTCAACTTTGTCGATGATTATACCGAAGAAGCTACTGCCACCGAATAATAAAAAGGAACGGAAAACAAATTGGATTATAAAGAATCATTATGTATAATAGAGGCTATACTTTTTGCGTCGGGCGAGCCTATCACTCCCCAGCGACTCAGCGACGCCTCAGGGATTGAAAGAGATACTGTAGTAAAGCTTATCGACCAGCTTGAAAGAAAATACAACGTATCCGACAGCCCCCTTAAAATACTCCGTCTTGCCGATTCTTATCAGCTATCGACAAGAGAGGAATATGCGCCCTACATAAAAAAGGCGATGGAAAACAAAAGACAGACAAGACTGTCACCTGCCGCCCTTGAGGTGCTGGCAATCATAGCCTATAATCAGCCTGTCACAAAGGCATTTGTTGAGCAGGTGAGAGGTACCGACAGTTCAAGCGTTGTAAACACTCTTGTAGAAAGAGAGCTTTTATGCGAGGCAGGACGACTCGACCTTCCCGGTAAGCCAGTTACCTACAAGACGACCGAAAACTTCCTGCGATGCTTCAAGCTGTCAAGCCTTGCAGATCTACCCTCTCTGCCCAGCGAAGACGGTCAGGTAGAGCTTTCAGAAATAGCGGAATATATTTCTTCCTCCGAGGACGAAGAATAATCTATAAAAATATCAGTTTTACAGAAAGGAATGGGCATAAATATGGGCTGGTTCATATTTTTAGGCATAGTGCTGTTAATTGCTATCCTGTTATTTATGTCGGTTTCGGTAAGTATTTTTATTGACGAGGAAATAGACGTCAGGGTAAAATACGCAGGATTAACCCTTTTCTATATCGATTCGGATGAAGATCCCGAAAAGGTAAAGAAAAAGGAAGAAAAGAAAAAAGCAAAGGCAAAGAAAAAAGAAGAAAAGAAAAAACGAAAAGAAGAAAAAGAGCGTCTTAAAAAAGAAAAAAAGCGCCTTCGTGAGCTGAAAAAATCAGGACAAGCCGATACTCTTACAGAAGAAGCGGAAGAGGAAATTAAGGCAGATTCCGAAGAAGCTACAGAAGGCGGCGAGGAAAAAAAGAAAACTCCCGAAGAAAAGCGCAGGGAAAAGGAGCAGAAGAAGAGAGAAAAGCTCGCAAAAAAGAAAAAGCTCGAAGAAACGATAGACCTTGTAAAGCTCCTTGTAAAAAGTGCAGGCAAGCCTGTAAAAAGACTGATATCCCATATAAGAATAAATGATTTATATATAGATATCACCGCATCGGGTGATGATGCGGCAAAGGCGGCACTGAACTACGGAAAAATAAATATTGCAGTACACAATCTTTTAGCGTTTCTTTATCAGTTTGTAAGACTTAAAGTAAAGGAAATAAATATCGATTGCGATTTTGAATCGGGCAAAACTGATTTTATGCTTTACTGCAAGGTAAAAATGAGGATAAGTACAGCCCTTGGCTGTGGAATATGGTTTCTTTTCAGAATGCTTAAATTAAGCCTGCAGAAGAATACCGCAGAACAAAAAACGATAAATCAGAATACCACCGAAGGCACGCCCTCGGTTAATAAGAAAGGAAAATAATCATGGCTGAAAATCACACAATCAACAACCTTATGACAACCTCTATGGAAAAGATAAGAGAGCTTGTTGATGTAAACACCATCATCGGCGAACCCATCACTTCTCCCGACGGCACAATTATAATTCCCGTTTCAAAGGTTAGCTTCGGCTTTGTATCAGGCGGCTCCGATCTGCCTACACAGGCTCCCAAGGATGTATTTGCAGGCGGTAGCGGTGCAGGTATTACAATCAAGCCCGTAGCCTTCATCGTTGTACAGCGTGACGGCGAAGTAAAGATGTTGGAACTCGGCGCAAGCGGTGGCGGTGCTCTTGAGGGTATTATCAACGGCGCACCCGAGCTTATCGCAAAGGTAAAGGAAATGTTCGGCAAGAAGGGCGACGGCGAAGAGGCTGAAGCTGAAAAGGGAGAAAAGTAAATAATAATTCTGTCCCTTCAGGCATAAGTATTTAAAAAACCTGAAAGGACAGCTTATGAAATTAATAAAATCTCTGGCTTTGTTTTTTACTGCCGTTATACTGACAAAGGGCATAGCTATGCCCATAACCGCACAGACGCTTTATTATGATGAGGAGCAGGCTGACATATCCGTATCAGCAACCGCCGCTATACTTATAGAGGCAGATACGGGTACGGTGCTTTATGCCAAAAACGAAAAGGAGCATCGCAGTATAGCCAGCACCACCAAGATAATGACTACCCTTATTACATTAGAGTCGGGAAGGCTTGATGAAAGCTTTATCGTGGACAGTACCGCCCTTCTTACCGAGGG
>JAFQUH010000016.1 GCA_017408635.1 Ruminiclostridium sp. | reverse complement strand
ATTAGCTGTTCACAGCAGAAAATACAATAATTTCCCTATGCGACCTCTGAATTGGAATTCTCCTGCCTATTATATTAAGGCTTTTTTATTAAATGGAGAAGTTTTTTGATTTTTTTGTAACGCATCATTGACAAACCAACATATTGACGTCGGTATTTCGATATATATGTAATCAGTGTGGGATATAATGCTTTACGTTCTTTATCGGATGCGCTTTTGCTTGACTTTTTACAGCCTTTGCTGTATAATTAAACTAGTCGGAGTATATCTCCGTATAAAGATAAAGATATTAACGGAACAATCGAAAGGAAAAGAAAGTGAAGAAAAGAATTTTATCTGTTACCGCACTTGCTACAGCAGCGGTTATGACGTTTTCGGGATGCTCGTTTTTCCAGCAGGAAAACACCAATGCTATGGGAAGCTATGATTTTGAGGCAATGAAGCTTGTTCAGCTTGAAAAGCCCGTTGAAGGTCAGGACGTAGCTATTATTGATACCGATTGCGGAACTATCACAGCCGTACTCTATACAGAATATGCTCCCAAGACGATAGAAAATTTCAAGAATCGTGTAAAGGAAGGCTTTTACGAAGGCAAATCCTTCTTTGCGATAGAAACGGGTATTTACGCCATTACAGGTGCCTCCAATGAAGAGGGAACAGAGGGCATTACCGATGACGGCAATTATATAAAGAATGAATGTTCTGTTGACCTATGGCCCTTCAAGGGTGCTCTTATGGGCTATAGCGGTAAGGCGGGTTATTCCGATAGCCGATTCTTCTTCTCAGGCGCACTTGAAATAACTCAGGAGAACATCAACGAGCTTAAGGGCTATACTCATGAGGAAACCAGTAAGCAGGTCATTCCCGACGAGCTTATAAACGCCTTTACAACACAGGGTAGTGTACCCGGCTTTGCGGCGTCCTACACAGTTTTCGGACAGGTTATAAACGGCTTTGACGCTCTTGATGAGATTCTCTGGACTGCCTCCGATATAAACAACAAGAAGCCTGTAAAGGATATAAAGATAAAGAAGATCACTCTTGATACCTATTCCGAAGGCAAATTCACACTTGAAGAGCCTACTGCGGATAAGTTCCTTACAAAAGAGGAAATAGACAAGCTCGAGGAACAGCTGAATTCTAACAACTCTTCAGCAAAAGTAAAGCTGGAGGATTACAAGGGACAGAAGCTGGATGACGTCAAGAAAAAGCTTGATGAACTGGGTATCAAGACAGAGGTCTATAAGATAAATGATGATAACGTAGCGGCAGACTGTGTTATAAGAACAGAGCCTGCAGCGGGCAGTGAGGTTCAGAAGAACTCCACTATAAAGGTTTACGTAAGTCTTGGCGCAAAGACACAGTAATCAGTTTGGAAAGGACTTGATACAGATGAAGGTTAGCTCTGTACTGAAAAAAGCGTCCGCTCTTCTTATGACGGCGGTTATTGCAATATCAGCCTGCGGATGTCAGGAAAAGGTACCTGAAGATAATACGGCGGAAATATCGGTAAATCAGGGTGACGTTTTAGCTGAAATGACAATTCAGATAGGCGAAGAAACAGGAAAGATACGCTTCAAGCTGTTTCCTGACGTTGCTCCTGTTGGTGTTGAAAATTTCGTTACCCTTGCCGAAAACGGCTATTACGACGGAAAGACCATTCACCGTGTAGTCGAGGACTTTATGATTCAGGGCGGCTCCTTAAGAGGCGACGGTGCAGGTGGCACTACCGCTAATAAAATGGACGTACCCCGTGAAACGAATGACCGTATGAGAGCATATTACGGTGCTTTAGGCTATGCAGAAAGCAGTACGGGTATAAACAGTCAGTTCTTTATCGTCAATAATAAAAAGCCCTTTGATATAAACAAGACTGCGGAAAATATCAAGGCGGATTTAGAGGAATATGCCGACAGACTCACCGAAGAGGACAAGAAGTATTATGAGGAATATCTCGCTACTCTTAATGCGGTAAGCGATGACGTGAAGGCTAAATACCTGTCCGATGGCGGCTCCTTCTCAATTGACGGAAATTATACCATTTTCGGACAATGTATAGAAGGCTTTGAATTTATCGATAAGATATCCCAGGTAGAAGTATCCTCGGGTAACGAGATAGATGATAAGCAGGGAATAGACTCAAAGCCTGCGGTTTCCATTACTATCAAGAAGATAGCTATTGCCCGCATCCCCTATATCGATGAGTCTACCACAACAACCAAGAAAAAGCCCTCAAGACCTTCACAGTCCACTACAACGGCGGCTGGCGATACTTCATCCGACACTCCCTCACAGTCAGAGGACAGTGCGGTTATAATCACTCCCGAAACCACAACTGTAGCTGACTCTGAATCAGAAGCTCCCGGAAGTAGTACCGAAACGGATGAAAATAGCTCCGAAACGAGCGGCGAAGCACAACAGTAAAAAAATGAGCCTTCGGCATATGCCGGGGGCTTTTGCACGGAAAAGAGGAATAGTTATGACAAAGAAAATCCATATACTTGCTGCTATAATAGCGGCGGCCTGCGTTCTTGCGACAATGACTGCCTGCAGTAACGGAGAAAACAGTAATAATCTGTCCTCCGATACGGTTACTACTACAGTAACCGACCTGCAGACTCCTGCGCCTGAAACTACTACCGAAGCAGCCACGACAACCGTCACCGAGGCGGCAACCACTACGGAAAAGAAGATGGAAACCTCGGCGACAACTCCCGCACCCGAAACAACACAGACCACTACAACCGCAGAAACCAAAGCAGAAACTCCCGCTCCTGAAACTACAACGACACCCGTTCCCGAAACGACTACCGTAGCTCCCGCTCCCGAAACCACCTTGACGCCGCCTGCGGAAACCGTTGAAAAGCTGGATAAGGTGATGTATGCGATAGGTGCAGTATGTAGCTATGAGCAGAACACCATCCGTTTTTCCGATCCCGTTGACAAGTATTATGCGAATGATGAAGTTAGAGTAGTGGAGAAGGTAGCAGGTATGTATAACGGAAAGGGTTGTGACGAAGGGTATTTTTATAAGCTTGACGATGGTACCTACGTGCCGGCAGGATTTTTTACAGATAATAAAAACTGGCAGGCAGAAACCACCTTTCAGACTTACGACTGGACTCCCGACGATCCCGGAGTACCTGTGCTTCCGCCTTCAAATCAGTTTATAGGAGATTTGTTTGATTGATATATTTAAAGAGGCATTATTATGACAAAGAAAACCCGTAAGACATTTTTAGCTTCCATAATAACAGCAGTATATATCCTTGCGACAATGACTGCTTGCAGTAACGGAGTAAACAGTGATAATCTGTCCTCCGATACTGTTACTACAACCCACACAGATATTCAGACACCTTCTCCTGAAACGACTACTACTCCTGTTCCTGAAACAGAGCAGAAGAATGAAGCAGCAGAAGAAGAAAAAAAGACTGAAACGTCCGTGATAAAGTCTGATACCCCTGCACCTGAAACGGAACAGTCAATTCCTGAAACAGAGCAGACTACTACAAGTCAGGCTGAAGCAGAAACACCTGCTCCTGAAACGACTACAACAGTACAGACTACTACTCCTCAGACTGAAGCACAGGTTACAACACCTGCTACTACAGTTACCACAACCCCTGCTCCCGAATGGGACGAGAGCAAGGTGAGTGGTACAAAGTACGTCAATACTGCTTGCTATAGCCGTAAGAAAGCTGTACTCGGCTCACAGACAGTCAAGCTGTACAATGTCAATGACAAGGTAACAGTTGTAGCAAAGACCAACACCGGCTATTATAAGCTCGATGACGGTACTTTCATACACTCTGATTATCTTTCTGACAGCAAGGTTGTTATAACAACCACTACAGTTCAGACTACTACTCCTAAACCGCAGGAAACCCCTGCTCCCGAAACGGAAAAGCCACAAGAACAGCCGAAGCAGGAGTATGTGACACTTTATTCACAACATTCAATAGCCACAGATGGTAAAAAGAATTACTATTACTTCGATGAAGAATGTACTAAGTTCGCATCGTATGCGGATTACAAAAATGACATAATAGAAAAAGCCATCAAGATAAATGATGAGGTTTATAAAGTCATTTCCGATGATGAATATTTCAATAACACTTATGTCAAAGCATCTGATTTCAGTCCCGTGAAGGCGTATATGAATCCAATATACGAAAACTACGATATTGAAGGTATGAAGCAGAGACTCATCGAAATAGGTACAAAGGAATACGGACTTGTGTATAAGCCTGCCTTTGAACGTCTTGATGGTACAACGTGGGGATTCCCGGATACGATAAATATTACAATGCTGCCCGGTAAGCTTGAATCCACTATCGAAACAATGATGAATTGGCACGTAGAAAATCGTCATTTAGACCCCGGAGATACCTTTGCTATATATATCGAAAAAGATGAATATTCATCCAAATACGGTATGACTGAAGAAGAATTCAATGCAAAGCAGTATTATACGATATACGTCATAGATGGCGGTAGGTCTATAACCGAACAGTAAATTAAGAACGTGCGTTTATCGGATAGGATAAATGAGGCTATCTAAAGTTGCTTTTGCTAATTTAACCTATAACCGCCTTTGCCCAAAGCACAAGGGCGGTTATACAATTTAATAACGATGAAAGAGTTTTGATTTAATCAAAGCTCTTTTTTATTTTTATCATAAATCTCCCCTTATCCGCATATAAATGACCAACGGATAAACTCCGAAAGAAAGGGGCGATTTTGTGAAAGCCAGAGATAATTTATCGGACTCAAAACAGGAAAGATGTATCATGTTAGCGGAATATATAGTAGAGCACAATGCAACGGTGAGGAGCACGGCAAAGGTTTTCGGAATAAGCAAAAGTACAGTACATCAGGACGTGACCTCCCGCCTTGAAAAACTGAAGCCGGAGCTACATAAAAAGGTAAGAGAGGTGCTGGAAAAAAATAAGGAAGAGCGGCATATAAGAGGCGGTCTTGCTACAAAGCTGAAATACAGCAGATAAAAATAAGGGGCGGAAAAAATTCGTTTTTCCCGTCCCTTTGCTGTCTGTAAGCAGATTTTACCTTAATTACTGTCTATGAGTCTTATAGCCGCCATTGCCTTGTCCCATACGGGTGTAAAGGCTTCGTTGGGTGTAGGAGTGTCACAACCGTATTCCTTACAGGATAAGTAGAAATCATATAAAGCAATATTTTCTCTGTCATCCTTTATTGCTTCGATATCCTTGATTGCGCCTTCCGTAAGCTCTATTCTTCTTTTAGCTTCTGCAATTGCTTTGTTTTCAGAATTAGTAAGCTCTGCAAGCTGCTTCTTATACCGTTCAAGTGTCGCTGCGTTGTTAGTTATCATATTCTCAAGGTTTAGAATGCTGGATTTGCACATAGCCGGCGAATATGCAACTATCTCGGGGTTCTTTCGTCTGAATGAATTCACAAGGCTTGATGATATGGCGTGAACAAGCGCCATAACCAGAGTTACCAGAAGTGCGATTGCGGAAACGACTGATAAGATATCGTTAAGCTCGGGATTTTCCGATTTTGGTGTGGAAATAGCTATAAAGAAGCATGCGATAAGCGTTATAATGCCAAGTGCAAAAATGAATTTTGTTACCTTCGCTCTCCTTATTCTCTTTTTGAGTATACCATATTTTCTTGTAGCACTGCGGTTTTCGTTAATATCGCTCGTTAGGCGACTAATGTTATTGTTGTAGGATTTCACGGTGTCGGCTACACGTTTTTCTTCTTTGTGTATGGCTGATTCTGCATTCTTTATAATGCCGTTTGCCTTTGCCAGCTTTTCGCTGTACATATCTCTTGAGCCGTCGGCGTAGGCGTTAGACTTTATGCGCAGATATTCTTTCATACGGGACTTTATTTCTTCCTTCTGCCCGTCATCTGCAAGACTCAAGGCATAGCCGTACCATTCCTTTACCTTAGCCTCCTCTTCCTCGGAAACTGTCGTAAGATTTCTTGAGGAGGCAAGGATAAGTCCCCACCAGCCAAGATAATTCCCAGGGTATTCTCTTGTCATAGTCTGATAGGTTTCGTAAGCCGCAGGGTAGTTCTTTAAGTTCATATATACCTCTGCATTGCTTATGCATTTATCGAGAGTAGGTGCGGCAGTCTGATAGGCAACGGCGGCAGGCTTTTCTCCGCCCATGAGCTTTCCGATACCTCTTACAAGATCCTGCTTAAAGCCTATCTTGGACATATCCTGTCCCTGAAAATTCTTGAATTCAGAGGGCATATCGTAGGCGTCTATATCTGCATAGCAGGGAATAAGAGTCTTGCTCTTATCCTCCTTCATCATTTCGAGGAATCGCATCCACTCGTTCTTTACCCATACCGCATTGAAATATTCATAATTCGTACCAATAGCCAGCATTACCTTTGCGGAGCTTAAAGCCGCAAAAATGTAAGGCTCGTATTCCTTACCCAGCTTATCCTCAAGAGTAATTCTTGAGAAAAATACCTTATAACCCTTTTCGGTAAGAGCGTCATATATCTCCTGGGCTAAAACGCTGTCCTTGGTACGCTCGCCTTCTTTGTCAGTTTCCTTGTAGCAGATGAAGATATCGAAGGGCTCCTCGTTGTTTGCGATGCTTATTATTTCCTTCTGGAGTCGGTCTATTTCCTTCGCCTCACGACGGTATACCGCCGTTGCTTCTGCGTCGGAATACTGCAGGGCAGTAGTAAAGTTTTCGTCTTCAAAAATGCTTTGATACGAGGTACGGTGACAGGTGGGAATCTTCTTCGCCGTTACGGGATCGTCAACGTACTCTATACCGTATTTACATAGGCAGAGTCCCCAATACGCCTCCGCTTCTTCAATGAATTCCGAAGCAATGGTTTCATAAATACCCGCCGCCTTGTCGAATTCGTTATTCATACGAAGTCTGTTGGCACGGGAGAAGAGATTTACCTTCTTTTCGCTGTCAAGAGTAGGTATCGTCTGTTGTGTGTTACAATACTTACAGGTAAATATGTTGGTGGAGGTATCCGTAACGTCAAGATCACCGCCACACATTTTACATCTGAAAACCGCCATATATATATCCTCCGAATCTGTTTTATCTGTCAGAAGGTAAACTATTCCGACAAAATTTAACATATAGTGTAATTATAGCATAAAAGTGAAGGGGTGTCAAATGGAGGATAAGGAAAAACTGTTGACAAATCGGGGGAAGTGGTATAATAAAACCGGAAGGAAGTGTCTTAAATGAAAGCAAAATACATAGGTGAAGACCTTGCAGCTATGGAAAAGGGAAAAATATACGACGTTATTTCTATTGAAAAAGGCTGGTACAGAATAAATACCGAACTCGATGAAGACTATTTATTTCCGCCTGAATCCTTTGAGATAGTAGAATAAGTTGTGCAATCAATTTCATAAAACTCAATAAATCCACTAAAAAAATACACCTAATCTTTCTGATGAGGAGAGGTGTTTGTTAATACTTGATTCTTTGAGCAGAGCTAAAGAAGCAGGAGTAACAGTAAAAAACAACGAATTTATAAGGAGGGTGTTGTATGGTTAAAGAGATTACAAAAAAAGAATATGATGTATTATGTCTTGCTGTATCTGAACTGTTGAAAAGTGGTGATACCACAATAAAATGCCCTCGCTGTGGCAAGCGATTGATTTATGAAAGCAAGGGTTCTTTAGAAATTATTCGATGTGAGAATATTTCTTGCATAAAATCTATTCGTAGAGGAATTTAATAAAGATGAACCGCCCACGCAAGTGAGCGGTTTTTCTATACCCAAAAGTGCAATCAATTTCACAAAACTCAATAAATCCACTGAAAAACTGTACCCCGAAGCATCGTCGCTTTTGGGTGCAGTTTCTATAAGTAAAACGGATTTTTTTCTACGTGTGCTGCTATCTGTTATATCGTAACAAACCGAGCTTTATAGATCGGCTATTTCGTCGTTGGTATTGATATTGTAAATATACATCTTAAAATCTTTATCGTTATATTCTATTCTGTAGTTAAAATCCTCGTAGGCTCTGAATATTTCAGGTGTATACCCTTTTCTCATATTAACGGGAGCTTGTTGTTTATTGATATATCCTCCGTATCCTGTCAATATGAGCCATATCCTGAAGGCTTTATCGAGTGCTTTTTTGCTTACGGATTCGTCTGTAAATTCTCTGATGCAGAACAGAAGGTCAAAATCCACCTCGGAAAAGAGGCTTTCGCCGTTAATTTCAAGATTTGGATCGCCGCCGCATTCCATAAGCATTTTCATCAGAGCAAAGGCAACGTTCCCGTTGTCAATATACCTGACATTGTCCATAATATTGTGATAGTTTATTCCGTCATCGGTGTGTATGTAGTTAGGGAGTAGTCCGTGTCGTATAAAAATCTCAAAGAGAGTTATGAAATTCGTGCTTACAAGCTCATCAGCGGATGGAGTGTGGCTATTAAAAAGCTCTGCCTCCTTTATTTCAAACATATTCTTGTCTACAAGTCTGATAGCGGCAAGCGTCAGCTCTTCAGGTGTGACGGAATTATCATGAACGTATTTTTCTATATCCTTCGGATTTATCTTGGTTTTGTTACATAACTCAAAAAGAGTCTTGACGATATCGTTACGCATAATCTTGTTTTCCTTTTCCTGTGGCCAGTTTCAGGTATCTGTTCAGTTTTTCCCTTTTACAAAATTTATTATCGTGTAGTAAAGTCCGACAACCCCGCAAAAATAGGAGAAAATACCCAGCAGTAAAAAGCCGGTTTTTTCCGTTTCTAAATTGTCTGTTGTTTCCTCATATCGAAGATAAGTTCTGTCTGCAGTCTTTATTTCAAGCAAGACGTTACTGTCAGGGTGAATGAGAAGTGAAACCTCCGTATTGCTTTGCAGTAAGGATAAATCCTTATTAAGCTTATCGGTTACCGAAACGCCGTCTATAAGATAGCTTTTACCATCGGAGCAGTTTACTTTGATTTCCTTTATATCCGTAGGTCTTCCGGAGCTATGGATTATGTCGCAGGAGGTTATTTTTGTCTTTAAAGATATACATTCCTCGCGGGATACCTTCTTATTCCAGAATTGCATACCGAAGGTGAAAACCGTGCCGAGAATAATCCCGGCTATAAGTAAGAATAATGAAGACTTCATAGAAACGGATTTATTGTGGTTTTTCATTCTATCACCTCTATCACAATTTTATTGTAGCATAAAACCATTCGTGTTTCAAGTGAAATATTCGGCGTTGCCGAATGTGAAATAATTCACCTTGTGAATTGTGAAATATCTTACTCCGCTAACGCTTCGTAAAATGTGAAATAAAATTTGCCCATATTCGCTTTAGCGAATATTTCACGTTTGCGAAGCAAATATTTCATAGCAAAGCTATTTCACTTGCCCGTAAGGACTGATTTAGTTGAAAAACCGACTTGTTTCAACAAGTCGGTTTTTCTGCGAAAGAGCGACCAAAAGGTGCGTAAAGTTAGGTAAGAACGACTAAAAGTACACCAATTGTGATGCTCGTCAAATTGGAATTTGACT
>JAFQUH010000185.1 GCA_017408635.1 Ruminiclostridium sp. | reverse complement strand
GATATAAAATCGAGGGCGGCGAGCAGACGGAATATGAAACCTGCGGTTGCCCCGACGGTACGACGATTATTATAAGAGATCTGTTCTACAACACCCCCGCAAGACTGAAGTTTCTGAAAAAGGATATATCCGAGGGCAACTTCATAGCGTCGGTGGTGGATAAATTAGCGCTTGCACATCCCGAAATCAGCTTCCGTTTTATAAGAGATAATAAAAGCGTAAGACTGACGTCGGGCGACGGCTCGCTTATCAGCACTATAAAGGCAGTATTCGGCAGACAACTGGCAGAGAGCTTTGTACCCGTTGACTTTTCAATCAACGACGTGGAGGTAACGGGCTTTGTGTCCTCTCCGCTTTTCTGCAGAGCAAGTCGCAGTATGCAGACCTTTTTTGTAAACAACAGATACGTAAAAAGCACCACCTGTATGGCGGCGCTTGAAGAAGGCTACAGAAACAGTATAATGGTGGGAAAATTCCCCGCCTGCGTGCTTTTTATAAAGATAAGACCTGAAACGGTAGACGTAAACGTACATCCCGCAAAGACGGAGATACGCTTCGCTTACGAAAAGCCTGTTTTTGACGCCGTTTACCTTGCAACGAAAAATGCACTTTTAAACTGCGCCAACGATAAAAAGCAGATAGATATAAAGCCTTCGGAACCGGCAAAGCCGAAATACGAAAGCAGAGCCGACTATTTTGCGAAAAATCCCGAGATAAAGCCTGTGATTCAGCAGACCTTATCTGAAAATACGGTAACGGAAATACCTGAACAAAAGACGGAAAAGCCTGAACAGAAAACGGCAGGCTTTATAGAAAAAGCCGAAACCGTAAGTGCCTCCGTGGTATATCCGACAGAGCTTAAGCTGACTCCGGCCTTCCATAGTACAAGGGATGAATACGAGGTGAAAAAGCCTCAAAAAGAGAAGATAACCCCTCAAATTTCCGTCCAGGAACGTAAAAATGAGTCGGAAATGCCTCAGAAGGCAGAAATTGAGAAAGCTGAAGTTATACCCGAAAAGGATAACGAGGACGGCTTCAAATATATAAATATTCCTTCAAAAGCTCCTGCCCCCGTCTACGAAAAAAGGACGATAATAAAAACCGAAGAGCCGGAGCCTGAAAAGGATATAAGAGTGATAGGCGAATTTTCCGCCACCTATATAATCTGTGAGGCGGAGGAGCAGCTGATTCTTATAGATAAGCACGCCGCTCACGAAAGAATACGCTTTGAAAAGCTGAAGGAGGACTTCTCCGACAGCTCCCAGCTGCTTATTGACAAGACGGAAATACGACTTTCCGCAGAGGAATACAACGCACTTTCGGAGTATTACGACTTTGTGGAGCAGACGGGACTGGAGCTTATATTCGGTGACGATATGACGGTATCGGTTACCGCAATGCCGACTATAGTCAGATGTACTCCCCAGGAGCTTGTGACTATGATAGCCGAAAGACTGATGCAGGGCAACACCGAGCAGAGCGGCGCAATGTACGACGATATCCTTCATTCGATGGCGTGCAAGTCGGCTATAAAGGCAAACGATCATACGGAGCTTGCCCAGCTTGACGCTCTTGCAAGAAGGGTATACAACGATGAGAAGATAAGATTCTGTCCTCACGGCAGACCTGTTATGATAGCTTTATCAAAATCAAAGCTGGAGCATTTCTTCGGCAGAAGCTAAAGGAAAGGGGGAGCATATGGAAAAGCAGTTTGTAGTAGTTATCTGCGGACCTACCGCCAGCGGTAAGACGGCACTTTCGGTAGAGCTTGCAAAGGAGCTTGACGCCGAGATAATATCAGCCGACTCTATGCAGATATATAAGGGTATGGATATTGCAACTGCAAAGCCATCCATCTCTGAAAGAGATGGCGTCCCTCATCATCTTATGGATTTTCTCGATCCTTGCGAAGCCTTCTCGGTAGCCGACTACGTAAGGCTTGCCAGAGAAAAGATATCGGATATAGCTACCCATGGAAAGCTACCTATGATAGTAGGCGGTACGGGACTTTATATCAGCTCGCTGATAAATAATATTCAGTTTGAGGAAAGCGAATGCGACTACGCTTATAGAGAGCAGCTCCGTCAGCTTGCCGCAGAAAAAGGAAACGGATACCTTATGGATATGCTTAAGGAGATAGATCCCGAAACCGCCGCAAGCCTTCACGAAAACAATCAGTCCCGTGTTATAAGGGCGCTGGAGGTATATAAGATTACGGGTAAGACCATGTCGCAGACGCAGAGGGAGAGTCGGGCAGAGCCTTCTCCCTATGAGCCTTGTATGATAGCTCTCGATTATGACCGCAGTC
>JAFQUH010000015.1 GCA_017408635.1 Ruminiclostridium sp. | reverse complement strand
TGTAATATGAAGATTGCGAGCCTTTTATTATTTTGAATTGCCACAAGATTTTATAGGTGAAATGTAGGGGTCGGCGAGCAGAATTGCGGCGCCCTTCAGGGCATGTCCTCGACGACCCGCCGCCGCAGGCGGAATTTAAAATCCATCAATTGCCAAAGGCAATTGATTCCACAACATTTGCCGCAGGCAAATATTTCATCCGCCATAGGCGGATTTCATCAATACCGAAGGTTTTGATTTCATCGTGCCAAAGGCACGATTTCATTGTGAAATTTGTCTTTGACAAATTTCAACTTGACATCCTCTCTGCAAAAAATAAAAGCGTTCAGATTTTCTGAACGCTTTTCTCTGCCTGTCCTTTCATATAGCCTTAAGGCAGCATATACTTTTCGCTGTAGGCTCTGAACTTGTTTGTAAATTCCTCGTTGCTTGCGGATTTAAGATCGTTCAGATAGCCGTGCATATCAAAGTTATTATTATCGTGTACCTGAATCATACAAACTGCGATATTGGAGCAATGGTCTGCTACTCGCTCGTAGTTTGTGATAAGGTCGGTCAGTACGAAGCCCATCTCGATAGTGCATTTGCCCTTACGCAGACGCTTGATGTGACGGCTTCTTACTTCTGTACGGATGTGGTCGATAACCTCTTCTAAAGGCTCTACAGCCTTTGCCATTTCTACGTCGTCATGCTCGAAGGCATTCATAGCAGTATCGATAATCTCAATTATAGCATTTCCGAAAATATTTATTTCCTCGGTAGCCTTCTTTGAGAACTGCAGTCCCTTTTCGTTCATTTCCTTTGCACACTCCATAATATTTACGGCGTGGTCGGAGATTCTTTCAAAGTCGCCTATGCAATGGAGCAGCTTGTTTACTGTCTGGCTATCGTTTACCGTAAGGTTTTTAGATCCGAGCTGTAACAGATAGCTACCCAGCTTGTCCTCGTAGCTGTCTATAACATCCTCGTTTTCGATGATTATTTCCGCATCTCTGTCATTATATCTTGAAAGCAGGGAAATGGAGAGCTTCAGGGTATCTTTTGAGCATTCTGCCATCTTTACCGCTACGGACTTACACTGCTCCAGCGCAACCGAAGGAGTAGCGAGAAGTCTTGTTTCAAGTGCGCTGAACTGATCCTCTGCCATTGCCGCCTCGTTCTTATCATCACGGATAGTAGCACAAGCCAGCTTTACAAGTAACTTATTGAAGGGGAGAAGAAGTGCTGTTGCAAATACGTTGAATACGGTATGCACTATAGCAACACCCGTTTCTGTAACTTTACCCTCAAGCATCGGGATATCAACAAGAGAGGTCACGGTATAGTAAACTATCATAAAAATTACCGTACCGATAACGTTAAAGTAAAGGTGGATAACCGCCGCACGCTTTGCATTCTTATTAGCGCCCACAGAGGAGAGCATAGCGGTTATGCAGGTACCTATATTCTGTCCCATCAGAATGGGAACTGCCATATTGAAGTTTATAGCGCCCGTTGACGACACCGCCTGAAGAATGCCGACAGAGGCGGAGGAGCTTTGAATAATAGCGGTAAGCACCGCACCTGCAAGTATACCTAATAAGGGGTTTGTAAAGAGCGTAAGTATGTTCTGGAAGTCGGGGTTTGTTTCAAGAGGCTTTACAGCCGCACTCATAAGATTCATACCTGTCATCAGAATGGCAAAGCCTACAAGGATAGTACCTATATCCTTTTTCTTTGCGGATTTGCACATCATAACGAATATCATACCGATGATAGCAAGTATAGGAGTGAAGAAGGCAGGCTTGAAGAACGCCATAATGCCTTCACCCTCAACGCCCGTAAGGGAGAGTATCCACGCCGTCATGGTCGTACCGATATTGGCACCCATAATAACGCCTACCGCCTGGGATAGCTTCATAATACCGGAGTTTACGAAGCCGACCACCATTACGGTGGTAGCGGAGGAGGACTGGATTACCGCAGTAACCACCGCACCTAAAAACACACCCTTTATGGGATTTGAAGTGAGCTTTTCGAGTATTCTTTCAAGGCTTGAGCCTGACAGCTTTTCCAGTCCCTGTCCCATGGAGTTCATACCGAAAAGGAAGAGGGCAAGACCGCCTATAAGCGTCAGAATACAAAGAATATCGAAACTCTGAAAGGTCTGTATTGACATTTAATGTACCTCTTGTAAAATTTACGTTTTTGTTCTACTTTTCTCTTAACACATTTAAGGGCGGCAAAGCCGCCTTGCACTAACGAAGAGCTTTTTATATTCTAACCCATCTTCGTTAACTACGTCTTAACTTTTATTTCTATACATAATTATAACCGAGCAAGCGATAAAAATTACCTGCCCGGTCATATGGGCTTTAATTAAAGCACGGCTAAAGTGAAGATCACAACGCCGAAGGAGAACTCTACGGGAATGCGGAGAGTCAGCTTTGCCTCAGCGGCGGTAAGCTCTGCGGCTGTAATATGCTCCTGGGGCTTAAGGCTTAATTCCTTGCCTGTGGAGTTGGAGATGTTAACTGTGTAAAGTCCGTTGCTTAAGTTCAGGAACTCGCTGATAACGTCCTTTGTATAAGCGTCGTTTTCTGTAAGCTCCTCTTCGCTGTAGCGGGAAGCAAATACGATAGCCGCCTCATCACCTGTGCTGATAGCGGTAAGTGCGGAGAAGTCGCCGCCGATATTCTGCTTTACTACAGTATCGCTGCTCTTTACGTCAGCCTCGTTGAGAGGTGTGAAATCGTCGCCTACGAAACGGATAAGATTCTTGAAAAGAATATTGATATATTCAGAGCAGTACATAGCGTATTCGCCCTCGATATTGTAGAAGGAGGAGATAACGTTTGCCGTCTTCTGATTATCGTCTGCGGTGAAGTCCTTGTCAGTAAGGTTGTTTTCCTTCTTATAGTCGGAAAGAACCTTCTCAAATTCTTCATTTGTAAGGCAACCCATATCCACGAGTGCCTGACCGAGTAACAGACAGCCTGTCTTCTGTGAGGATAAAAGCTCCTCGACCTGTGCCTCTGTGAGATATCCCATCTCTACTGCGATATCACCGATTCTCTTATCTACAGTCTGCTGCTTTCTGTGAACAGCGTCAACCTGCTTTGCAGTCATATAGCCTGCGTTGATAGCGAGGACACCCAGCTTTACTCTTGTACTGTCCTTCTTCTCCATAGCAACCTTTAAGTTGTCAGCGGAGATTATTTTATGATTTAAAAGATAGCTTCCGAAAAATTGAGTAAACACTTTTTATGCCTCCTTGAAATAGTTATCAAGCAGCTTTCTGAGCTGTTCTTCGTCTACGGGCTTCTGAAGGAAATCAGATGCGCCGTACTTTATAGCTTCAGAGAGATTTCCCTCTGTACCTATTGAGGTTGCCATAATGATCTTTGCCTCGGGAGCAGAAACCTTTATCATTTTTAAAGCCTCTACGCCTGTCATTTCAGGCATTACGATATCCATAAAAGTGATATCGGGAGTTACCTCTACGAACTTTTCAACTGCCTCTCTGCCGTTAGTTGCTTCGTAAAGCTCTGTGATGCCGTAGTCAGATAAAAGAGCCTTCATCTTTTTTCTGATCATCATAGAGTCATCGCAGATAAGTACCTTTGCCTTTGAGATTTCTTTTGCCATATCAGATCATTCCTTTCACGAACGGTTTGACCGTCCCCAATTTTAATTTGGATCGAAGTTACTTCGACCAATATAGATTTATCTTAAAACACTAATACTAGTATAGCATTTTACGGAAAATTTTGCAATAGAAAAAAACTTTCATACTATACAAAAATAACCATAGGATTTTTGTCAAATCAACCAAAAACAAATTCAAAGCTGAGGGCAAACCACTCTCTTACCCAGTAGACAGGGAGAAGGAAAAAAGCCGTATCGGAGCTTAAGTTTCTGGTATCGTAGCCAAGGGACGCTGCCTGAAGGGAGGCTCTGTACTGGTGAAAGCCGTCGGTCACAAGTATTACGCTGTTGTCCCTTCCCATACTTTTAAGTATCTCCTGTGAAAAAGTCAGATTCTCAAGAGTGCTTGCAGACTTGTCCTCTTTTATGATGCGACCTTTATCTATACCCTTTTCAGTAAGCCAGTCGTACATTGCCTGCGCCTCGCTGATATGCTCATCATCACCCTTTCCGCCGGAAACTATACATATGGTATCCGGATTCTGTGACAGATAATCATATGCCTTTTCCAGTCTGCCACGGAGCATAAGACTCGGTCCGCTCTTCTTCACCTGACAACCCAGCACTATCATAGTGCGGTCGTTGTCCTTTTCAGGAGCATTATTCATAGAAAAAAGCATAAGACCTGACAGAACTACGGCGTATATTCCAAGCAGGGCATAGACTATAAGTCCGCCTCTGTAGATATATCTTACCGCCTTTTTTCCGTGGTTTACGCCGGCGGGCATAAGTAGCCCCAGAAGGATAGTCACAAAGCCTATCGCATAGCCGAAATATGTACCCGTGTTCCATACTCTTACACAGGTTGCAGGTATAAAAAGCGAAATAAAGATAATCCCGCATATTATGAATATAAGCGAAATTACCTTTACTGCACCGCTACAGTTCTTGTAGAATCTCATTATTTTGTAACGAGCTTCTTGAAGCGAGCCATAGCTTCTATTGTGTTTTCGAGAGTGTTGAAGGCAGTCAGTCTGAACCAGCCGTCACCGTTCTTACCAAAGCCCTCACCGGGAGTACCTACTACCTCGGCTTCGTTTAAGAGCTTGTCAAAGAAGCTCCAGCTATCCATATTGTCAGGACACTTGAACCAGATGTAGGGGGAGTTCTTGCCGCCTGTATAGGTGATACCAAGCTCGTCGAAGGTATCAGCCATGATCTTTGCATTCTGCATATATAAATCAATGGTTGCCTTTGTCTGCTTTAAGCCTTCTTCGGAGAATACAGCCTCTGCCGCACGCTGAACGGGGTAGCTTACGCCGTTGAACTTACTGCCCTGGCGTCTGCACCATAACTGCATAAAGCTGATTTCACCGCCGTCGGGAGTTTCAAGCATAAGCTCCTTGGGAACTACCGTATAACCGCATCTTGTACCTGTAAAGCCTGCAGTCTTTGAAAGTGAGCAGATTTCAACCGCACATTTTCTTGCACCCTCGATGCAGAAGATACTGCGGGGGAGTGTTTCATCGGAGATGAATGCCTCATAAGCGGCGTCAAATACGATGATAGCCTTATTCTTTATAGCATAGTCAACCCATACCTTAAGCTGCTCCTTTGTGTAAACCGAGCCTGTGGGGTTGTTGGGTGAGCAGAGGTAGATAAGTCCGCCCTTGATATTTTCGTCAGGCATAGCCGCAAAGCCGTTTGCCTCGTTGGAGTTTACGTAGTGTACCTTCTTACCGCTCATAACGTTTGAGTCAACGTATACGGGGTAAGCGGGATCTGTAACGATAACGTCGTTGTCTGCGCTTAAGATATCACCGATATTGCCGCAGTCTGTCTTTGCACCGTCGCTGATGAGGATTTCCTCTGCGTCGATTTCAACGCCGAAGCTCTTGTAGTAGCCTGCTACCGCTTCTCTTAAGAATTCGTAGCCTCTGCCGCTGTCCTCGTAGCCACGGAAGGTTTCCTTCACGCCCATTTCGTCAGCCGCCTTCTTCATAGCCTCCACTACAACGGGTGCTAAAGGCTGTGTAACGTCACCGATACCCATTCTGATAACCTTGTTATCAGGGTGAGCCTCGATATACTCTCTTACTCTCTTGCCGATTTCAATAAAAAGATAGCTTTTCTTAAGGTTTAAAAAGCCTTCGTTCATCTTTGCCATAGTATTTATTTCCTTTCAGTAAATGTTCTGATTTTTTACAGGGTTATCTTGTGGTAATTCTTCTTACCCTTCTTGATGATTGCATATTCGCCTATTTCAATCATTGCCATAGGATCGGTTATCTTTTCGTCGTTTACAGATACGCCGCCGCCGGTTACGTTTGTTCTTGCATCTCTCTTGGAGGGGCAGAGCTTTGTTGCAACGAGAGCGTCAAGAATACCTACCTTGCCGTCCTGTACCATTTCAGCAGGGATTACCGTCGTAGGCATATCACCGCTGACACCTGCACCACCGAAGAGCGCCTTTGCCGCATCCAACGCCTTGTTTGCTTCTTCTTCGCCGTGTACCAGCTTTGTAAGCTCGAAAGCGAGAATTTCCTTCGCCTTGTTAAGCTGTGCACCTTCCCAGTCCTCCATTGCTCTGATTTCCTCTAAAGGTAAGAAGGTCAGCATCTTGATGCACTTCATAACGTCGGCGTCCGCTACGTTTCTCCAGTACTGGAAGAACTCGAAGGGGCTGGTCTTTTCGGCGTCAAGCCATACTGCACCCTTTTCTGTCTTACCCATCTTCTTACCCTCGGAATTGAGCAGAAGTGTGATTGTCATAGCGTAAGCGTCCTTGCCCAGCTTCTTTCTGATAAGCTCTGTACCGCCCAGCATATTGCTCCACTGGTCGTCGCCGCCGAACTGCATATTGCAGCCGTAGTCCTTGTACAGCTTGTAGAAGTCGTAGCTCTGCAT
>JAFQUH010000184.1 GCA_017408635.1 Ruminiclostridium sp. | reverse complement strand
CTGCACGATTCTGTGACCTACTGCACCGATTTCGCTCATATCCTTGATAACGGCGCCTTCGCCTGTTGTCAGAACTTCAACGAGCTTTTCAAATGCTTCTGTGTGAGAGGGGAAGTGGCATTCTTCTACATATTTCTTGCCATCACCATAGTTGTGGGTGATCTTACCGCCCTCCATATTGATGCATTCGCAGTTACCCTTTGCGATTACTTCTTCATTGCTCATATCGATAAGCTGATACTTGAGAGATGAGCTACCTGCGTTTACAACGAGAACTTTCATAGTTTTCATTTCCTTTCGTAAATAATATTTTTACTCATATATTGTAAACCAAATTGAAGGAAAAATCAACCCTTTTAATCAAAACCTGCGGTTTTTTTCCGTTTTTATCTGTTTTGTACAAAAATTTGATAATAATATATCCATTACTGAATAAAAAATAGCTTAAAACCATAAATCAAGGAGAAAATATGAAAACAGCGGCTATAATCTGTGAATACAATCCCTTCCATAACGGGCATAAATACCATATAGAGCAGACGAAAAAGCAATACGGCGCTACCCATATAGTATGTGTTATGAGCGGAAACTTTACCCAGCGGGGCGACGTGGCTTTATGTGATAAATACGAAAGAGCAAGAGCGGCGCTGAAGTCGGGAGCTGATCTTGTATTAGAGCTTCCCGTAGCCTTCAGCCTTGCCAGTGCCGAATATTTCGCAAGGGGAGCGGTGCATATAATAAACTCTCTGGGATGCGTTGATATGCTGAGCTTCGGTAGTGAAACGGGCAACAGCGATATTTTAAAGGAGGCCGCAGGCGCAGTACATTTTGCTCTTGACAGCGAGGATTTTACCGACTATATGAAAAGAGGACTTTCCTATCCTGCCGCTCTTAAAAAGGTGGTAGAGGAATATTATACCTCTGACGTAGTAGATATACTTACAGGACCTAATAATATTCTGGGAGTAGAATATATAAGAGCGCTGGATATGGCGGGTGGTACTATAGAGCCGGTTACTGTAAAGCGCTACGGCGCCGCCCATGACAGCGAGGAAATATCCCGTACGGTAAGTGCCTCAAAGCTGCGTAAGATGATAAGAAACGGCGAGGACGTCACCTGCTATACCGATTTTTCGGGTTATGAAAATTACGCCGTTATAGAAAGGCTTGAAACCGCAATTTTAGCAAAGCTCCGTACTATGACGAAAAGCGATTTTGAAAAGCTACCTAACGGTGGCGGCGGTATCGAAAACCGTATGGTAAAGGCGGCAAGAACCGCCACCACACTACCCCAGCTTATGCTGATGATTAAATCGAAGAATTTTACTATGTCAAGAATAAGAAGGCTTATTCTCTGTGCCTTTTTAGGTATAACAAAGAACGATCTTAAGAATATGCCCTCGTATATAAGAATTTTAGGTATGAACGACAAGGGTAAGGAGATACTTTCAGCGGCGAAGGAATGTCCTCTCCCGATAGATACGAGTCTTTCTGCTCTTTCAAAGACTTCCGATATTGCAGGAAAGCAGGCAAGACTTGAAGAAAGGGCAGGTAATATGTACGCCCTTGCTCTTGAAAAAAGAAAACCCTGCGGCACGGATTTTACCGCAAAGCCGATAATTATAAAGGAGAACGACTGATATGCATACGTTTGACAGCTTAAGAGAGCTTCATAAGGAGTTTATATATCATAGCTACAATATAACTCCCGATGGCTTTTCCTTTCATTTTTCAATAGACGATTTTCATTTCTATCCCTCGTGGAAATGCGAAGAGGGGCTGCTAAAAAATCCCACTCCCTTTGCACAGTATATAATTTTCAATATCGGAATGGCAGAGCTTGTAAGCTACTGGAAGTGTGCCTGCCCGAAAAAGGTAATAGTTAAAACGGGTATGCTGACAAAGGAACAGTGTCTGTGGTGGAAAAAGCTCTATTTCAACGGACTGGGCGAGTTTTTCTATAAGAATAATATAAATGCCGATATGGATAGCTTTATGGAAATTATCCCCTATAATACCGATAAGCCTATCTTTAAATCCGAAAAGGAGCAGAACGGCTTTTTCATTCCTATAGGCGGTGGCAAGGACAGTATAGTTACTGCCGAGCTTTTAAGACCTTACCGTGATAAGACTATGTGCTATATCATAAATCCCAGAGGTGCAACTCTTGGCTGTGCAAGGACTGCAGGCTTTGAGGAGAGTGCTATCGTTGGTGTACGCCGCACTATCGACAAGGAGCTTTTAAACAGAAATGCCGACGGTTATCTTAACGGTCACACTCCCTTTTCTGCGGTGGTTGCTTTTTCGTCTTATCTCTTTGCTTATCTTAAGGGGCTTAAGTATATAGCTCTTTCCAACGAGAGCAGTGCCAACGAGTCCAACGTACAGGGTACAAAAATTAATCATCAGTACAGTAAAAGCACCGAGTTTGAGCGTGATTTCAGAAATTACGTATCGGAATATCTTGACGACAGCATACAGTATTTCAGTATGTTAAGATGCTGGAGCGAATGGCAGATAGCAAAGAAATTCGTACAGTATCCTAAATATTTCAGCGTGTTCCAGAGCTGTAATTTAGGCTCTAAAACAGATAGCTGGTGCGGAAAATGTGCAAAGTGCCTTTACGTGTATATTCTGCTTTCCGCCTTCCTTGATGATAAAGCTCTTGTCGGCATCTTCGGACTTGATATGCTTGATGTGGCGGATTTCAGAGGAATGTTTGAGGGACTTATCTACGAGGACGTTGACAAGCCCTTTGAATGCGTAGGCACAAAGGAAGAGATACGCCTTGCCCTTTATACAGCGGCAATGAAAAGAGGAGAAAAGCTCCCTCTGTTACTTAAGGAATATATGGATAATAATCCCGAAGAGCCCCAGACTCTTGATAACTATTACGATGAGGATAATTTTATCCCCGTGGAGCTTAAAGGACTCCTTAAAATATAAATTAAGAAGGTTACTTATGTATAATAAAATCAAAAGCTTTTTTGAAGGAAAAAGAGTAGTAATATCAGGCTATGGCAGAGAGGGTAAAAGCACCCTTAAGCTGATATCCGATATGGGATGCAAGAGCATTACGATAGCCGATAAGAATGAGGACGTAAAAAATCAGATAGAAAATGCAGAAAGGTATAGCTTCTGTCTTGGCGATGATTATCTCTCTTGCCTTGATGACTGTGACATCATTATGAAGGCGCCGGGTATCGGTCTTAAAAATTCTGTAAGTGAAGAGATAAAGAAAAAGATAACCTCCCAGACGGATATATTCCTACAGACCTGCGAATGTAAAATTATCGGTATAACGGGTACAAAGGGAAAATCCACCACCTCAAGCCTTATATATCATATCTTAAAAGAAAGCGGCTACGATACTATGCTTATAGGCAATATCGGTGTTCCGCCCCTTGAAAGAATGAGTGAATTCAAAAAGGATACGGTAATAGTCTGTGAGATGTCCTGTCATCAGCTTGAGTACGTAAAGGCGTCACCAAACGTATCGGTACTGCTCAATATCTACCCCGAGCATCTTGATCATTACGAGAGCTTTGAAGCCTATGCCGATGCAAAGCTCAATATCTTCAGATATCAGACAGAAAAGGACACCCTTATCATAGGCGATGAAGTAAAGGAAAAGGCTGATACGAAGGCGGAAATCACCGTTGCAGGCTTTGGCTGTGGTGATATAGGCACAAGAGATAACGGCATATTCATAAACGAAGAATTTATATCCGCTGACCGAATAGATACAAGGCTTAAAGGCGAGCATAATCTTTACAATATTGCTATAGCATTTTACGCCGCAATGAAGGTTGGTTGCACTATAGAAGACTGTCTTAAGGCGTTACCCTCCTTCAAGGGACTTGCTCACAGACTTGAATTTGTGGGCACAGTAAACGGAGCAGAGTATATAAACGATAGCATCAGCACCGCACCCCAGACGGCAATAGCCGCTTTAAAGGCGTACCCTGATACCGATACTCTTATAATCGGTGGTATGGACAGAGGTATATCCTATGATGAATTAGCGGAATTCTTAAACGGAAAAACCTCCGTCAGAAATCTTATAATACTTCCTGATAGCGGCAAAAGAGCGGCAAAGGACGTGACAAATCCCGATATAAAAAAGCTATACGCCGATGATATGCAGATGGCGGTAGAAATCGCAAAGCAGGTGACAAGGGTGAGATGTATACTTTCCCCTGCCGCCGCAAGCTATGGCTTCTATAAGAATTTTGAAGAGAGAGGCAGTCATTTTAAGGCATTGCTTGGATTTTAATGAAAGCTCTATGGCAAGAAAAAGCACTTGAAAATGTACGTCTGATATAGTATAATATTAAAGAACGAGATATAAAAATGTAGTGTAGAAAAGAAAGGAAGAAATATAATGGCAAATAACAAAATACAGCTTCCTGCTATAAGACTCCGCAATTTAGTAGTTTTTCCCGGAATGATACTGCATTTCGATATAGCACGAGAAGAATCAAAAAATGCGGTAAATGCCGCAATAGAGAAGGATCACAGAGTATTTCTGGTAACTGAAAGAGGTCAGCAGACCGAGGGTGATATGCTGATGTCTATTCCTTATACGATAGGAGTTATCGCAGAGGTAAGACAGAAGCTGAATACTCCTGACGGCTCTGTAAGAGTGCTTGTTCAGGGACTTCAGAGAGCAAGACTGAACAAAACCGTCAGCACGGATCCCTATAGCATAATGGAGGTTACTCCCACGGCGGCTCTTACCGACAGACTTTCCGACGGTACAAAGCTGGCTTATATCAGAGCCATTGTGGAATGCTTCAAGGAATACGCCGAAATCTCTCCCAAGATGCCTCCCGAGCTTTATAACGGCATTGTGGGTGAAAAGGATCTTGAAAAGCTCATTGATATGGTTATTTTCAACGTCTTTTTAAAGTCCGAGGATAAGCAGGCGTTACTCGAATGCAGTACCTTAAAGCAGAGAGCAGAGCTTCTCATAAAGAGCATAAAGCAGGAAACAGAGATAGTTCTTTTAGAGCAGGATATCAATGACGAAGTAAAAATGGCGGTGGACAGAAATCACCGTGAATTCTATCTGCGTGAGCAGATGAGAATAATTGCCCGTCAGCTCGGCGACTATGACAGTCCCCAGGAAGAAATGATGGGTTATATCGAAGCTATTGAGGAGATAGGCTTTGATAGTGATACTGAAGAAAAGCTGATAAAGGAAGCGGAAAAGCTCATGCATATGTCCCCCACCTCACAGGAGGCGGCGGTTATCCGTACATATCTTGATACAGTTCTTGAGCTTCCCTGGAATAACTATACTACGGTAAAGGCTGATATAGGCAAGGCAGAAAAACAGCTTAACAAGGATCACTACGGACTTGAAAAGGTAAAGGAAAGAATCCTTGAAATAGTAGCGATAAACGCCTGGGAGGAGGCTGACAAGAAGGGACAGATAATCTGTCTTGTAGGACCTCCAGGTGTAGGTAAGACCTCTGTTGCAAAATCCGTTGCGGCATCTCTCGGCAGAAACTACGCAAGAGTTTCTCTCGGTGGCGTAAGGGATGAGGCTGATATAAGAGGACACAGAAAGACCTACGTAGGCGCAATGCCCGGTAGAATAATCAATGCCTTAAAGCAGGCTAAATCCATGAATCCCGTTATCCTCTTTGACGAAATCGATAAGATGGCTAACGATCACAGAGGAGATCCCGCCTCTGCTATGCTGGAGGTACTTGACAGCGAGCAGAACGTGGCGTTCCGTGATCATTATCTCGAGATTCCCGTGGACTTAAGCGAGGTATTATTTATAACTACCGCAAACACTCTTGATACCATCCCCGCTCCCTTGCTGGACAGAATGGACGTAATAGAGCTTGGAAGCTATACAAGAGAAGAAAAATTCAATATTGCCAAGAAGCATCTTATTCCGAAGCAGATGAAAAAGCACGGACTGAAATCCGCAATTTTCAAGCTGGAGGATAAGGCACTTTACGAGCTGATCGATAGCTATACCAAGGAGGCGGGCGTCAGAAAGCTGGAAAGAGCTATCGCAAAGCTCTGCCGTAAGGGACTGAAAAAGCTCTCTTCAGAAGATATAAAGAAGGTAACTATAAAGAAGACCGATTTAGAGGATTATCTCGGTGTTGCAAAATACCGTGAGGACGACATAGCAAAGCAGGATGAAGTCGGCGCAGTAAACGGACTTGCCTGGACCTCTGCGGGCGGCGTGCTTATGCCTCTTGAGGTGCTTATTATGGAAGGCACAGGCAAGATTGAGACCACAGGCTCGCTGGGTGACGTTATGAAGGAATCCGCAAAGATTGCGGTAAGCCTTGTACGTTCTCTTGCAAACAAATATGAGATAGATCCCGAATTCTACAAGAACAAGGATATCCATATCCACGCTCCCGAGGGTGCAGTACCCAAGGACGGACCTTCTGCGGGCGTTACCATGACTACGGCGTTAGTATCCGCATTATCGGGCATCCCCGTAAGACACGACGTGGCTATGACGGGTGAAATCACCCTTCGTGGCAAGGTGCTGGCAATCGGCGGACTCCGTGAAAAGACTATGGCGGCGTATAAGGCTGGCATAAAGACGGTTATTATTCCTAAAGCAAACGAGCCTGATATAAGCGAGCTTGACAAGGTGATAACCGATAATCTTAAGTTCGTTATAGCCGACAATATCGGCACGGTTCTGGAAAACGCTTTAGCAAAGACCAATGCACTCCTTCCCGTAGCAAAGGACAGCAAGAAGGAAAAGACTGTGAAGAAATCAGCGGTAGCAGATGAAATTACAGCCATCGTATAATAGACAAGGAAGAATAACATGAATTTCAACAAAGCGGAATTTTACACCTCCTACGGTCTGTTCAAGCAGATACCGAAATCCGAAAAGGTGGAGATAGCCTTTTCAGGTCGCTCCAACGTAGGAAAATCCTCGCTTATAAATAAGATACTTAACAGAAAATCTCTTGCAAGAGTAAGCTCTATGCCGGGTAAAACGGTAACTATAAACTTTTATAGTGTAGACGGCATTTACTTTGCAGATCTTCCCGGCTACGGCTATGCCAAGGTCAGCAAGAGTGAAAAACAGCGCTGGGCAGGACTTGTAGAGGGTTATCTTGCCGACGACAGAAACCTTCAGCTTGTATTTCAGCTGGTGGATTTCCGCCATCCCCCCACGGCAGACGATCTTATGATGATAGATTTTCTTATCGATAATGAGATACCCTTCGTAGTAGTTCTTACAAAGGCGGATAAGCTCTCAAAGAACGAAAGAAAAAAGCGCAGAGAGTCCTTACTGACAGAGCTACCCTGCGCCGAGGATATCCATATTATTGAGTTTTCTGCAATGAATGGAGAGGGCGTAGAGGAAATACGCTCCATAATAGAAGAGATAGAAGAGGAAACAGAGTGATATCAATTTATTCGCTGACACCTGAAAAAGCGGCGGAATATCTTTTATCAAACGGCTTTAAAGCGTCGCAGGCAGATAATATCTTTAAGGATATATACGCCTTCGGCGCTTGTTCCTTTGATGAGATGAGGCACACCGCAAAGGAGCTTGTATCAGCTCTTAAAAAGGATTTTTATTTTGAAAAGTTCATATGCGAAGAGATCTGCGACAGCGAAAGCACCGCAAAGTATCTTTTTAAGCTCTCTGACGGGAACTATATAGAAACGGTGCTTATGCGCCAGGAATTCGGCAACGCTCTTTGCATATCAACGCAAAGCGGCTGTAATATGGGCTGTAAATTCTGTTGCAGCGGTAAGCTGAAAAAGCTCCGTGATCTGACGGTATCCGAAATGATAATGCAAGTGCTTTATATCGAAAGGGCAGAAAAGATAAAAATATCAAATATAACCGTTATGGGTATAGGCGAGCCCTTTGATAACTATGAGAATTTCTGCGGCTTTCTGGATATTGCTTCTTTCGGTCACGGACTGGGTATGGGGGCAAAGCATATTACCGTTTCCACCTGCGGATTAATACCGAAAATTTACGAATTCGCAGACAGGGAAAATAACTGTAATTTAGCGATAAGCCTGCACGCTCCCGATAATGAAACGAGAAATACTCTTATGCCTGTAAATAAGAAATATCCTATAGAGGAGCTTATAAAAGCGGCGAAATATTTCAGCGAAAAACGTAACCGCAAGGTATTACTTGAATATATTATGCTGGAGGGTATCAACGACAGCAAAGAGCAGGCGGAAAAACTGGCAGAGCTTATAGGTGATTCACGGCTTTTTGTGAATCTGATACCCTATAATCCCTCAAGGGAGGATGACTTCAGACGGAGCAACGAAGAAAGCATAAGAGCCTTTTACGACGTTCTCAAAAAGAAGAATATCGGCGTTACGAGAAGAAGAGAATTCGGTAGTGATTTAGACGCCGCCTGCGGTCAGCTCCGTAGCGACAGAATAAAGAAGGAAGAAGTATAATGCAAGGCTATAACCTTATAGTAGTTTTTGATAAGAGCTTTTCTAAAATGCTTATGTGTAAGCGGTTAAAAGAGCCTTATCTCGGACTTATGAACTTTGTCGGCGGCAAGATAGAGCAGGGCGAAAGCGGTATAGACGCCGCCTACCGTGAGCTTTTTGAAGAAGCCGCCATTGAAAGAAAAAGCATAGATTTAATACATCTTATGGATTTTTCCTATCCTTTAGATCCCTGCTACGTGGAGGTCTACGCAGGCAGACTTAAAGAGGAGGTCACAGTCAGCGGAGATGAAAATACACTCTTCTGGCAGGAGAATATGGAGGATAATTTCTTTGATATGACAAGGTATGCGGGAGAAGGAAATATCGGTCATATTTTAGAGCATATAAAGCTGAACAGAAAATTATTCGGCTGATCTATATATAAATTCTGTAATAGATTTTGCTTTACTGTGGGTATTTGACTGAAATTTAACAATACTACTTGCATTTTCCGACAAAAGAGTGTATAATTAAAATAGAAAATTTTGCGGATATCCGCTACATAAGAAAGGAATTTATCATTATGATGGAAGTTTTACTCGAAACCTCTGCAAGACACATCCACGTGTCCCAGGAAGCACTTGAAACATTATTCGGCAAGGGCTATGAGCTTACAAAGAAGAAGGATCTTTCCCAGCCCGGTCAGTTCGCTTGCGAAGAAAGAGTTACAGTAGTAGGCCCCAAGAAGTCACTTGCTAACGTATCTATTTTAGGTCCCGTAAGACCTGATACACAGGTTGAGCTTTCCGCTACAGACGCTCGTTCAATCGGATGTCCTATCGCAGTAAGAGAATCCGGCGACATCAAGGGTACACCCGGTTGCAAGATCACAGGTCCCTGCGGCGAAATCGAAATCAGCGAGGGCGTTATCGTTGCAAAGCGCCACATCCACTTAGTTCCCGCAACTGCTGAAAAGTGGGGCGTTGAAAACAAGCAGATCGTAAGCGTTAAGGTTAAGAGCGAAGGCAGAGAAGCTATCCTCGGCGACGTTGTAGTAAGAGTACACGAAAACTTTGCAGACGCTATGCACATTGATACTGACGAGTCCAATGCAGTTCTTGCAACTCCTGGTATGATGGTAGAAGTTATCAAGTAAATAACAGTTAAGCCCTTTATAGCAATATAGAGGGCTTTGTTTTTAAAAAATTTTTAAAAAAACTATTGACTCTGACGCTCCGTCATAGTGTATAATCATACTGTGAGGTGATGAAAATGAAAATGCAGGTAAAGGAATTTGCAGAAATCTGCGGTGTAAGTGTGCGCACACTTCATTATTACGATGAGATAGGAATATTAAAGCCCTGCGAAGTGGACAGGTATACCGGTTACCGCTATTACGATGAAAAATCACTACTTCGTATGCAGGAGATAATGTTCTATCGTGAGCTGGATTTCCCTTTGAAAAGCATCAGCGAAATTTTATCATCTCCCGACTATGACAAGGAAAAGGCACTAGGCGAGCAGAAAAGCCTTCTTATATTAAAGAAGGAAAGACTGGAAAGGCTTATTTCTGCTATTGACGGTGCGATGAAAGGAGAAAATATTATGGAAGCATTTGATAACACACAGCTTGAGCAGTATAAGAAGGAAGCCAAAGAGCGCTGGGGTAACACCGACGCCTATAAGGAGTACAGTGGGAAAACAAAGGCTTATTCAAAGGATAAATTTGAAAGCCTTGCAGATGGCATGGAGGAAATTTTTGCTGAATTTTCCGTGTATATGAAAAACGGAGCTTCGCCCGATTCAAAGGACGTGCAGAGCCTTGTAAAGACTTTGCAGAGCTATATCACCGAAAACTACTACACCTGCACAAATGAGATACTTGCGGGACTTGGTCAGATGTACGTAGCGGATGAACGCTTTAAAAACAATATCGACAAGCACGCCGACGGCACAGCAGAGTTTGTGAACAGGGCGATTGAAGTGTATTGTGGAAAGTGATAAAATAATATGCCCGCCGCAGATTTCTGCGGCGGGTTACTTATTCTCTGAAACTTTTCTGAAATGCCTTTACATTTTGATTGGAATGTGGTAAAATAACAATATACCACACTACATTTTAATACGATAAATTTTTATATCCGTGAGGAGAGATACTACCTTGATAAAAGATGTTCTCTCTTTCTCCCTTGCGGATGATTTATCGGTGTAGTGTGGTAGCGAAACCGAGGGAAACACTTTTTCGGCACATCCTTCGGGATGTGCTTTTTTGATTGGGAGGAAAAATTATGAAGAAAAAGCAGATAATCGACATAACGGGAACTCCGCTTACACCAAGCTGGCAGGGTAGCAGGTGCCTTGGTAACGGCAAGCACCACGGATATGAATGCTGCTGCGACGAGTGCAATTATTATCTGTATTGTTTTCCGCAGCCTGATTCAAAAAGTGAACGTAAAAAGGGGACTGTAAAGTAATTTTACAGTCCCTTTTATCCGAGCAGATATTTCTGCAAATCGGATTTTATGATCATCTGAGTTTTTGGTAATATGCATTCAGCATCTCACGTGTAACAGGCATATCAGAATCCTTCATTTCCCTATAAATCATATCCGTAAGCATTATAAGGCTTTCCCATAATTCATCTGAGCTTTTCCCGGTTACGTAAGTACGCATTATTTCCGCTTTTTCATTTTCGGGCAGTCTGTCTGTTTCACGATTCAGATTACTTTCTAATCTGTAGCGGTCAGATAATAAATCGACGTATAATTTTCTGATATACTCAAGTTCTCCGATTGCACGGAAATAATGACCTCGCTTTATAGCGACTGCGGTATGCATCATACGTGCCCAGGCTGAATTACGTGTTAGCTCTGTATCCTTCTTCAGCTTATCACCGAACACTTTATCGTCCATCCATTCTCTGGATTGAACCATTTTCTCTTCAACAACACCCGATTTATCAAAAATAACTTTGAAAGCAGGCTTTAGTGCGGCGGCGTATTCATATGCACCGTAGCCGATATCTATTTCTAAAAGATTATCAAGCAGGAAAACCTGAAGATGTATTGCTTCTTCTTGTGAAAAATACGTAACGCCATATTTCTCACTGATTTTTTGATGCATATACCCCATAACTTCTGACATAGATTCATCACAGTCGAGTGCTACAACAAAATCTAAATCGGAATATTCATCATGATAGCCTATGGCTCCGGAGCCTACCTGAACCAGAGATATTATTTTGCTACACTCTCCGACAACGGACAGTATATATTCGAATGCTTCCTGCCTGTCCTTTACGTTGAAAATTCCGCTCATTTTTACCTCTGTTCGCTGTAGCTGAATCCGATTAATCATTGCGACGTGTGAGACACACGACGGACTCTATATGCCTCGTATGCGGAAACATATCCACAGGCTGAATCTTTTCCGCTCTGTAGCCCTTATGTAAAAGATACTGCATATCTCTTGCAAGGGTTTCGGGGTTGCAGGAGATATAAACTATTCTTCTTGGCGACAGCTTTACAAGACTTTGCAGAAACTCTCTGCTACAGCCCGCTCTTGGCGGATCGGTGAATACAACGTCTGCCTTTTCTCTCTTTTCGGCAAGAGCAACCATAAATTTTCCTGCATCGTCACAGAAAAATTCTTCGTTTGTGATATTATTCAGCTCCGCATTTTTTATAGCGTCATCAATAGCCGACTGATTTACTTCAACGCCGATTACCTTCTTTACCTTTTCAGCGGCAATAAGTCCTATTGTACCCGTGCCGCAGTAGGCGTCAATTACGGTATCGGAGGACTTTAAGCAAGCAAGCTCCATAGCCTTGCTATAAAGATATTCCGTCTGAACGGGGTTTATCTGATAGAAGGAACGGGGACTTATCCTGAATTTCTTACCGCAGAGTATATCCTCAATATACCCATCTCCGTAAAGAATCTCGCTTTTTTCTCCGAGTGAGAGAAAAAGCTCTGTATCGTTTATATTTCTGACTATGGTTTTTATTGCAGGGAATTTATTCACAAGGGCGTTTACAAAGGAACGTACTGACGGGAATTTTCCTTCTGCCGTTACTATGACCAGCATAATTTCATTTGTAGCAAAGCCTCTTCTTATCAGCAGGTGACGAATAAGACCTGACCTTGTTTCTTCGTTATAGGGCTTCATCTTGAAGCTATCAAAGAGCTTTCTGCAATGAAGGGTGATCTCGTTTGATAGCTTATCCTCGATAAGACAGTTATCTGTTTCAATTATTCTGCCTGTTACCGATTGGTAGATGCCTGAAGTCAGCTTGCTGTTTTTCTTGAAAAAAGCCGCCTGCATTTTATTGCGGTAATGAAAAGGGCATTCCATTCCTTTTATTTCGTCAATATGGCAGAACTTACCCATCAGCTTTATTACTCTTGTCTGCTTGTAGCTGAGTTGTGAAGGGTAATCAAGGTTTCCCAGTTGACAACCGCTGCATTTTTTTATATAAGGGCAATTTTTGATATTTTCCGACACTCTGAATATTCCTTTTTTGAGATTGTTATTACTAATTATTATATAATAATTATGGAGGAATTGCAAGAGAAAGTTGAAATTTGTCGCTCCGCTCGGGGTTATTGTAGCCCCAATCCCCCTAACCCCCTTTCCCCTGAGGAAAGGGGGAAAAATCGGGGGCTACCGCCCCTGCGACCTTGTTTGGGGCTTCGCCCCAAGCCCCGTGTAATACGGGGTTTGTCGGTTGTGCATTAAATTATAGACAATTTCAAAATTGTCCTCCCGCCGTTCACAAGACTTCGCAACGTACAACCTGATAAAAGGCGGAACTTGGATTGAACGCCACGCGTTCAAATTACAATTTGACACTTAACAACAAATCGGGCGACCATTGGTCGCCCGTGCTTGTTTTATAAATTACTGATTTCTTAAGTCAAGCACTCTCTTAGCTTTGCCCTGGAATCTTTCAAGGCTCTTGGGCTCTACGAGTGTTACCTTGGTATCAATACCGAGGACTGTCTGTAAATTGTGGTGGATAGTCTTCTGCAGATTTGATAAAGCCGCAAGACTCTCAAGTACAGCCGCATCCACAAGCTCGCACTTTACTTCCAGTCTGTCGCTGGTGCCTGCTCTTGTTACTACCAGCTGATAGTGGGGAGCAACCTGGGGAATGTTCATGATAACGCTTTCTATCTGTGAAGGGAACACGTTTACGCCACGGATCTTAAGCATATCGTCGCTTCTGCCCGTAGGCTTTGCCATACGGCAATGTGTTCTTCCGCATTCGCACTTTTCGTAAGTAAGAGAGGTGATATCCTTTGTTCTGTAGCGGAGAACGGGTAACGCTTCCTTTGAAAGCGTGGTGATGACAAGCTCACCCTTTTCACCCTCGGGGAGAACCTCGCCCGTTTCGGGATTGATGATTTCGGGTAGGAAGTGGTCTTCGTTGAAATGCATACCGTTTCTGTAGGTACATTCGCCTGATACACCGGGACCGATAAGCTCACTCATACCGTAGTTGTCGGTTGCCATAACACCGAGGTAATCTTCGACCTGCTTTCTCATTTCTGCTGTACAGCCTTCAGAGCCGAACAGACCGAGTCGGAGCTTTAATTCATCTCTTGATACACCCATTTCCTGCGCTACTTCACCAATACGAAGGGCATAGGAGGGAGTTGAAACAAGGGCGGTTGTGCCGAAGTCCTTCATCAGCATGACCTGTTTTTCCGTGTTACCTGATGAGCAGGGAACAACGGTAGCGCCAATCTTTTCAAGACCGTAATGAAGACCTAAAGCGCCAGTAAAAAGTCCGTAGCCGAAGGAGATCTGTACGATATCCTCGTCATTTGCCCCGGCGGCGGTTACAAGTCTTGCCATACAGTCAGACCACATATCAATATCGTTCTTTGTATAGCCTACTACTGTGGGCTTACCCGTAGTACCTGAAGAGGCGTGAAGTCTTACTACCTCCTTTACGGGTACTGCAAACATACCGAAGGGGTAGTTATCCCTGAAATCCGCCTTTGTGGTGTAGGGGATATACTGAATATCGGATAATGTCTTTATCTTTGCGGGATCGAAGCCTGCCTCGTCAAACTTGCGCTTATATAAAGGCACATTGTCGTAGCAGTATTTAGCTATGTATTTCAGTTTTTCCAGCTGGAGCTTTTGTAACTCCTCTCTGGGCATTGTTTCTATATCCTTCTGAAAGAACATCTTTATCATTTCCTTTCTGTTTTTTTAAACACTTCTATCATTATATCACTTTAAAGCATAAAATTCAAGGGTATTTTATATATTTTGAAGTTTTTTACCATTACTTCTTTTATTGACGAAAAATACCTGATATGATATGATAAATAAAAAGATAGAAATTCCGTAACGAATTTAAAATTTATCCGTCTTATAGGGTGAAAGGAGTGGAAAACTTGGAGGATAACAGAATAATTTTACTATACAATGAACGAAATGAAAACGCCATAACCGAAACCAGAGATAAATACGGAAAGCTGGTGAGAAAGGTTTCCTACGAGATATTAAGGAACGATGAAGACACGGAAGAGTGCGAAAACACTACTTATTTAAGCACCTGGAATGCCATTCCTCCCTCTGCTCCGAAGTCCTTATGTGCCTTTATCTGTAAGATTGCAAGAAACACGGCTATAGATTTTCTCCGCAGACTTTCCCGACACAGAGCAGAAAATATATATGATGAATTATGCGAGGTAATAGGGGATAACAGCGATCCGCAGGGCGTACTCGAGGACCGTATGCTGACCGCCTTTATAGATAGCTATCTATCCTCGATAAAAAGTCGCAACAGACAGATGTTTTTAATGAGATATTACTGCAATATGTCTATGAAGACGATAGGCGAGTATTTCGGACTGTCTGAAAATGCAGTCAGAGCCCAGCTTATGAGAACGAGAGAGGGACTGCGTGTCTATCTCAAGGAAAAGGGAATAGAGGTGTAAGGAGGCTACCATGAACGATAAGAAAAAGAATTTATGGGATAATTCTCTTAACAATATAAGCGAAGAGCATATCGAGGAAATGGCGCAGACGCTATATAAAAAATCTCTTTCTGATACCGACTCCGATGAGCTTAAAATTGTAGAGGAGCAGAAAAAGAGTAACTGCTTTATATTCGTTGTTGCCGCTTGTATAGTCGCTCTTATAGGCGTTGTGACAATGGTGTCGGTTATGCTTTTGAATGGTGGTATTGAAATTCTGCCGACGGAATCTGATACAGAAAGCGGATATTCTGATACGGAAAGTAGTAATATCGGAATAACCGAAAGCAGTAAAGCAGAGGATGTTCTGACCTGCGGTGATTTTGAATATCTGCTATCAAAAAACAAAAAATACGCAATAATTACAGGATATAAGGGCAATGCCGATACGGTGACGATACCCGAAAAGCTGAACGGAACCAGAGTTCTGGAGATGGGAGAAGGTGCATTCGCAGGATGTACGAATCTGAAATCAATAAACCTCCCTGACAGCATTAAAAGTATTTCCGCAAACGCCTTTAAGGGATGCAGCCTGCTCGAAGACATCGAAATCCCACAGTCCTTGGAATTTGTAGGTGAATATGCCTTTTCGGGCTGCACTTCGCTTAAATATATATGCCTGCCTGATACGGCTATATATATCAGTGAGGGAGCGTTTAAGGATTGTACCTCGCTTATCTCCTTTACCGTACCTAAAAAGGTAGCGGCAGTTCATAGCAAGGTCTTTGAGGGTTGTACCTCTCTTGAAGATGTAACTCTTCAGGAAGGAACAATGCGACTCGCAGCTTATTCATTTTCAGGCTGCACCTCTCTTACCGATATAAGAATTCCCGAAAGCATTGACGGAATCAGCGAAAACGCCATAGAAAAAACAGTAAAGCTCTACGTTAAAAAGGATTCCTATGCGGAAGGCTACGCAAAGGAAAACGGGTACAGCTACGAATATACCGACGTGCAGAATGGTGAGCTTTTAAATTCGGGGGACTATGAATACGTGGTTCTTAATAGCGGTGACACAGTAAAAATCACAAAGTACAACGGTAAGGATACAGAGATTGTTATACCTTCGCAAATAGACGGTAAAAGAGTATCAGTCATAGGCGAAGCCGCCTTCAGCGAAAATGACAGCCTGATAGAAGTAAAGGCTTCTGATGGGCTTGAGTGCATCGAGGAAAAGGCATTTTATAAATGTACGAAGCTTCTGAAAATTACTCTTCCCCAGTCGGTGACCGAGATAGGTGAAGCCGCTTTCAGCTACTGCTCGTTTCTTACGTCTTTCAGTTTTCCTGATAATATAAAAATCGTCAGTCCTTACGTGTTTAAAGAATGTTTTGCTCTTTCTCACGTACACCTGCCTGATAATGCAACCGTTATCGGCACGGAGGCGTTTGCCTTCTGCCCGAAACTTGTAGAAGTGGAGCTTTCGGGTAAGCTCGAAACAATTGAACAGGGAGCTTTTCAGTCCAGCGGTGTAAAAAATGTAAAACTGCCTGAAGGAGTCAGATATATCGGATCATCCGCCTTTAGCGACAGCGATATAACAACGCTTTATATGCCTGATGGCGTTACGTACATCGGAACAAATGCGTTTTACGGCTGTGATTTTGAAAGCATAGCTATCCCCGACGGAATAAAGGAGATACCCTACAGAGCGTTTAAATATTGCACAAAGCTTAAAAGCATAACCCTTCCCGATAGTGTAGAATATATCGGAATCGAAGCTTTTATGGGTTGCTCGGCGCTTACCGATATTCGTCTGCCCGAAGGGATCACAAAAATAGGCGACGGAGCTTTTACGGGTTGTTCCTCGCTGAAATCGGTGGTACTGCCTGAAAAGATAGATTCGCTCTCTTACTTTTTCATCGGTTGCGAAAATTTAGAATACGTAACCATTCCCGATAAGGTAACAAAAATAGAACATTGGACCTTTGAAAACTGCAAGTCGCTGAAGGAAATAACTATTCCCGATAGTGTAACCAAAATAGAAGAGAAGGCCTTCGGCCTTATAACAACAGCCGACAAAATGCCGACGCTTGTATGCGGCAAAGGTTCTGCGGCAGAAAAGTTTGCAATAAAGTATGGCTTTAACTACAGAATAACAGAATAACAGAATAAGTAGGAAACACGGTCAGGCTAATGACCGTGTTTTTTATTGACAATCACTGTTATTCTGTTATAATGAATATATCCTGAAGAAAAATTTAAAAATTTATGTAAGAAAATCGTTTTTTGTGTGTCTTATAGTGTGAAGGGGGCGAAGGCATGGAGGATAACAGAATAATCACGTTATATAACGAACGTAACGAAAGCGCCATAACCGAAACTAAAGAAAAATACGGAAAGCTCGTTTACAGAGTTTCCTATGAGATACTACGAAATAACGAAGATACCGAAGAATGCGAGAATACTACATACCTGAATACCTGGAATTCCATTCCCCCTGCAAAGCCTGTATCTTTATGCGCTTATGTCTGCACTATTGCAAGAAATACTGCGATAAATCTTTCCAAAAAGCTATCCCGTCATAAAGCTGAAAATATATTTGACGAGCTGGAGGAGATAATCGGAGATCACAATAATCCCCAGGATATTATCGAAGAAGCCAGGCTGGTACCCTGCATAAACAAATATCTTAAATCGATAAAAAGCCGTAACCGTCAGATATTTACCATGAGATACTATTTTGAAATGTCGGTAGAAGCAATAGGGGATTGCTTCGGACTAAGCACTAATGCGGTGTACGTTCAGCTTAAAAGAACGAGAGAGGGACTTCGTGCCTATCTTAAGGAAAACGGAATCGACGTGTAAGGAGGGGATATTATGAACGATAAGAACAAACGCTTATGGGAAAATTCCCTTGACCTTTTAGACGAAGAAATTATCGGAGAATCAGCGCAGACACTATATAAAAAATCCCTGACCGATTTTAATGAGAGCGATTTAGTTATAGTAGAAACCGAGAAGAAAAGCAAATTCCCGATATTCGCTCTTGTAGCGTCAATTATTGCAATTATAGGCGTAGCCGTAATAACGGGCGTTATAATTGCAAACACGGGTATTTTTACTGCACCGCTGGAATCGGAGGATGAGAGCAATATAACTTCGGAATATGAGATTCCTGCAGGTACTATAGGTAAGTTCGGTTATAGCTTTGCATCTGACGGCAGTAACGGAATCATTCTTACCTCCTATAGCGGAAATCCCACAGAGCTTGTTATCCCCGAAACAATCGACGGCCGTAAGGTAGTCGGTATACAGGAGGAGGTTTTCAGATACTGTCAGGCTCTTAAAACTCTGACTATACCGAAAAGTATTAATACAATAAGAAACATCTGCTTTGATTATTGCGAATCGCTTGAAGTGATAAAGGTAGATAGTGATAATGAATTTTTCTGCTCTGTAGACGGTGTGCTTTTCGATAAGGGCAAGGATATTCTTATACGCTATCCTTTGGCAAAGACTGATAAAGAATATATAATTCCCGATGGCGTATCCATTATGGAGAATAAAGCATTTGCATACTGTAAATATCTTACCGCTGTTACAGTTTCGGCTGATGTCGGTTGTGTAAGTCATTACGCTTTTCTCTCCTGCGAAGCGCTGAAATCCGTAACCTTATCCGAGGGTGTTACGGGTATAGGCGATTACTCTTTCGAATCCTGTAAAGCACTTGAATATATAAGCATCCCTGAAAGTGTAAAAGATATAAGAGAAACGGCATTAAGAAATTGTGACGCTCTTATAGCTATAAACGTAGCTGATGATAACACAGATTATTGCTCTGTTGACGGTGTGCTTTTTTCTGAAAGTATGATCGAGCTTATAAAGTATCCCGCCTGCAAAGCAGATGAATATTACAGCATACCTGAGGGTGTTACAGATATAGCATCCTACGCTTTCTATAACTGTAAAAAGCTTAATCGTGTGAACATTCCCTTTGATATCTTCCATATTAAGGATTATACCTTCTACGGCTCGCATCTTGAATATGTGGATATACCTGTCAGTGTCACAGAAATAGGCGACTATGCTTTTAACTCCACCGCACTCAAATACGTAATCATTCCCAAAACCGTTAACAGCATAGGCAGAGAAGCCTTCGGTTCCTGCAATGATCTTACAGATATAGACGTAGATGCCCTAAATATACACTACTGTTCTGTAGACGGTGTGCTTTTCAGCGAGGATATGTTTTATCTTATTCAGTACCCCGCAGGCAGAACCGATGCGGAATATACAATACCCGATGGCATTACGGATATATATAGTTATGCTTTTTATTCCGCAGACCATCTGGAGAACGTAACCTTCCCTGACGGCATTTTATATATAGGTACTGAAGCCTTTGCAGAATGCAGACATCTTGACAGTGTAAATCTGCCGGATACGGTTAATTATATAGGGGACTATGCTTTTAAAAATTGCACCTCAATTACATCTGTAAATTTATCCGACAGCTCTCTGCATATAAGAAATGGGGCTTTTTCTGGGTGTCGTTCTCTGAAATCCGTCTATATACCGGGCTCTGGTACAAGTATAGGCGAAAACGCCTTTGACAGTCACGTTTTTATAACCGGCGCTCCGCTTATAAAAAACGTACAGTTAATTGCCTCACGCGTCATTCCGATAATAGTATTAATATTCTTGACAATTATTAAGATACGTAAAAACCGCAAGGAAAAACGTGAAATAGCAGAATATTACAGACGTAGGAGAGAAGAAAGAGAAAAATCCGGAAAGTAATTTGCCTATAAGCGTAAAAATTACGAATATAATATTTCTGAAAAGACACAGCCGGCAGCTTGCTGACCGTGTCTTTTTTCTGTTGACAAGTACGTGCAATCTGATATAATGGATATATCCTTAAAATGTAAAAATAATTTAAAAAATTTCGTAAGGAAATCAAATTCTATCCGTCTTATAGGATGAAGGGAGAGGGAAATATGGAAGACAGCAGAATTATTGCATTATACAATGAAAGAAACGAAAGTGCCATAACCGAAACCAAGGATAAGTACGGAAGACTTGTAAAAAAGGTTTCCTACGAGATACTCCGGAATGACGAGGATACGGAGGAGTGTGAAAACACTACGTATTTAAGCACCTGGAACGCTATTCCACCATCTGTACCAAAGTCTTTATGCGCCTTTATCTGCAAGGTTGCCAGAAACACGGCTATAGACCTGCTTCGTAAATTGTGCAGAAATAAGGCGGAATATTTCTATGACGAGCTTGAAGAAATCCTCGGAGAAAGAAACGATCCGCAGGATATTATTGAAGAAAAAATGATGACCTCTTTTATAAACCGATATCTTAAAACGATAAAAAGCAGAAACCGTCAGATGTTTATGATGAGATATTATTGCAATATGTCAGCAGAAGCAATCGGTGACTGCTTCGGACTTAATGAAAATGCGGTATACGCCCAGCTTAAAAGAACAAGAGATGGACTTCGTGCCTATCTCAAAGAAAACGGAATAGAGGTGTAGTATATGAACGATAAAGGAAAACGCTTCTGGGATAATTCTATTGGTAACGTGGATGACGATATAGTAGAAGAAATGGCGCAGACTCTTTATAAAAAATCCCTTACCGATTTTAATGAGAACGATTTAGTTATAGTAGAAACCGAGAAGAAAAGCAAATTCCCGATATTCGCTCTTGTAGCTTCAATTGTTGCTATTATAGGCGTAGCCGTAATAACGGGTGTTATAATTGCAAACACGGGCATTTTTACTACACCGCTGGAATCGGAGGATGAGAGCAATATAACTTCGGAAATTGAAGATGATGAAAATTCAGAAAATACCGATACAGAGGCAGAGGGCGAAATGCCATCACCCGATGATTTTGTGTTGGTATCACACGACGGTTACTATTCTATCCAGAGGTACACCGGCAACGCAAAAAATCTTGTCATCCCCGAAATGATAGACGGTAAAAAAATTACAGGTATCAGATCAGGAGCTTTCAGCGATTGCCCCAATCTTGACACTATAACTGTTCCTGCCGGTGTTACGGATATGGATCTGACCTATCAACCCTTTTATTGTGATGCCGCTGATCTTGTATCCGTATACGTGGATACGGACAACAAAAATTACGCCTCTGAAGACGGCGTACTTTTTAACAAGGATATGACAGAGCTTTTATACTATCCTCCAAGAAAAGCCGGCTCATCATATACCGTTCCTGAGGGAGTAACGGATATAAGCCCGAATGCTTTTTCTGATAGTAAGTTTGAAACCCTGAATTTATCCCACAGTGTTACGAGTATATCCAATGCCCATTACGTCGATAATGATATAGAATATATATACGTACCTAGCTTCTTTACAAGGATAAAAAAAGAAAATAATATCAGCATTTATCCGGAGCCGACCTTTACCGGCGCACCGTTTATCAAAAAAATAATCCTATACGTTCTCCTGGCGATTGTAGCGGTGGTAATAACGATTATAATAATTCGTCTGATAGCAAAAGACCGCAAACAAAGAGCCAAAATAGCAGAATATTACAGACGTAAAAGAGAAGAAAGAGAAAAATCCGAAGAATAATAAAATCAGGCTGGTTTTTATCAGCCTGATTTCTTTATATCCACTTTAATTTTCAAACTTTTCTACAGCCTCACGCAGCAGCTCGATTATCGGCAGATGCTGAGGGCATACCGCCTCACATTGACCGCATCCGATACAGTCTGACGCCTTGCCCGAATATCCCGTAAGACTGCCGTAGAAGAATTTCGGTCTGTTGTCACCGGGGAATCTTCTCTTTGTATTTATCGCGCCGAAGATATCGGGGATTCTTATATTCATAGGGCAACCGTCGGTACAGTATCTGCAGGAGGTACATCCGATAAGGGGTGTGGCAAGCATCTTTTCCAGCACCTTGTCTATAGCCTTCTTTTCGGTATCGTTAAGGGGAACAAAATCCTTAAAGGTAGCAAGGTTATCCTCTACCTGCTCTTCATTAGACATACCGCTTAAAATCGTGCCGATGCCTTCTAAACTTCCGCAGAAGCGCATAGCCCAGGAAGCCGCAGATTTATCGGGATGTATCTCCTTAAATATCTCTTCAAGGTCGGGAGAAAGATTTGCAAGAGTACCGCCCTTTACAGGCTCCATAATTATCATAGGGATATTTCTGCTTTTAAGTATCTCGTAAAGTCTGCCTGACTGCACCACCTGATTATCCCAGTCGGCGTAGTTTAACTGAATCTGTACAAATTCCACCTCGGGATGCTCGTCAAGGACTGTTTCCAGTAATTCGGGAGTGCCGTGGAAGGAAAAGCCGAAATGCTTTATCTTTCCCTCCTCCTTCTTTTTCATACACCAGGAGAAGCAATCGAGATTTTTATAAACCTCGTAGTTGTTTCCATCCTCAAGGCTGTGAAGAAGATAGTAGTCTATATAGGACAGTCCCGTTCTTTCAAGCTGTTCGTTAAATACTCTGTCGCAGTCGTCGATATTCTTTACTGCCCAGGCAGGAAGCTTTGTAGCTACCGTATAGGCTTCTCTTGGATAGCGCTTTACAAGTGCCTCCTTTACGATTTTTTCAGAATTGCCGCCGTGATATACGTAGGCGGTATCGAAATAATTGAAGCCTGCCTTCATATACTTGTCTACCATATCGCAGACACGGGGAAGGTTGATTTTTCCGTCCTTTTCAGGCAATCTCATAAGTCCGAAGCCCAGCTTCGGCATCTTTGTAACGTCAATGCTCATTATAATTTCTCCTTTCAGTTAAGGCTCCAGCCATTGTCACCGTGATATATCATAAGCTTTGTCATGCCGCCGTCGATACAGATATTTTCGCCCGTGATAAAGCCTGATTTATCAGAGCATAAAAACATCACCATTTCAGCAATATCCTGCGGTTTTCCTACTCTACCCACAGGCTGTTGCAGAGCGTCTGCCCCGTCATAGTCCGTACCGCTTGTATCTATCCAGCCGGGTGAAATTGAATTTACTCTCACCCTTCCCGCAAGGCTTACCGCAAGGGCATGGGTAAGTGCTGATATGCCGCCCTTTGCCGCTGTGTAGCTTTCGGTCTGCGGTTGACTCATTCTGTCCCGTGAGGATGATATGTTTATTATGCAGGCATTTTCAGAAAAATAAGGTGCAAATAGCTTTGCAAGATAAAAGGGAGCGGTAACGCCCACCTTCATAGCATACTCAAATTCTTCATAACTGCATTCATCTATGCCTTTTGTTATCGGTAGTGCATTGTTTATAAGAAAATCCACGTGTCCGTATTTTTCTATAACCTCTTTGCAGAAATTTTCAAGAGTGCCTTTGTCGGCAATATCACCCACGTAGTGATTGCCCTCCGCCTTATCTATAACACAGACTGCGGCGTTATTCCTTTCAAGATGTTCCGCTATGCATTTTCCGATACCATTTGCGCCGCCGGTTATGACGGCAACCCTGTTTTTAAACATAAGCATCTCCATATGGTAATAATTATAAATTTATTTTAGCATATATTTTTTCCTGTGTCTAGTTTAAAACTGCCATTTGTCAGAATTTTAATTATGTCCTTAATTTACATTGCGTCGGTTTTAAATTTATGCTATACTTTATTTATAAAAATACGGAGGTGCGTTATGAACGGCGATTCCAATGCTATAACAAGAGATTATTTTGACAGTCTGCTACTCGAGAGCAGGTATATAGATTCTGACCTGCCCGATACCTCCTTTGAGCTTTTCGGGGAGAAATTCGATACTCCGATAATGACGGCGGCGCTTTCTCACCTTCACAATATCTGTGATAATGCGATGGTGGAAATTGCAAAGGGTGCAAGGGATGCGGGTGCAGTTCATTGGACGGGTATGGGCGAAAAGGAGGAGTTTCCCGAAATCTTCGGTACGGGAGCAAAAACCATAAGAATCATAAAGCCCCACGCCGATAACAAGGAGGTACTGTGGCGCATAGAACAGGCGGTTTCCTGCGGTGCGCTTGCCGTTGGCGTGGATATAGACCACGCTTATGCCTGGAACGGCGGATATGACAACGTACTCGGTCTTCCGATGAAGCCGAAATCAATAGACGAAATAAAAACCTTTGTAAAGGCGGCAGGAATACCTTTTGTGATAAAGGGAGTTTTAAGCGTCAGCGACGCTCTTAAATGCGTTGATGCGGGAGTCAGCGGTATCGTAGTTTCCCACCATCACGGAATTATGAATTATGCCGTACCTCCGCTTCAGATTCTGCCCGATATCGTAAAGGCGGTGGACGGCAGAATGAAGATATTCGTTGACTGCGGTGTAGAAAGCGGAATGGACGCCTACAAAGCGCTGGCTCTGGGAGCAGATGCGGTATGCGTTGGCAGAGCGGTTATGAAGCCGCTGGAGGAGGGTAGCGCAGGAGTCACGAGAAAGCTCCGTGAGATGACTACCGAGCTTGCTACCGTAATGGCAAGAACGGGAGTGAAAAAGCTCTCTGAAATGGACTCGTCTGTAATATGGCATAGAAAGACTTTTTAAAGGAGTAAGGCAATGAGAATAGGTTTAGCGTCACCCTTAAATCACGATAGCCCTGAACACTGGGCAAAAAGACATAAGGAGCTCGGTTGCGGTTGTGTGAATTTTCCGTTAAACTGTAATAGTGATAAGGAGCTTGTTTCACGGTATGTGCAGGCGGCAAAAGAAAACGACCTTATAATAGCGGAAGTGGGCATATGGAACAATATGCTGGACGCCGATGAGGAAAAGCGCAAAGCGGCAATAGATTATAATATAAGACAGCTTATCTTTGCTGATGAAATAGGTGCAGTCTGTGCTGTAAATATTGCAGGTACTCCCCACGGACCGAGATGGGACGGAGGCTACAGAGAGAATTTCTCCCCCGAAACCTTTGATATGACGGTAGAAACGATAAAATATATACTGAAGCAGGCAAATCCGAAGAGGGCGTTTTTCAGTATCGAATCAATGCCCTGGATGATCCCCTCTTCTCCGAAGGAATATCTGGAGCTTCTGAAAAGGGTAGACCATCCCAATTTCGTAGCACATCTTGATATAGTAAATATGATAACCTCGCCCAGAAAATATTTCTTCAACGATGAATTTTTAAAGGAATGCTTTTCACTTTTAAAGGGTAGGATATGTAGCTGTCACGTAAAGGACATAAAGCTACTTGAGGAATTCACCTTTCAGCTTAAGGAATGCTCTGTAGGTGAGGGTACGCTTGATTTAGAGCTTTTCTCAAAGCTCGCTGATGAAGAAAACCCCGATATGCCGATGATAATAGAGCATCTTAATACCGATGAGGAATATTTAAATGCTCTTGGGGTGTTTAAAGCGAAGGTCGGAATAAATTAACGTAAGTAAAAGGAGCGCATCATCCGATGCACTCCTTTTTGTTAATTATACGAACACTCAAAATTAGTAAATTCTGCGGTATTATTACCTACGGCGAATATACCCGTCATAGTACCCGTAAAGCCGCCTGAAACCTCGCTTGTGAGATACTTTGTATTTCCGTGACCGAGGTGCAATTTTATATTGCCCTGCTCCACAAAGAAGTTATAGCTATAGTTATCTGCGGTAACCTTAAGCGTTGCCTTGTTACTGTCAAGAGGTATTACCGCCTGCTCGTGCTTTATACCGCCTATGTTCAACTTAAGCACCGCTTCATAGCCGCTTTCTGCCTTTCTTATGAATAAGTCGTAATGTTCATCCTCGCACATATACATTGTTACACCTGCATAGCCGCAGTCAATTTCAACGTCAGTAGTAAGAGTCATATTGAAATCTCTCTGACGGAGTGCCATAAAGGTGGGAGAATCCATATCGTCAAGGGTAAGCTCTGTACCCTTTAATACGTATTTATCCTTTGATAATTCGTAGTCAGATAAATCCGGCTTTCTTAAATAGCACCAGTCGATATTACTGTCTGTACTCTCAAAGGTATAGCAGGGAAGTGCATCCTGGGTAAAATCTCCCTTTATCTCGTAGCTTTCGTCGGTGGTGCCGTCATTACCTGCGTAAAGCATACCCTTTTCGTCAAAGTATGCGGGAGTCAGAAATACCTCTCTGCCTAAATTGTGATAGGGCATCCATATGCCTATCTGTCTGAAGCCAAGACTTAAAATGTGCCAGTCACCGTATTTGTCGCAGATAAGGTCGCCGTGACCGATACCCTGAATGATATAGGGTGCTTTATTGCGGTTTGTAAGAATCGGATTGTTTTCGGCAGTCTTATATTCGCCCCAGATATCATCCGATACGGCATAGGTTATCATATGTCCGTATTCTGTGCCGCCCTCTGCCGCCATAAGATAATATCTGCCCTTTATCTTATATACGTGGGGACTTTCAAGGTAACGTCCGCCGCTACCCTTCCAGATGGATTTACTGTGGGAGAGCTTTTTGCCGCTTTCTATATCAATTTCGCATTGCACTACTCCGCCCTCACCGTAGTCATCCTCGCCGTTGCTGATAAAATAGGTTTTCCCGTCCTCAAAGTAAAGAGAAGGATCGATACCGCCCTGATCGACGTATATCGGATCCGACCATTCTCCGTAGATATCGTCGGTATATACGTAAAAATTCTGGTGAGTGGTATCGTTGGTAGTCACCATATAGAATCTGCCGTTGTTGTAGCGGATAGTAGGTGCAAATACACCGCCCGAACTGTTTATCTTATCCAGCATTACCTGATTTGAGCGGGTAAGCACATAGCCTATCTGCTTCCAGTTTACAAGGTTGTCGCTTTCAAATAAAGGCACGCCGGGAAAATACTGAAATGAACTGCACACCATATAGTATCTGCCATTCGCCTCGCATACGCTGGGATCGGGATAAAAGCCTTTTAAGACGGGATTGTTATATTTCATTTTCTGCATTCCTTTCGAAAAATTATATTCTGATTATACCTGTAAATCAGAAGGTTGTCAATGCTAATTTTGTGCAGTATAGGTGACGTTTTGTGCAGTTTTAAATTACCAACAAGAAAAGCCGCCCCGTTTTTACGAGGCGGCTCATTATTTACATATCATTCTCTTCCATTTTCTTGCTGATTGAAAGGCTTACTGCACCTGATACAACTGCAAGAACGGGAACTACACCGTAGGAGATTATACGGAGGGCAATTCCGCTGCCATCGCTTTCCATAGCTCCGTTTGTGATAAGTCCGAGGACTATAGCGAAAACAAGTATAAGCACAAGATATATAAATTCGATAATTCTGCCGAATCTTTGAATAAGTGGAACTGTAGGGAGCATAAGTATTGCTGTAAAGGTGGCAAAGACTAAAGGCACTGCAAAGGCAAGCTCTACACTACATCCGCATACTACTACGGTTACAAGGTTCGCTATTATTCCTTCAATAAGATAGATGGATATAATGGCTATTGTTGATATTATCTTTGCCTTTGAGTAGCTTCCTCTTTTTAAAGGAGAACAGCGACAGTATTTTATCCAACCGGTCTGCTTATCTTCAAGAATATTGTTTATTGAAAGAGGAGAGAAGCATACAATACCGACAAAGGTGGATATATTAGTTGCCATTGTGACAGTAAACTTTTCTGCTTCATCAAGGGGATTACCTGCAAATATGACCTCTCCTGCTCCCGCAGTGAGCATCATAACGTACATAAATCCGATGATTATCAGAGTGCCTATAAGCTGAGAGCGTATCGCCGCTATATCCTTGTAAATTAAGCCTTTCATGATAATTCACCCTTTCTGATAAAGTTAAGCATTAATGCCATACCTACGGCGATAAGTGCTACCATACCGCCTGCAACAATATACCAGTTGTTGCCGATAGTAGTGATTACTTCCATAAGGTCAACGTCTATATTGTTTGCGGCTGCTATTATAATAGCGGCTATTCCGATGCCCATACCTACCGCTAAACCAAGTATTGCCGCCTTGTCACGGCTTTTCAGCTTTATTGTAAGAGCTCCTATAATATAGTCGAAGCCTGTGCAGAAGGCTATATAGGATACGCCAAGTTTAATGTTATCAAGGAGCATGGTACCTGTATATCCTTCGATAAACACAGACATTGAAATTATGGGTAAAACAGTGCATACAGCTGAATAAACTGCGGCAATGCCCCATACGGCAAGATGTGAAAAGCAGAATTTTATCGGCTTCATTGTGGTAACGCTGAACGCCTGAAATCTGCAGAGTATCATATTTGCAAAATTGGAACTTAACGATTCCATAGGTATAGCAACAGAGAACAATATGGCAAGTATGGGCATCATCATTGCCATCATCACGCCTTTGGGATCGCCGGAGTTCATAAACGAGTTATAAAGAACGGGAACGGCAACGGCAAGTGCAACGGAAAGTCCTAAGCCACCAAGTAAAAGCCATTTACAGCTATACAGCCATTGTGTGATCATACCCTTCATTTCATTCACCATCCTTTGAAATGAAGTAAACCATTATTTCGTCAATGTTGGGAACGTCAGCCGCTATATCAGGGTATTTATCTGCGGCGTTTGTAAGCACTTCACTTGCGAATCTGCCCTTTCTCATACCGATGATATCCTCCTTATCGATAAGAGAAAGCTGTTCGTCTGTGCATTTTAAGATGCGGTATTTTTCCATAAGGGTATCTCTTTCCTCTGTAAATACCACTTTTCCCTTATGTACAAAGCAGATATAGTCTGCTAATCTATCAAGGTCGCTGGTGATATGGGTTGAGAAGAATATAGTATTCTTTTCATCCTCAGCCATAAAGTCGCGGAGAATGTCCATAGTTTCGCTTCTTATGATAGGATCAAGACCGCCGGTAGGCTCGTCAAGTACGAGAAGCTCTGCTCCGTGAGAAAGCGCCTGGGCGATTGAGAATCTCATACCCATACCTCTTGAAAAGCCCTTCAGCTTTTTGTCTGTGGGGATTTCAAACTTTTCAAGGAGCTTAAAGAACTTTTCGCCGTCCCAATTTTTATACATACCCTGGAATATCTTATTCATCTGCTTTGCGTTAAGAGCGGGAGGGAAGGGCGGCACGTCAAATACGACGCCTATCTTTTCCTTTGTTGCACCACTCATATTATAGGCTTCCTCGCCCATAACCTGAACTGAACCGCTGTCAGCGGCTAAAAGTCCTAAAATAGCCTTTATGGTAGTAGTCTTACCTGCGCCGTTTTCACCTACAAAGCCCATTACCGTACCGTAGGGAACGTCGATGCTTACGTTATCAAGTGTGAATTTTTTATACTTCTTTGTGAGGTTTTTGATTTCAATGCAGTTGCCTTCCATAATAAATTTCTCCTTTATTCGCTATAGAATACTGATAATATGTCGGTTATCTCTTCTAAAGAAACACCGCTCGTTCTTGCTATATCCGCCGCCTTCTGAAGATATCCTTCTATCTCCTTTAAATTCTGCTCCCTGAGTAATTCAGGGTTTTTAGCGGCAACAAAGCTCCCTTTACCCGTGTAGGATTCTATAAGTCCGTCACGTTCCAAAAGCTCGTAGGCTTTCTTTGTGGTGATAACGCTGACTCTTAAATCCTGCGCTAAAGTACGCATTGAGGGTAGCGGATCGCCTTCCTTGAGTTTGCCCGACATTATGAGTCCCTTAATCTGTGAGCAAATCTGCTCGTAAATGGGAACTCCTGCGGAATTTGTGATTATAATATTCATATACTTACCTTTCTCAATGTGGCTAAAGGTATAAATGCCACAGTGATTGGACTTGACGTTGATACCAATGTGCACTTTGTTATCAATGTGTATATCCGATATATACATTATACCAACCCTATATACATTTGTCAATAGGTTTTTGAAAAAAATTTAAATCGTAATTTATCGGGGAGATTGGTGTAATATGAAAACGGGGCGTCGGGGACGTCGCCCCCTACGGGGTTGGTCCTATTTTTGGTATTCGCCCGATGTTCCCTAAGGAATCGTCGGGGGGCGGCTTGCGAAGCAAGACGATGTAGT
>JAFQUH010000183.1 GCA_017408635.1 Ruminiclostridium sp. | reverse complement strand
AAGGGTGCAAAGCGCTTCGGTATGCACGCATTCTTAGCAAGTAACACTCTTACAAACGAGTATTATCCCGTGCTTGCAGGCATTATGTTCAGAACTGCAGTTGAAATAAAGGAAAAGACAGGCGTTGAACTCAGCTTTATAAACCTTTCAGGTGGTGTAGGTATTCCCTATAAGCCTGATCAGGAGGCTAATGATATTCTCGCCATCGGTGAAGGCGTAAGAAAGGCATACGAGGAAATTCTCGTTCCCGCAGGTCTTGGCGACGTGGCTATCTATACAGAGCTCGGCAGATTTATGCTTGCTCCCTATGGCGCACTTGTAGCTACCGCAATCAGAGAAAAGCATATCCATAAGGAATATATCGGTCTTGACGCTTGTGCGGCAAACCTTATGAGACCTGCCGTATACGGCTCATACCACCACATTACCGTTATGGGCAAGGAAAACGCTCCCTGCGACCATATGTATGACGTAACCGGCGGCCTTTGTGAAAACTGCGATAAGTTCGCTATTGACAGAATGTTACCTGAAATCGAAATGGGAGATATAATCTATATCCACGATACAGGTGCTCACGGCTTTTCAATGGGTTATAACTACAACGGTAAGCTCCGTTCAGCAGAGGTTATGTTAAAGCCTGACGGCTCTTATAAGCTGATAAGAAGAGCAGAAACCCCCGAGGACTATTTCGCAACCTTCGACTTTACCGAAAAGTACAATTTCTCAAAGTAAATTATAACAACGTAAAAATTCTGTAAAGGAGGTTTTCTTATGACGATAAATAACGTGTCTTACTTCAGTTCAGGCGTTAATATGTCTAAAAGAGCAGAAAAGTCTGCCGAAGTGACTGATGAAGAAAAGATACGGCAGGAAGAAAGAGCCTCCGCATTGCAGAAGCTACAGGAAAAAAGAAAAGCCGATTATGAAAATGCAATGACACAGCTTCAGCAGATGCAGGAGCAGGAGGAAAACGGCAATACCGAAGGCGATATGATGAAGGACTACGGAAAGCTCCTCAAAATCGCAATGCGCATTATGAACGGTGATTACGTTCCGCTTTCCGACAAGAAAAAGCTGGCAGAGGCAATGCCCGATCTTTATAAGCAGGCAGAGATGATGAAGCGTACCGATAACGATAATCCGAAAAAGTACAAAAAGGAATTTGAGGATGAAGAAGAGCAGGACGTTCAGGAAATGCTTATGGAGGGAGTAGCAAATCAGGCGGCGGAAATGATGAACGCTATGACTGATTCTCCTTTGGGAGCAGAAGCCGTGCAGATTTCAGAATCAGTTGAATAAAATATCAGCAGGTAATCTTTCGATTACCTGCTTTTTTATATTCCCTATAAAAATTCCCCCTGAAGAAAACTTCAGGGGGATGATGCTTTAAGCTATAGATTAAAGTGTTATTGCCGTTATTGTGGGTGAGTTAGTGACAAACTTTATTCCATTTACCGTCTTGTAGGGCTTTACTGTGATTTTGTAGGTAGAGCCTGTATTAAGACCTGTGATCTTATGAGATACTGCGGAATTTGTAGTCATTGTCTTTACACACTTCCAGCTTGTGCCATCGTTTACGTATACCATATAGCCGTCAGCGTCTTCGTGCTTATCCCATCTTACCGATACGAAATCAGTGCCACGGTTTGTCATCTTAAGACCGCTTACCGCCGCCAGATCGTAGGTTGTCGTTGCACTTACTGCGGGGCTGTAGGTGCTGTAAATCGTATGTCCGAGATTGGTTGCGGCACTCTTGATTCTGAACTTGTATAAAGTAGCATTGTCAAGTCCGCTGATATTTAAGGTGTTTACGCCACCGGATGAGGTTGTGTGAAGCTGTGACCATCCGCTGCCTCTGTAAATGTCGATTACGTATTTATCGGCAGATGAAACTGCAGTCCACTTGAGCTGCACTGTTGAGCTTGTTACGTTTGATACACGGAAGTCTGTTATAGCGGCAGGAGCCGTATAAGCAGGGGCAGAGCCTGTGTACTTGCCGTAGCAGGTGCCGTTGGCGTCTGTTTTGTAGGCTACCATTCTGTAACGGTGGAAGGAGTTGGGTGCAAGAGCTGTAATCTTATAAGAAACCGTTGTGTTACCCTTGATGCTTACTACGTTCTTCCATACGCCGTCAATCTGTTCCTGAATGATATATCCGGAAGCGCCTGTGTTCTTTGTCCAGGTGATAGTGAGGAAATCACTTCCTCTGCCTGTGATGGCAAAATTCTGTGTCATTGCAGGTGCAGTAGAAACTGTCAGCGCACTTGTGTAGCTTCCGTAAATCTTCTTTGTGCCTGCATTTGTGAAGGGAACTGCTCTGAACTTATAGCTTGTGTCAGCCGCAAGATTTGATACCTTAAAGCTGTTTACGGTGTTGTCGGTTATAGTTCCGATATTTGTCCATGCACTGTTTTTGTACTGCTGGATTATAAATCCGCTTGCAGTGGTATTCTTATCCCAGCTTAACGTAATGCTGTTGTAGTTTCTTGCTGATGTTTTAAAATTCGTCATGGCGTCAGGCTTCTTAAGTGTTTCGAGTACGTCAGATGCCGTACTGTAAACCGTTCTGTTGTTACCGGCTGCATATGATACAACACGGTACTTGTTGTTTATTGTAGCGTCGTAATCTGTTATTACTGCGGATGTGACTGTATTGTCAGCTGTGCTTGTTTCCTTTGTCCAGGCATCGTTTACGTATTTCTGTACGATATATCCGTCAGCGGCATCGTTACTGTTCCAGCTGATTGTGATTTTATCCGTACCTACGTTGATGCTTGCCGTGGGCTTTGAGAGCTTTAACGTGTAGGTAAGGGATACTGTATCGGAATCCATTGTTGTATTGCCGTTATCAGCGATTGCCCTGATAACGAAATTGTACTTTGTTCCGTCGCTGATACCCTTAAGTGTAACGTTGGTTACGTTTATCGTTGATATAAGAGTATATACGCCTGTGTCCGAAACCTTGTATATGCCGTACTTATCAGCGCCCTCTACCGCAGTCCAGGAGAGCTTCACTCTCTTGTTTTCAAGTGCCGTAGCAGTCAGTACAGGCTTTGCAAGTGTGGTCTTGTCTATGGAATACGCCTTGATCTTTGCGTTGCCGCCCTGATCAAGATAATCAGCAGGATTAAGCCAGGACGTTCCGTTGAGAGAAATAAAGGATTCACCTTCGTTGGAGGTTATTTCCGTGGAAATACTTCCGTCGTTGAATATGTTAGAGCCCTCGTGATTCGTATGTGCAACTATCGTGTCAGCAGTCGTTGTTTTAAGAACGATAGCAAATTCGTCGCCTGCACTTACTTCTACCGTATCGGGGAACTCAACTGAATGATAACCTTTTCGAGTGCTTGAGAGCGTAGTGAAGGAGGCTCTTGCTCCTGCTGTAGGATTATTGGCTTCTGGATTAAGGTAAACTGAAACCTCATAATTTACTTCACCGTCATTATCCGTATAGAAGGAAGCACCTTTGATTATTTCGTTCTTTTCAGCTGTAAAAACGTTGGCTGAATAGATAACGGTGCTTCCCGCAGAAAGCATTTCGCCCGATAAACCGCCATCGTAAGAGTAGAGATTATCGTAATAATCATTATCGCCCTTAAGAGCAAAGTCATACGCTACCGTACTGCCTACGGTTGTATCATAATAGGACATCCAGAGATAACCCGCATTAAGAACGTCTGTACCCCAGCTGTTTTTGATAAGCCAGCCACCGTTACCTGCAGGCTGATAGCCGCTGTTTGCAAAGTAGGAGGCGGGGATCGAATCGTCGTAGCCTACTATGGTTACTGCGTGGTTTGTTGCAATACCGTCGGGGCAGAAGTAGTAATATTCTCCGTCGATGCAGTTCATATACTTGCTTACGCTACCTGCTTCTATTTCGTCATAGTAGTTGATGGTAGCCGCACCGAAATCATTGATAAAGCCCTTTGTAGTTTCGATGAAGTCGGCTTCGTTGGAATCTACTCTGTAGTAATCGGTAAGCTGGGCAATTCTTGAATCCAGCAAAGCATACCATTCGCTTTCGGTAAAACTTTTGTTCGCAATTGAAGGAGTACCTGATGAATTGTAGGGATAGGTAGCGCTTTCTTCAAAGGGACCAAACCAGTTCATCATGGTTTCAGCCGCCACATATGCGTTGCCGCCCGCCTCCAGATACTCGGTGGCGGTATCGTAGGTGTTTACTCTGTTATCGTTGCCTATCGTTCCGTAAGTGGTAGGGAAGTTAACAACGTAGGCAAGCAGATTTTCAGAGAGATCTAAATTGATATCGTGCTCCTTGCTGATAGAAGCTTCAGATGCCGCCGTTGTGGCAAATGCCCAGCAGGTACCCCATTTACCCTGATCCTTGATTTCGGATATATATCCGTCCTCTACGGAGTTTATACTGCCTGGATATGTAGCCGCTTCAGCAACGACACCCGCCATACTTGCGGCTGTAAAGGTCAGCGAAACAAGTAGGGAAATCGGCTTTCTGAACTTTTTAAGTGACATAAATATCCACCTTTCTTGTTAAATTTGAATAAATTTTTCTTAATTATAGCACATTTTTAGTAAAAAGTCAATATATATTGTGATAATGTGCTGATAATCAGCACAAAAAAGTTAGTTATCTTATTTCTGGCTTTATTCTGGTGTATCTGAAAATAAAAACCAGCCCCGGAAATCCGGGGCTGGCGTGATATATATACATTATATATTAGTCTGATTGATTATAAGGTATTTGCTGTTATGGTAGCTGTATCGGAAACGAATTTCGTGCCTTGGAAGTTCCTGTAAGCCTTTACTGTAACCTTGTAGGCTTTGCCGCTTTCAAGTTCCGTAATCTTATGAGATACGGAAGAGCTGTTTGTAAGCGTCTTTACACAGGTCCATTTCGAGCCGTCGTAGATGTATACCATATATCCTTCGGCAGCTTCGTTCTTATCCCATCTTACTGAGATAAAATCTGTGCCACGGTTGGTCATTCTGAGATTTTCTATTCCAAAGGCTTCGCTGGTTATAGCTATCGCAGAACTATAGGTGCTATAGATAGTAAGTGTTCCGTTTGTAGCGTAGCTCTTGATTCTGAACTTGTACTGTACGCCCTCAGTAAGCTCTGAAACTGTATAAGAGGTGATGTCCGGATCATCGAGCTTTATAAGCTGACTCCACCTGCCATCTTTGTAGACATCGATTACGTAGCCGTTTGCTGAAGTCACCTTATTCCAGCTTACCGCAATGCTTGTGGCTGATGTGGAGATACCTGCAAGTCCCGTTACCATAGCAGGTGCAGTATATCCGGGAGCAGAGCCTGTGTACTTGCCGTAGCAGGTACCGTTATCGTCCGTCTTATATGCTACCATTCTGTAGCGATGGAAACTATTCGGCTGAAGATTTTCGATTTTGTAAGAAACAGTCGCATTTCCTTTGATAGAAGCAATGTTCTTCCATATTCCGTCAATCTGTTCCTGAATGATATAGCCTGAGGCACCCGCATTCTTTGTCCAGGTAATAGTTAAAAAGTCACTACCTCTGCCTGTGATTGCAAAGCCCTGTGTCTGTGCGGGAGCAGTAGAAATTGTCATGGCGCTTGTATAATTGCTGAACGTTGTGCTTTCTTCGTCTGTTATGTATGCAACCGCCCTGAACTTGTAGCTTGTATTTGCCGCAAGATTTGTAATCTGATAGCTTGTGACTTTGCTATCCTTGATATTTGCGGCATTCACCCATACGTTGTTCTTAAGCTGCTGAATTATGTAGCCTGAAGCGGCTTCGTTTTCTGCCCAGCTTAATGTAATGCTATTGTAATTTCTTGACTTTAGCGCAAAATCTGTGATAGGAAGAACGTATTGCTTGTATTCAATGCCGTTGTTTATTGCATATTCGTATGCGACTGAGCCTTTATTACAGCAGATGACAAATCCATCGACTATCGTAAACTTCCTGTCTACATCGTAGTATCCTAAAGCATAATTTTCTATATTCTTGACACTATCCGGTACGAATACAAATGTAAGATCTGTGCATTCATAAAAAGCATATTTGCCGATACTTGTAACACCATCGGGGATGATTACAGACTGGAGCTTTGAGCAACTATGAAAAGCATAGCCGCCTATCTCCGTAACGCTGTTGGGAATAGTAATTTCAGCAAGAGAAGTGCAGTAAATAAAAGCGTTTTCGCCGATGCTTGAAACACCGTTTGGAATCGTTACTGATGAAAGTGAACTGCAGCTTGCAAAGGTCCATTCTCCTATGCTTGTAACGCTTTTCGGAATATCTACAGACGTAAGTCCTGTGCAGTTGTAGAAGGCGTGATCGCCTATGCTTGTGATACTATCAGAAAGAATTATCGATTTAAGACCGAAGCATCTCGAAAAGGTGTAGTCGCCTATGCTTTCGACGCCGTAAGGGATGGTTATGGATGTGAGGTACTTGCAATCATAGAAAGCGTAATCGCCTATACTGTTGACGCTACCGGGTATGTTGATAGATGTAAGGGGGACGCAAGCATAGAAAGCGTTGTCTCCTATATTCGTAATACCATCGGGAATAATTACAGAATTGAGGGAGTAACAGCTTTTGAACGCCTCGTCACCTATACTTGTAACGCTTTTCCCATCTAGCTCTGAAGGGATTTCAAGTGTTGCGGCGCTACCGGTGTAATCGGTAATTTCTACCGTACCGTCATCAAGCACGGTATATTCATAATCTCCATAGGTCTCCGCTCCTGCGGACACTACACAGAGCGTTGCCATAGTAATAAATGTAGCAATGCCGACTAAAATTTTCTTCATAAAAACCTCCTGAATTTGTTTTGCTATTGTAATTATAAACCCGTAAAGTTTTTTCGTCAATCGGCAAATTGTACAATAACAAGATGCCTAATCTGCCTGTAATTTAATCCGCCTCCATATTTCTACAGAGGCGGACAACATTATATATTAGTCTGATATTTAGGCTCGCAGGTGAGATTTATACCAAGTCTTTTAAAGGTTCTCTCATCGATAGAGGACAGCATAACCGTAGAATGCACCTCACAGCCACGGAGCTTGTCTATCTGCTCTATAGCCTTCTTTGCCTGCTCGCTGGTATTTGCACAGATTGAAAGTGCGATAAGCGATTCATCGGTATGAAGTCTTGGGTTCATATTGCCTAGATGATGTACTTTAAGATTCTGTATAGGCTCGATTATCTGCGGTGACATCAGCAGAGCCGCATCGTCAATGCCCGCAAAATATTTCAGCGCATTGAGAAGCAGGGCAGAGGAGGCACCGAGAAGATTGGAGGTCTTGCCTGTTATAATAGTACCATCGGGAAGCTCCATGGCGGCGGCGGGATATCCTGTCTGCTTTTCCTTTTCAAGTGCGGCAGAAATTACTCTTCTGTCATCCTTTGTGACCTTCGCTTTCTTCATTAACAGCTCAAGCTGATATATTTCTTCGTTTGTAGCAGTTCCCAGTCGGTTGTTGCATAAGGCAGTATAGTATCTTCTTACTATCTCCTGACGGGATGCCTCGCAGACTACATCGTCGTCGATTATGCAGTTACCAACCATATTTACACCCATATCTGTGGGTGATTT
>JAFQUH010000182.1 GCA_017408635.1 Ruminiclostridium sp. | reverse complement strand
GTATCGTTCACCTTATGGCTTATTTCAGCCACGGGAGTTTCATACTGCTTCCAGTATTCGTTATTATTCTGCATCTCCTTTATAACGGAGGGATGAATGGTAATATAAAGCTCTGTGTATTTTTCTGCACCTGCGGCGCTGTAATACTGTCCCATAGCATATATCATAGCCTCTGCAAAACCGCTGTAGCGAAGATAGGGACTGTCACTTTCACGGCAGGCAAGATAGGCTATAAAATTAGCCTCATCCTCTCTCATAAAGCCCTTCAGATGTGAAAGCTCATGGCATACGGTAAAGGGCATACCAAAATCGGGGGCGTTTACGTTATAGTTTGCCTCAATGGTAAAGGGATCGTATATGCCGGTTATCTTGCACATAGACATGAATTCTGATACTATAAGTCCCTTCGGAGTGGGATAAAAGCCTGATAATGCGGCGTAATTTTCGCCCGCCTTTCCCATAGCCTTTACGCATTCCGCCTTCATATCAAAGCCTTCCGTTTCCACCGACATAAGTCCTGACTGGTCGTAGCTTATCTCCTCGGCGGCGGCGTTTACGTTTTCTATAAGATAGACGCAGAGCTTTTCTAAATCCTCGGCGGAATATTTTGTGGGAGTAAGTCCGCTCTTTTCGGAGAAGGGAACACGGTGATAATTTATTCCGCAGAAAAAGGTATAGGAGGAATAGATAAAAACTCCCGTGCAAAGCACTACCGCAGTTGCAACCGCTCCCGTTCTTTTTCTGTTCTCACCTTCCATAAGGGAGATTATAAGAGTGATTATTCCTATAACCAGCGCTACTATTAATATAAGTATAAGCGCTTCTCCTACGGCAAAGGGGAAAAGTCCGTTTATAAAGCCTATGGTATGTACGAAGAAGGGGTATATTCCCTCCGCATAGAATTCGGCAAAGCCGTCTAGGTTTCTGGCAAAGATATCGCATACTATAGTTATAATAAGAATTATTGCCGCTACTATAAATACTATAGTAAGCGGAGATTTTTTCTCCTGCTTATTTTCCGTCTGTTTGCCCTTTTTCTGTTCTGTCTTACCCGAGGTCTTTTTTTCCGTCGTTTTTTTACTGCCGTTATTTCTGCCACCGCTTTTTGAATTACTGCTCTTTGCGGTAGCCTTTGTTTTTGTTTCAGCCATACAGAACACCCTTACTTTATATATTTAAGTACCGATTTTATGTATTTCTTATATGCGTCGATAAGTCTGTCAGGACCTTCTATCTGTGCCTTTTCTCCGAACTGGAACATCCAGGCGTAGAAGGTGGGGCTCATGGATACCTCTCTTGAAACGGAGAAATGGTTATCGTCTACCTTATGGAAGGTAACGTCTGTTCCGAATTTATCCATAACGTTATCCAGCAGGATATTCTCAAAGATAAGAGTTGCTCTTACAAGCTCGCCGCCGAACATTCCGAATACCTTCTTGCTGTACTCGGAAATATTGAAGCTCTTGTCCTTTACCGCAGGCTTATCAGAAATTCTTACGTCCTCCATTCTGTCAACACGGAAGTTTGTAACGCTGTTTCTTCTGTCATAAAAGCCTATGCAGTAATATTTTTCGTCATCCCAGGCAAGAGTATAGGGGGACATTTCGTAAAGCTCACCGTCATATTTATATACCTTCTGCTTTCGTAAGTTATGACGGAAATACCTGAAGGTTATCTTTTTTCCTGTGCTTATAGCCTCGTGTATGGTATGGATGTTATAATACACGCTTTCGTTTATAGTCTTTGCTCTGTTTGCAATGATTACGTTTCTCTGCAGTATATTAGCCTGATGTCTGCTGGTGAGAGTTTCTATCTTTTTTATAAGCTCACGGGATTTTTTCTGGGTAATGAATTTTGAACAGGCTACCGCATCGGCAAGGAGCTGTAATTCTGCCAGCTCAAAATCGGATGAAGCGAGATAGTGCTTTGTTTCGTTACCCTCTCTGACGCTGCAGATATCCATTCCGTATTCGTCGCAGAGAGCCTCGATATCGGTGTAAATTGCCTTTCTTTCGGCACTTACTCCCTTTTGCTCCAGCATTTCAATTATCTGCTTTACCGATACGGGATGCTGCTCGTCGGTTTCATAGCGGAAAATATCCGCAAGATATAACAGCTTTAATTTCTGTCCTGATGATCGTGGCATGATTTCACTCCTTTGCGGCGTACCATTGCCCTAAAGGGCGTCGCAGTATTTCATACTGCTGCCGATGGCAATTCTCGCCTTTTATAAGATTGTGTGATGCGAAGATTTGTGAACGGCGGGAGATTAATTTTGCAATGATTTATACAGCGGGGCGACGAGTAGTCCGTAAAGACTGCGGCACCCTTCAGGGCATGTCCTCGACGCCCCGTTTTGCTAACCTCCTTCGTCGGCACGGTTACGTTATTATTTCACCTTCACAAAATGTGCAATGAAGCTCCTGAAGTCGCCCCACATATTAGGTACGTCAAAGCCGCTGTTCATAAGCAGCTCTGCGGAATATATCCTTCCCGTCTGCTCGTGGCGGTAATATGCGCCCTTTTCAAGACCTTTGAGCTTTACTCTGTGTAAGAATACGCTGGGCTCCTTAAGTACCTGAACGTAGGTGAAGAGCGTTTCGCTCTTGTCCTTTGCCACGTGCTGCCATGCGTCATAGCGGTCGTTTGCAAAGGGATCGCCTATGCGGTAATAATCGCCGTTTCTGACAAGGGGATTATATTTATTGAATTCCTCAATCTGCTGTTTTATAGCATACTTATCATCGTCGGAAATCTTCGTTACGTCAAGCTCATAGCCAAATGTTCCCGACATAGCCACGTGACCTCTTGTTTCAAAGGGTGTGATTCTGCCTACGCAATGGTTAGGGCTGTCGGATACGTGAGCGCCGAAGCAGGAACAGGGATAGCACATAGAAGTACCGTACTGGATCTTAAGTCTTTCGATGGCGTCGGTATCGTCGCTGGTCCATATCTGCGGTGAGTAGTAAAGCATACCTGCGTCAAAACGGGAGCCGCCGCCTGCACAGTTTTCAAGAAGCAGGTCGGGGAAGTCGGTCAGCAGTTTTTCCTGCATATCATATACGCCAAGCACGTATCTGTGCCATATCTCTCTCTGTCTTTCGGGAACAAACACCTCGTTACCGACTTCGGATAACTGTCTGTTCATATCCCACTTTACGTATTCTATATTTGCGGAGGATAATATATCCTTGATTCTGCCGTAGATATATTCTCTTACGTCATCTCTTGAAAAGTCGATAACAAGCTGACTTCTTGCGGTAGTTCTCGGTCTGCCGGGAATATGTATGCACCAGTCGGGATGCGCCTTATAAAGCTCGCTGTCGGGGCTTATCATTTCAGGCTCAAACCAGATACCGAATTTAAGACCTATCTTATTTACCTCGTCAACAAGATATTTAAGACCGCCCTTTATCTTTTCTTCATTTACAAACCAGTCGCCAAGGGAGGAACGGTCGTCGTTTCTGTGACCAAACCAGCCGTCATCCATAACCAGCATTTCAATACCTGCCTTTTTAGCCTCTCTTGCAATGTCAAGGAGCTTTTCGGTATCAAAATTGAAATAGGTAGCCTCCCAGTTATTGATAAGTATAGGACGGCGCAGATCCTTCCACTTGCCACGGATAAGATTGTTTCTCATAACGTCATGGAAGTTTCGTGACATCTGACCAAGACCTTCGCCTGAATAGGTCATAATTACTTCAGGCGCCTGGAATTCCTCGCCCACTTCAAGATGCCAGGAGAAATCGTAAGGATTTATACCAAGAAGCGCTCTTGTCTTTTCGTATTGTCCCACCTCTGCCATAGCAAGGAATGAGCCTGAATATACAAGCGCAAAGCCGTAAGCCTCGCCATAGTCCTCGGTGGCGGTATGCTCGCATAAGGCAAAGAAATTATTGTGGGCGTGGGAGGTAGAGCCACGGTTAGAATCTATAGAATGCTTACCGAAGGTAAGAGGGTAGCGCTGAACGTGTCTTTCTCTTGCCCAGGTGCCGTGGAGGGTAATCATATCATAGTCCATTCTGTCAAGATCGACAGAAGCGGAAATAAGACGGCGAAGCTCGATAGCGTCTGCGCCGTTATTCTTTACCCATACGCTTCTTGTAATTACGTCGTACTGAGGAAATACGCTGTACATTAAAGTTATATCCATACCGTTATGGGGATCGTGGCAGAAAATTTCAAGAGTTTCCGCTTCCTCATCGGTGGCGTAGGTAGCAGGCAGTCCCTTTAATTTAGGCTTGCCCTTTGAAATTTTATAGTCCTTATAATAGCACTCGCAAGCGGACATACCGTACTTGTCCATTACCTGCATTGCAGGCTCTCTGAAATCTGCAACGCCGCTTGTGGGAAATTCGATCAAAGCACAGTCAAAGCTGTGAGGTCCCATAGCGTCGTGTACTGCGGGTACGAAGGGGGCATCGTCGGGGATGCGGAGCATATGGGTTATATCCGTTTCGGGAATCCATCCGCCGTAATAAAGGTGCAGAAGGTTTTTACTTTCCGTTACGTGAAAGGCATAGCTTGATTTTTTAGTATCCAGCTTGAATACTCTCTTTTTTTCGTCAAAAATAATTGCCATAAATTTTTCCGTCCTTGATATTTGTATGGTAATGAGTACCTGTATATAAATATACCATATTTAATCTATTTTAACAAGACAAATTTGTAAATATCTTATGGAAATTCAAGGTGATTATTTTCTGAAATTTTTATTTCTCTATTGCATTAGACATTGTAAAATGTTAAAATATTATCATATACTGTAGAAAGGGTGAAAAAATGAAAAAGACAATATCACTTATGATATGCTTATTTATGATAATATCTGTTTTTTCATCCTGTCAGGTAGTAAAGGTGCAGGGAGAAAAGGTAGATATTGATCTTGATGATATATTTACGGATAATAATATAAGCGTACCCGATCCCTATGAATCGGAAAATACTCCCTCTGAGGAAAGTACAACCACCGATACAGAGCAGACTGTTCCACCCGAAACCACTACGGTGACGACTACTCCTCCCGAAACTACTACCGTGACGACTATTCCTCCCGAAACTACTACCGTGACAACTACCCCACCCGAAACCACCACGGTGACAACTATTCCACCTGAAACCACCCCGGTGGCGACAGCTCCACCCGATACAGAAAATAAGGATAATAGCTATCCCTACTATTATGACTACGTAGCGGGCAATCACGGAGTGGTGAACGGAAATACTATTTATAATCACAACGCCACTTATTTTTATGATATAAGAGAAAATGCAAAGCAGTACAAGGCGAATACATATTCTGCATTATGGCTTGGTACAAATGAAAATAAAAAGCCTGCAGAGGTCTATAGCAGGGAAAAGGCACTGGAATATGCCTCATATCATTGGAATGACGGACTCGATCTTTGCGCTCCCTTTATTTCAAGATGCCTTCGTGCAGGTGAGATATCCGCTTTTTCAGAAAGCTCCACGGGACTTTGTATGCAGCTGCTGGATTCAGGTCTTGGCTTCGGTCAGTTCTTACCTATAAACGAGGACAGAACGGTCACTCTCCCTGATTATGCAATGCCCGGTGACGTTATTCAGGTATACTGTCCCTATGAAGGACTTATGATACATTCGCTGATGTTAAGGCAGAATGACAAAGACGGACATATGATGGTATACTGTCATAATTTCCGTAACGATGGATCTACTACCTTTTACGTAGATGAGCTTTGCTATGACGACGACGTATTTACAAATGAGGTATTCTTCTATCATTTCTATAATGAAAAGGATAAAAATCTGCCGAAAGAAGTAACCGACAGTAAGACCGAGCTTATTCTTTTTGAAAACGAGGGATATTATCTAAAGGAAAAATACAACCGCACCGCCGCAGTAAAATATGCAAAGGAAAATCTCTACGACGGTCTTGGAATGCTTGGCGCTATCCATTTATCCGACTGTCTTGTAGCGGGCGGAATCCCCGTATATTATGCCCAGGGAAATGCGGTATTCTTCCAGCTTATGAAATCCCGACTCGGCTCGGCACAGACCGTCAATATAAATGAGGACGGAACGATAGATCTCCCGAACAATGCAAAGGCAGGCGACGTCTGCTTTATATACTGTCCCTATGACGGAATGATGGTAAATTCCTTCCTGATAAAGGGTAAGGACAAGAACGGAAAGCTCATAGGCTACACCATCGACCTTGTAAACGACGGTAAAAAGGCCTTTATAGCAGACGATTACTGTATTGGCTGCGGCTCAGAATTACCAAAAGCGGTAATATTCAGTTTTAAATAAAAGAAAAAGCGTACAGAAAGGCAGCAGTATGAAATACTGCGACGCCCTTCAGGGCAATGGCACGCCCTTCTGTACGCTTTTTTGCGGTCGGTGACCGCCGACAATTCCGCCTTTTTATATTATGTTTTTATATGAAGATAGCAAAACGGCGGTTTCACGTATTGGTTGTATGTCAAATTGTAGTTTGATGGCGGGTTGCACCATCAAAAATTGCGGTGATTTATGCGGGTCGTCGAGGACGCCGACCCCTACATTTCCCACCAATATAGCGGAGAGCGTGTAGGGGGCGGCAAGTAGTCCGTAAGGACTGCGGCACCCTTTAGGGTATGTCCCCTGACGCCCCGCCGCCGCAGGCGGAATTTAAAATCCATCAATTGCCCTCGGCAATTGATACAACAACATCGTGCGAAGCACGATATATCATTCCGACGAAGTCGGAATATCACCCGGCAAAGCCGGATATCACATTTGCCCCCGGCAAATATATCACTGTGAAATTTGTCTTTGACAAATTTCACCCATCTTCGCCACCGCTCCTTCTGTTCCCAGCTTGCCGCCGTCTATTATTCCTGCTTCCTTTACGTTGCTTCCGACCTCGTACACATCAAGTGCCGTACCGCCGTTTTTACACTGGGTTATCACCATTGATAATATCCCCTTTTTATTTGCCTTTTTCAGCTTTTTCAGAACTCTTAATGGTATTCCGCCCGTGCCGTAGCCTTCTATTACAAAGCCTTTTGTACCGCTAAGAATATAATATTCTATCATATTTTCATCAAAATCAGGCGTCAGCTTTATAACTGCGATTTTTTCGCATATATTCTTATTATAGAAATATTCACCTGTGGTAATTCTGCCCTTATCCTTTATTATAACTCTGCCGTTCTTTATTTCTCCGAGAGCTTTATCATAGGCAGAAAAGGCGTCAAAAGCCTTTGAGGAGGCTTTATAGCAATCCATCCCGTGAAATATTTTTCCACTAAAAACCACACATACCGTTTTTAAATCATCTGAAAGGGCGGCTATAATGCTATCCCCGAAATTTCTTTTTGCGTCGGTATTTTCTGCACTATACGGCAACTGCGAGCCGGTAAGTATTATCGGTATCGCTGGGTTTTTCAGCATTACCGAAAGCATAGCCGAGGTATAAGCCATAGTATCTGTACCGTGGGTGATTATAATACCCCTGTAGCTTTTTATATTTTTATTTATAAGGGCGGCAATTTTTCTTATATCCCTTATATTCATTTCGGTGCTGTCCTTATTCATAAGCAGGGCAGGGGTGATTTCTATATTTTTCTCCCCCTTAAAATCCTTTATTATATCCAGGGCGAAATTTTCATCCGCCTTCGGAGAAAGTCCCTTTTCAGTTTTCTGACAAGCGAAGGTGCCGCCGGTAGAGATCCAGAGTATTTTTTCCATATTTTTTCCTTTCCACAATCAAAAACTGTATATAGTATTATTATACTACCCCGACCACATTATATCAATATCTTAATTTTTCTATCTGTATTTTCTACAAAATACGAGCCGTTTTTTTGTTTATTCTTTACTCCTTAAAAGTACCCTTATTCCTTGACATAATGCAGAAAGTATGGTATTATAATCTTAATTATTCTTTATTAAAATCCGCAGGATTTTGTCGTTATTTGCTACAAAAATAACGTGAATAATTTATAGATTACGACAAGAAACTGCGTTTTTTACAGAAATTGAGGTGTATTATGAATTCCTATACTTCTTTCAATGATATTTTTGAGGAGATGAAGAAAAGGCTGACTCTTTCGCCTACGGCAATGAAGCTGTGGATCGAGCCGCTTATTCCTTTAAAGCTGAATAATAATATAGTTCAGCTCTATATTGAAAATGATTTTGCACGAGAAATGGCATATAAAAACTTCAAGTCCAAGATGGAGGAGGCTTTTTCCGATATTCTAGGCTTTGAAGTCGAGGTTGAGATATTAAGCGAAAAGACTATTTCTCCCGATCAGCTTTCCCGCTACGGATTGGACAATACTCATTCCGACGAAAGCACCGAGGAGCTTCAGAGAGAGCTTCAGAAGGAGCTGGAGGACGACGACGTAGTAAAGGGCAGACTGACCGAAAGCGAGATTCAGAGTAACTATCAGCATACCTTTGATACCTTTATAGTAGGCGATACCAACAAGCTGGCATATTCCGCCTGCAAATCGGTAGTAGACAAGCCAAACCCCATGTATAACCCCTTATACATATACAGCGAGCCGGGACTTGGCAAGACTCACCTTTTATCTGCGGTAAAGGCTGAAATGCTGAAAAGAAATCCCGATATGCGTATTATCTATACAACTGCAGATACTTTTACAGATGACTTTGTAAACGCCATCAGAAACAATAATACCGAGGTATTCAAGAAAAAATATCACGACTGTGATATGCTGCTTATAGATGATATCCAGTTTATCTCAAACAAGACGGAAACCCAGCAGGAATTATTCCATACCTTCAACTATTTAAGGGACAGAGGCAAACAGATCATCTTCACCTCAGACCGTCCTCCGAAGGATTTAAACGGCGTTGAGGAAAGACTGATAAGCCGCTTTGAATGGGGACTTCTTGCTGATATCGCTCCGCCTGAATATGAAACGAGAGTAGCCATTATCAAGCGTAAGGCAGAGCTTTACGGAATGAAGCTGGCTGACAATATCATAGAATTTTTAGCGGACAAGCTGAAAACCAACATCAGACTTTTAGAGGGTGCTATTACAAAGATAAACGCTCTTACAGTAGTTACCGGCGTTACTCCCACTCTCAATATAGCGCAGAACGTTGTAAAGGACATCCAGTCAAATCACGAGCCTATCCCCGTTACAGTAGAAAAGATAATTAACGAGGTAGCAAAATCCTACAGCGTTGCGGCAGAGGATATAAGAAGCCCCAAGCGTTCTTCCCAGATATCCACCGCAAGACAGGTATCAATTTATCTTGTATCAAAGATTACAGGACTTTCCTATTCAAGAATAGGTGAGGAATTCGGCGGCAGAGATCATTCGACTATCGTTTATACTATAAATAAGGTAAAGACAGTTATCAAAAAGGATCCCTCCTTCAAGGGTATCATTGATGATATGATAAAGAATCTCAGCAACAATTCCTGATTTTTTTTACGTTATTTATTTTCAACAGCTTTTTAGTTATCAACTGTTGAATGCGGTTTAAAAATGTTGAATGTTGAAACAGGTTTAAAGTGTTGAAAAGTTTTTAAGACTTTTTAAAAAATTATAAATCGGTTTTCAACCTGTCACGAAAGCTCAGATGCTTGTCCTTATCAGAAAAAAACAGTTTTCCACAGTTTAAACCGCCCCCACCACATCCACCAAATAAATAAATAATATTATATTATTATATTTCCTTCGGAAATTTTTTCTGATAAGAAAACGGATGTTAAAACTTCTACCTAAAACAAAAAAAGGATGGTATATAAAAATGCTTAAATTTGCAGTACAGAAAAATGATATATCAGAAATTATAGTAACCGCTGCCAAGGCTGCGGCTACAAAGTCGGTTATAAATGCGCTGGAGGGCGTTTACTTCAGCCTTCGTGGTAATTTTCTTACCATCACAGGCTACGATCTTGAAATAGGTATCAAGTCTGTAATTGAAGTAAAGGGCGAGGGTGACGGCGATCTGGTGCTTAACTCCAGACTTATCTGTGATATTATAAGAAAGATGCCCGGCGGCGAAATATCCTTTACAGAATATGAAAACCGCAGACTTGAATTAAAGTGCGGCGACGTACAGTATACTATTCTTGGTATCAGCAGTGAGGAATATCCTCTTATCCCTGAGCTTACCCGTGGCGAGAGTTTTGATATCCCAGAGCCTACCTTAAAGAGCATGATCGGTCAGACTCTCTATGCGGTAGCGGTTATCGATACAAAGCCTGTATTAATGGGTAGCAGCTTTGAAATAAAGGATAACGTACTGAACGTTGCATCAGTTGACGGTATCAGAATTGCCGTAAGAAAGGAACAGATACAGCACGAGGAATTTGATTTTGTAGTACCTTCAAAGACTCTTGCGGAAATTTTAAGACTTTTATCCGATGATGAAAAGAAAATTGCTACTATTTCAGTAGACAGAAATCAGTGTATCTTCAGCATTGATAAGTTTACTATCTTCTCCCGTCTTTTAGAGGGTGAATTCTTCGATTATTCCAAGATTATTTCTTCAAATCACGATATTGAAGCTATCATAAACGTAAGAGAGCTTACCGAATGCGTAGACAGAACCTTACTGCTTATCAGCGATAAGTTCCGTTCTCCCGTTGAGCTTACCTTCACAGACGGAAATCTCCGTGTATTCTGTGAAACCGCTTTAGGTAAGGTAGATCAGCAGATAAGGGTAGATTATACAGGCAACGAATTTGTTGTAGCCTTCAACAGTAAGTATCTTATCGACGCTCTTCGCAATACAGAATGCGATAAGGTAAAATTCTGCTTTGTTACAAACGGTATGCCTTCACTTAAAATCTTACCTTTAGAGGGCGACAGCTTTGTATTTATCGTAAGCCCCGTTCGTCGTCGCTGATATGAAGGGAAAAAGCAAAAAGAAAATATTTATATATATTGCCTTTATAGTCCTTACCCTTGCGGCTTTATCTGTTGTGATATTCTTTAAACTTAATCAGAATATACTTATAGGTAGCTGGGAAAGTGAGGACAAGGCAAGACTATATAGGTTTGATGAAAATACCCTTACTATAACCTTTGCCGACAGTAAGGAAAGCGTACTTTACGGCTATGCTCTGAAAAGTAATAAGGAGCTTGTCTTAAGCAAGGGCGGTAAGAATTTTTATTATGATATATTCGTAGGAGATAACAGTATAGCTATCTCATCAGCCGATACAGATAGTCCGGAGATTTTACACAGAGTATATGAATAAGGAAAATATTACTGATAGTTTAACAGAAAAGCAGGCAGAAGCCTTCAATAATATAGTTTCTTCCTCTGTGTCAGAGTCTGGTACGGATTCCTTAAGCGAGCCTTTAAAAAATAAGGACGAGGAATTTGATATCGCTGATTTTATCGTAAAGCACAGTACCCAGTACAGCGTAAAAAAGAGCAAGGCACCGAGAATTATAGCTATAGTTGCCGTGGCGGTGATTATAATAGGTCTTTGTGTGGTTTTTGCTCTGGTATCGGGTAAGCAGCAGAATAAAAATCCCATTTTCGGTAGCTGGGTATCAGAGCAGGGAATAGAAATGGAGATAATAGATGACTATATCACCATTGACGGTAACAGCAGAAAATATATATTCCCCGAGGGCGAGGAAAACGTAATTGCTATTGCTATAAAGGATGAATATTTCAAGATACTTTATAAGCTGGAAAAGGGAAGACTATATTTTGTTATCCCTTCGGCAGAGGGTGAAAGCGAAACGATCATATACGAAAGAAAGAAGGAACAATAAATGCAGGAAGTTAAGGTAATGCCTCCTTTTATAAAATTAGAGCAGTTTTTAAAGTTCTGCGGCGCTTGTGAAACAGGTGGAGAAGCAAAGCTGGCAATTCAGAACGAGTACGTTCTTGTAAACGGCGAAATATGTACAATGAGAGGCAAGAAAATAAAAGAAGGCGATATTGTAGAGCTTGACGAAGAGCTTTACAAGTGCGTATTTTAAACTAAAATGAAAATAAAAAAGCTATACGTAAAAAATTTCAGGAATATCAGAGAACAGGAATTTGAGTTTCACGAGGGGATGAACGTGCTTTGCGGCAATAACGCCCAGGGCAAGACAAATCTTTGTGAGGCAATTTCACTTTGTATGGGACCTTCCTTCAAGGGTAGCCGTCAAAGCTCTTATATTCCTTTTTCTTTGGATCAGACAAGGGAAAAGCTAGTTATCAAAATATGGTTTACTACCGGTATTTCCGATAATGAGAATATTATAGAATTCTCTATCACAAACGGCAAAAAGGAGATATTATATAATAATATCCCCATGAAAAGCGCTATGGAATTATACGGAGTGTTAAAATACGTGGTATTTATACCGGAACACCTGAATTTAATCAAGGGTAATCCCGAAATGCGAAGAGATTATCTTGATAGTGTGGCTATGATGCAGACTACCGCTCATTTAAAAAAGCTGTCGAGATATAACAAAGCGTTAAGAAATAAGAATAATATACTATCAGGAATATTTGACGACCGTGATCTGGACTATATTATTCCCCAGATAGAAAGCTGGAACGAGATTCTGGGTGCAGAGGGACTTAACGTAACCTACGGCAGACTGAAATATTTCAGCTCGCTTAAAAGTATAGCGGGAGATTTATATAAAGAGATATCCGGCGGCGAGGAGCTGACCTTGAAATATTATTCCAGCATATTTGAAAGGGACGATATGTCCCATACCGAAATAGGCGGACTGTTGCCACAGTATCTGAAAAAGCTGTCGGAGGATCTTACCAAGGAGGTAAGACTGAAGCATACTATTTCAGGTGTGCACAGAGATGATATGAATTTTTATATAAACGGCTCTGATGCAAGAGAATTCGGCAGTCAGGGACAACAGAGGAGTATCGCTCTTGTTTTAAAGCTGGCTGAAGCGGAGATAATAAGACAAAGAGAAGAAACTCCGATAATGATTCTTGACGACGTTTTAAGCGAGCTTGACAGTAACAGACAACAGTTTGTACTCAATAATATTGTAAATTCACAGGTATTTATTACTTGCTGTAATATTGATGATATAAAAAATCTGGATAACGGCAAGGTATGGAGAGTAGAAAAGGGAGAATTTACACTTACGTAAGGGGAGATATACTTGTATATCCATATAGGCGGAAATATAACGTTACCCGCAGACAAGATAATAGGAATATTTGATATAGAAAAGACCTCCGTTAATAAGGAGGTCAATTCTTACCTTCAGAAGCTGGGAAAACAGGGAAGGATATATTACGTATCCTACGATATGCCCAAAAGCTTTGTGGTGACAGAAAAGTATGTTTATATTACGAATGTGAGTGTTTTTACGCTTAAGCGGCGTGTCGCCGCTCCCGATTCCCGCCTTTTATAATTTTTCTGTGATTTTAAAATTTGTTAACGGCGGGAGAAAAAAATGACGTATAATCTGCATATGTATTGACAAAAAATAAAATATGTAGTATAATGTACTACAGAGAGGAGTTGATATTATGGCATTTTCAATCAGACTGACAGAGCAGGAAAAAAAGCTAGCCGATAGCTATGCTCGTATGCATTCAATGTCAATCGGTGAGGCATTTAAAAAGGCACTATTTGAAAAAATAGAAGAGGAATACGATATTTCGGTTTATGAAGAGGCGTATAATGAATATCTGACTTCCGGTAAAGAGAGCAGACCCATTGAGGAATTATGGCAGGAGCTTGATATATGAAATATAAAGTTATGACTACTGCCAGATTTGATAAAGAGTTTAAAAAGCTAGACAAATATACTATGAAAATGATAAAGGCGTGGATAAATAAGAATCTTGTAGATTGCGAAAATCCCCGTGCACACGGTAAGGCTCTTACTGCAAATCGAAGCGGACAATGGCGTTACAGAATAGGAGATTACAGGCTTATCTGCAAAATAGAGGATAATGAGCTTATTATTCTTGCGTTATCAATAGGTCATAGAAAAGAAGTATATGAAAAATGAACGAGCGTCAGATTGACGCTCGTTTTGTGTTTAATTGTAGTTTATCGCTCCGCTTGGGGTTATTGTAGCCCCAATCCCCCTAACCCCCTTTCCCCTGAGGAAAGGGGGAAAAATCGGGGGCTACCGCCCCTGCGACCTTGTTTGGGGCTT
>JAFQUH010000181.1 GCA_017408635.1 Ruminiclostridium sp. | reverse complement strand
CATATCGCAGTATTCCTTTACCATTTCTGCCTGCTCGTAAGGACCTGTAACGTCACCGTCAGCGTTGAATTCGCTCATTACCATAGGCTTCTTTACGCCGCCGCAAAGCTCCTTATAACGCTTTTCGGAGAGCTTTGTAAGATTGTAGGTATCTGCTACCTTGCTTCTGCCGAAGGAGTTTCCACCTTCCTCTGCAACGTCAAAGGGCCAACCCCAGTGAAGAGCCATATACTTGTCAACAGACCAGATATCCGTTGCTCTTACTGCGTTTGCAAATTCCTTTTCCATCTCGATTTCTCCGCCCTTTTCGGGATGTTCAACACCGCCGATGCAAAGAACGAGCTTTACGTTGGGAGCTTCTCTGTGGAAGATTTCACAGCAATGCTCAAAGAAATCAGCTACCTCCTGATATGTAGCACGCTTATTGAAGGAGAACCAGCTACCTGTAGCCTCGTGGTTGATTCTCATCTGCATACGTCCGAAGGTTCTCATCTCCTGCGCAATCTTAATAAGATGCTCATCGGATACGTTAGGATCGATAGTAAGGGTAAGTATAACGTCCTGACCGTGACGGCGAACGTCTCTCATGCAGGTGAAGGGCTCGTCATCTGTTGTGCCGCCGATACCACCCTTATAGGTGAAATAGTCATCGTAAGGATAATCCCACTGGAAGGTGATTTCCTTGTCGGGGAAGGCGTGTCTTGCTCTTATCGGCCAGGTTTCATCAAGAGGGTAGTAGCAGTACATAAGGCTGATACCTCTGTGAGGTCTGCCCAGCTTGTTCAGAATATAATCCTGATTTACGTATTCGCCTCTTTCGCTGCCGTCACCGAGATCGACAGCGCATTTTGCTTCGCCTAAATGAATCTTGCGTATTTCTTTCATATTGCTTTCCTTTCGTTTTCTTTTTTTATAATTACTGCAAAAAAATTTCAATAAATTTAGTATATCACAAAATGAAAACGATTTCAAGCCTTTACAAAAACTTTTTTTTGAGTTATAATAATACAGTATATTTATTTTAATAACGGAAGAAAAGAAAGGACATATATTTATGCTTCAGTATGATGAAATAAGAATAGAATTTGAAAACCTTGCTCCCCAGCTTAAAGAGCTTGAATCAGCTCTTAACCTTCAGAGTGTAAGGGATGAGGTAGCCACGCTGGAGGAACAGAGCGCACAGCCCGATTTCTGGAATGACGTTGAAAACTCCCAGAAGGTTTCCCAGAAGATAGGCGAATTAAAGAACGTTATCGCTTCTTATGAAAAGTTAAAGGAAAACTACGACGACGTTCTTACAATGGTAGAGCTTGCCCAGGAAGAGGATGACGAGTCCATGCTTCCTGAAATTGAAGAACTTGCCCAGCAGTTCAGAACAGACCTCGAAGCACAGAAGCTGGCTACACTTTTATCAGGCGAATTCGATAATAATAATGCAATTCTTACCTTCCACGCAGGTGCAGGCGGTACAGAGGCGCAGGACTGGGTAGAAATGCTTTATCGTATGTATAACCACTGGGCAGAAAGACATGGTATGAAGGTTACCGTTCTTGATTACCTCGACGGCGAAGAAGCGGGTATTAAGAGTGCGTCTATCCTTATTGAAGGCAGAAACGCCTACGGCTACTTAAAGAGTGAACACGGCGTACACAGACTTGTAAGAGTTTCTCCCTTCGACAGCTCAGGAAGAAGACACACGAGCTTCGCTTCTCTTGAAGTTATGCCCGAAATCGATGATAATATAGACGTTGAAATCAGCGAAGACGAAATTGAAATGCAGGTATACCGTGCCAGCGGTGCAGGTGGTCAGAAGGTAAACAAGACCTCCTCCGCAGTACGTATCACCCACATTCCTACAGGTATCGTATGTGCTTGTCAGACAGAACGTTCACAGCATCAGAACAAGGAATATGCACTTCGTATGCTTAAGTCAAAGCTCATCGAAATCAAGGAAAGAGAACACCTTGACAAGATTTCCGACATCAAGGGCGAACAGCTTCAGATTGCCTGGGGTGCTCAGATCCGTTCCTACGTATTCATGCCTTACACTATGGCAAAGGATCACCGCACAAGTTACGAAATGGGTAACATTACAGCGGTTATGGACGGTGATATTGACGGCTTTATCAATGCATATTTAAAGGCAAAGAGCTTAGGTCAGATATAAGGATTAAAAATGAAGAAAAATGATATTATCGAGCTGGAGATAACCTCGCTTACAAACGAGTGCTCCGGGGTAGGTAAGGCAGACGGCATGGTGGTATTCGTGCCGTTTTCTGCTATAGGTGACAAATTAGAGGTAAGAATCCTCAAGGTCAATAAAACCTACTGCTATGGAAAAATCGAAAGAATAATAACTCCCTCTCCCGACAGAGTAACCCCCGATTGCAGTATTTACGGCAAGTGTGGTGGTTGCTCCCTTCGTCATATCAGCTACGAGGCGGAGCTTAAAGCAAAGGCGCAGTTTGTAACCGATGCCTTTACAAGAATAGGTGGACTCACCCCCGAATTCCTCCCCATAGTAGCAAATGACAGGCTTTACGGCTACAGAAATAAACTGCAGATGCCCGTTGGAGTGGATAAGGAAGGGAATATCATAAGCGGCTTTTACGCCACCCATTCCCATAGAATAGTACCCTGCGATAACTGTCTTTTACAGCCGGAAATCTTTAAAAGCATCACCGACAGAATAAAGACGCTTGCAAGGGAGCTTCGTATATCCTTATATAATGAAGAAACAAGAAAGGGCAATCTCCGTCATATCTATCTTCGAAAAGGTCACTACAGCGGAGAAATATGCCTTTGCCTTGTAGTAAAGAATAACGAAAAGAAGCTGAAGACACTTATTGATAAAATAACCTCAGAATATAAAGAAATAGTATCAGCGGTAATAAATATAAATCCCAGGGACACAAACGTTATTCTGGGAGAAGAGGAAATCCTGACTTACGGAAAACCCGAAATCACCGATACAATGTGCGGCAATAAGATTTCCATTGCCCCGAAGGCATTCTATCAGGTGAATACCCCCGCCGCAGAAAAGCTATACGCCAAGGCGAAGGAATTTGCCGAGCCAGATGGCAAAATTGTACTTGACTTATATTGTGGAGCTGGTACAATAGGATTATCAATGGCAAAGGAATCAAAAAAGATAATCGGTGTTGAAATAATCCCCGAGGCGATAGAAAACGCTAAAAAGAACGCAGAAGCAAACGGCATAGTAAATGCAGAATTCATCTGCGCCGATGCAGGCAAGGCGGCAAAGATATTACTTGAAAAAGGCTTGAAGCCTGACGTTGTAATAGTCGATCCACCGAGAAAGGGATGCGGAGAAGAGGCGGTAAACTATATCGCACAGTTCGGTGCAAAAAGAATAGTTATGGTTTCCTGCAACGCCGCCACCGCCGCCAGAGATTGCGGATATTTCGACAGTTTAGGCTATAAGGCAACAAAGGTTGTTCCTGTTGATATGTTTTCAAGAACAGCGCATGTGGAGTGCGTGGTTTGTCTTGCAAAGCAAAGTGACACGTCATTTATGTAATAAAAGCAACAAATATCATGGAGGACAACATATATGGCATTTCAGATGGAGTATCTCACTGATGAAGATATACAATTTCTCAATTCCTTTAATATATACAACCGTAAAAGATGTTGTATTAACAAATCGTGGTATCATAATAGCAAATTGCTTGCAGACACAGAGCGCGAGATTTATTTTATCTATATTGATGGTAGTGGTAATATTGAACAATGCCCACATCATTATGCATTGATCTGGAAAGGCACAGTATTCATATTGTACCGTAACAGTTATAATTTTGATGATTGGTATGTGGATGCACCGTACAAATTTAAGTTTTGCAAAGAGGAACTGATTGAACTTGTAAATGAGGTTCTCGCTGAATATTATGACAGGGTTTATACAGATCGTCAACAAGATGAAAAAAGATCAGCAAATATAGTAGAGATCGATTTCATGCTGAATCACAATATGTTTCTTTTCCTCCTTAACACTAAACTCTTACACCGAACCTTCGGTATAACCCCACTTCTCTACGGCTCGCTGGGACTCGAATATCTTACAGGCGAAGACTTAAATGCTGATGATATTGATATCCTCATACCGCAGGTTTACATCAAAGAAAAGTGGTCAGAGTTCAAGGAAACATTACAGAAAAACGGCTACATACTTACCGATGAGCACGAACATACTTTCTGTGAGGATGGCGTTTGCTATTCCTATGCAAGCATTGAAGAGCTTGAAACATTTGCAGGTATTTCAGTATCGCAAATTGAAGTAAAAAAAGAAAGAAATGCAAGCTTCAGAATTTTATCCTTGGAGCAGTATCTGACAGTTTATGAAAAATCCTCAAAGGATGGGTACAGAGTGGATGTCAGAAATAAAAAGGATGAAGAAAAAATAAAGTTTATTAAAGAAAAACTGAAAGGCAAAAATGAATAACATTTATTTCAAAACCTGCTATCATAAGCTGAAAGACTTATTGGCAACAGAATATAACTGTAATCCTGATGATTTCGAGAAAAACGAAAATATAGTCACCGTTTCCGCCCTTAACGAGGGCAGAAGAATGTATACGAAGGAAAAGTATTTCTTTTCAATGGCGACCTTCGGTAATAATACGGTTATCACAGCGGATAAGCAGCTACACCCCTTTTTAAAGGAATATATAAAGGACAAGCAGGGACATCTGCTTTTTGAACTGTGCAATCTCCTGCCGATAGAAAAGGAGCTTAATAAATACGGCTACACCTTTGACCGCAGTCACCATATGTTTTTGCCTTATTCCGACGTAACACCGAAAAAGGATTATAAAGTAAAATGGTTTTATGACAGGGAAATAGATACGTTTTACGGAGATGACCGCTTCCCGAATGCCATCTGCGAAGAATATCTCCCGCACCGCCCTGACAGAATCGTAGTCTGTGCCTATGATGAGAATGATGAAATTATGGGTATGGCAGGCTGCTCTGAGGATGCAAAAGGCTGGCAACAGATAGGAATAGACGTAATGCCGCAGTACCGCTCTATGGGAGTGGGTACGTATCTCGTAACCCTTATAAAAAACGAAATAATAAAAAGAGGGGATATACCCTTCTACGGCACAAGCGTATCGAATTATCATTCAAGGAATATAGCTCTTAACTGCGGTTTTAAACCGATGTGGGCAGAGCTTGGAGCGAAAAGGATATAAAAACAGAAAGGACTTTTTCTATGTCAAACTACAGAAATTTCAAGCTTGTTGTGTATTACGTTGCACATGGCGTAAAAAACCTGAACAAAGAAAAGCTTCAGCAGCAAATCGACTTCTTCAAGCGCTATTTAAGACTCGATAAGGTCTATATCGAGCCTATGAGAGATATTCTCGTATCAGAAGATGAGCTTCGCCTTTGCAAGCAGATTTTTGAAGAAAACGGCATAGAAGCCCAGGGTGGTATAACTACAAGCCTTCCCGATCCCGAAGGTCAGGAAAGAAAACAGCGCCTTTTCAACGTTCTTTGCTATAACGATGAAAAAATGATGTCTACTCTGCAGAAAGCCTGCGAAATGAATGCAAGAGTCTTTGATAGCTTTATAATAGACGATTTCTATTTCTCAAACTGCACCTGTGAAAAGTGCAGAAGCGAAAGGGATAAGTACAACAAGGAACACAGTATTACCGACGGTAGCTGGCAGGCTTACCGCACACACCTGCTTTTTGAAGCGTCAAAGAAATACGTAATCGATCCTGCAAAGGCGGTAAATCCTGACTGTAAGATAACCATAAAATATCCCAACTGGATGGAATCCTATCAGGAAACCGGCTACGATCCCGCATCCCAGCGAGAGATTTTCGACCTTATCTATACGGGCACCGAAACAAGAGATCCCGTCAATACAGATCAGCATCTGCCTCGCTATCTGTCCTATTCTCTTATGAATTATATGGAGGATATGGCACCCGGTCGTAACGGTGGCGGCTGGTTTGACTGCTTCGATTGTCGCATTCTGGATTATTATCTTGAGCAGGGATATCTCACGGCGTTTGCAAAGCCAAGGGAAATAATGCTTTTCTGCTTCCAGGCACTTAACGACAGCGTATTTGTTCCTCCTCTCGGCTTTATGCTGGATAAACTCGATACGCTTCTTGATAATTTAGGAACGCCCATAGGTGTACCTTGTTATATTCCAAACGCCTCCCAGGGCGAAGACAACGTTCAGGATTACCTCGGCATGAACGGTTTCCCCGTGCTTCCTACCCCTGATTTCAAAGCGGATGCACCCGTTATGCTCCTTACCGCTTCTTCGGCTTATGATAAGGATATAATCGAAAAGCTCGAAAATTATATCGCAAGCGGCAATAAAGCGATAGTTACAAGCGGATTTGTAAAGGCAACGCTCGGAAAGGGAATTGAACGTATAACGTCACTTCGCTACAGAGATAGAAAAATGACCGCAAGAGATTTTGCGGCAGAGGGCGAGATTGCAGTAGCGGCAAGCCGCTGGGCAAGACAGTCAGCGGATAAATATATAACAGTTCCTATAATGGAGCTTCGTAATAACGCTACCTGGGGTGCGGCATGCAAGGCGATAAACGAAGAAGAAGCCTGCACACTTTTAGCTTTAGACACCTATGGCAAGGGCAAGATGTACACTCTCGTTGTACCCGAAGCATTTTCAGATATCAAATACTATCCCGAAGCGGTGCTTAGCCGTATGAGAAAGGAATTTGCGGTAAACGGCATCCGTTACAGCGGCAAATCCACAATAAGCATATTCCTTTACGATAACGATACCTTCATAATCTATCCTTACGTAGATAACAACACCTATGACAGCGACGTGACGATTCATATAAAGGATGCAAAAAGCATCACGGAAATCGGAACAGATAAAGAAATACTGCCTCTTTACGAAGAAAACGACGAGTCGGCATTCAGACTCTGGACTACGGTAGGCAGATGGAAGGCTTATAAAATAAATCGCAGATAAGAGGACATATTTATGAAAAACGAAAGCAGAACTTTGTTTATTCCGCTATACGGCAAGGCGATGATGAGTCTTGACGGATTCTGGAGAGATAAGACTGCCGAAGAAATAGTAGCAAAAAATTTTGATTACCTTAAAACTGTGGATAAATCAAAAAGGCTTGCTATCTATATGACGATGAGAGCAATGCAGTATGATAGCTTTGCGGCTGATTTTATTGACAGAAATCCCGAAGCAATCGTTGTTCACCTCGGATGCGGTCTTGACAGCAGAATAGTCAGAGTAAACCGAAAGGTAAAGCATTGGTACGACCTTGATTTCCCCGAGGTTATTTCCTTCAGAGAAATCTATTACAGAGAAACGGATAATTACACTATGCTCCGCTCCTCCGCTACGGATTTTTCCTGGCTCGAACAGATTGAGTATAACGGAGAGCCTGTACTTGTTATAGCGGAAGGTCTTACAATGTACCTTGAGGAAAGCGAAATCCGTACTCTTACAGAATTATTCTCCGAAAAATTCGGCAACGTGACCTTTATATTCGACGCCTATTCATCCTTTGCGGCAAAGGCGTCAAAGGTGAAGAATCCCATAAATTCAGTGGATGCAAAAATATCCTTCTTTATGGATGACGAAAAGCTGTTCCATAATCCCGATAAGAATGTTTTCCATACCGAAACCCGTAATATAATTCTTGATGAATATATTGGTAAACTAAAGGGAATTTACAAGACACGTTTTAAATTTATGAAAAAATTCGGTAGCAAAATGTACAGAATCTACGTTTATAAATGTGGAAAGGGGACAGGCAAATGAATTTCCATACCTTCGGCGATAAGTCAAGACCTGCAATGCTCCTGATTCACGGAATGCTCACTCCCTGGCAGATATGGCAGGAGATAGCAGAGCATTTTTCGGAAGAATATTTTGTAATCGTACCCGCACTTGACGCTCATGAAGAGGATACACGAAGCGAATATACGTCGGTAGAGCAGGAGGCGGAGAAGATATCCTCCTACTGCCTTGCAAATGTATCCGGCGATATAGCCGTTATGTGTGGAATATCAATGGGCGGAGTTATCGCCTTTGAGATTTTTAAGTCAGGAAAACTCACTATAGATAAGCTCGTTCTTGACGGTGCGCCTCTTGTAGGCTTCAACAGGCGAATGGGCGCTATTATGAAAAATCAGTACAAAAGTCTGATACGTAAATCCCAACTTCGTAAAAAAGGGGTAATGCGTAGCTTTAAAAAGCATTTTCTCCCCGAAAAGTATCTTGAAAGCTATCTTGCAATTGCTGACAGAATGTCCGATACTTCAATAGAAAATATTATAGACAGTCTGTCAAAAAATCGTCTTGAAGGCTTTTCTTCATCGGCTAAAACAAAGATTCTTTTTTGCTTTGGTACAAAGGGCAATGAAGGAATATCCGAAACCTCCGCCTTTACACTTAAAGGACTTTATTCGCGTCTTACCTTAAAATGCTTTCAGAAGTGTGCCCATTGTCATTACGTATCCTTTGAGCCGCAGAAGTGGATAGAGGAGATAACACCCTTTATATACTAAAAATATCCCATCAGGAATGCTTCCTGATGGGACTTTTTATATTCACTTATCTATCAGTCACCAAAGGAGATACCGATATTCTTACCTGTTATAACCAGCTTGTCATCCTGAGGTACGAACTTTGTCTTCATTGTAACGTCAGAGAGCTTATTCTCGCAGATTTCACTACCGATTTTAGCCACCGTGTATCCGAACTTTTCGTTCTTTATAAGCATTGCTGCTCTTGCACCGAACTTTGTTGCGAGAACTCTGTCGTAGGCCGAAGGGCTACCGCCACGGAGAATATGACCGGGAACTACAGTTCTTGATTCAACGCCCGTAGCCGCTTCTATCTGCTTTGCAATACGGCTTGTAACGGTAGTTTCTCCCGCCTCTGCACGCTTTTTAGCACGTTCCTTCTTCTTCATCTTTGCCTCATCCTTATCCATAGCACCTTCGGCTACGGCAATGATAGAGAACATTTTTCCTGCTTCCATTCTTCTTTCGCAGGCGTCGATTACCTTATCGATATTGTAAGGAATTTCGGGGATAAGCACAATATCAGCGCCGCCCGCAACACCCGAATAAAGTGTAAGCCAGCCGGCCTTATTACCCATGATTTCGATAACCATGATTCTGCGGTGAGAGGTAGCTGTGGTATGAATTCTGTCAATTACCTCTGTGCCGATATCAACTGCGGTATGGAAACCGAAGGTAACGTCTGTACCCCAGATATCATTGTCAAT
>JAFQUH010000180.1 GCA_017408635.1 Ruminiclostridium sp. | reverse complement strand
TCCGCTACGGGTGTTTCTGCCACTTCTGTGGGTACTTCCTTCACTTCAGCGGAAATGTTCTCTGCTTCTGCGGGAGTATTTTCCTCCGCTACGGGTGTTTCTGCCTCAAAGGGTACTTGTGCCGCTTCAGGCATCAGCTTCTGGATAGGAGCTTCGTTTACAGGTGTGTTATCCTGAACTGGTGCAGGTGCAGGAATCGGTGCGGGTGTGGGAATCGGTGCGGGTGCGGGAATGGGTGCGGGATTCTGCACAGGCTGATTCATATTCACAGGTGTGCTGTTTGCAGGAGCTATATTCTGTGCTACCGCTCTGTTTCTTGCCTTTCTTGAGCTTCTCTGGGCAATGCAGGAAACGATAAAGGTGATAAAGCCGATTGCGGCAGGAACAAATACAGTTAACGTATAGAATATAAAAGGTACGCTTGTATTCATTGCGGCAAAATTTATATCAACGCCGAATTTTGCGGGGAGTAAGAAAATACCGCAGGTAAGATCTCTCACTGCTCCGATGATGCCGCCACCCTGATAGCCGAAAAGCTCGGGGCTTGCCGCCACAAGTCCGATGATTGCGGCGTATACTAAAGTAAGAAGAATGCTTATTACAAGTCCCGTTATGGACATTGTCTTATTAAAAGCATAAAGCACCTTGCTTCTTTTTCCGAAAAGGCATATTGCAAGTATCAGAGTGATAACCGCAAAAAGAAATAAGCTGACGCCCGTTACAGCCGTTGCAAAGGGCGGTATCATATACTGTCCGTAAAAATCAAAATACGTTCCGTTCATAGTCAGTTCCCTTTCTTAATCAGAATCTGTTTTAATTTTATCACAAACGGATATCTCTGTCAACAGAAAATTAAGGCGAACTATTGATATAAATAAAAAAATATGGTATAATCATTATATGTATTCTGAATTAATATGGCAAAAAGCGAATATATAAATAATATATTGCCGTTACATCGGCAAAATGATAAGAAAGGAAAATTTACTTATGTGCGGAATCGTTGGATACGTTGGTGAAAAGCAGTGTACGGATATTCTTGTAGGAGCATTACAGAAGCTGGAATACAGAGGCTATGACTCTGCGGGTATTGCAGTTTTCAGCAACGACAGAATAAAGACAATAAAGGCAAAGGGCAAGATAGCGGAGGGACTTATAGAACGTCTTAAGAGCGAAGGTCCTTACAGCGCTACCACAGGTATAGGTCATACCAGATGGGCAACCCACGGAGAGCCCAGCGATATAAACTCCCACCCTATCGGAAACGGCAGAGTGTGTATCGTTCATAACGGAATTATCGAAAACTACCGCAAGGTAAAGGAATTCTTGACAGACAAGGGTTACGGCTTTGAAAGTGAAACCGATACCGAAACCGTAGCAAAGCTCCTTGACTACAACTACAGCGGTAATCCTATCGATACCATTATAAAGACTATTGCAGATATTGAGGGTGCATATGCTCTTGGTATCATATTCAGAGAGCATAAGGATCATATCTATGCGGTAAGAAAGGAAAGTCCCCTTATCGTCGGTAAGGGCGAGGGCGAAATGTTCATAGCCTCCGACGTTACTGCAATTATCGAGCATACCAAGGAATATTACCTTTTGGAGCAGGGCGAAATTGCGGACATCACAAAGGACGGAGTAAAGTTCTACGACGTTCATAAGAATCCCATCGAAAAGGAGATTCAGGTGGCTGACTGGGACGTTTCCGCCGCAGAAAAGGGCGGCTATGCACATTTCATGCTTAAGGAGATTGCAGAACAGCCCACCGCTCTTATGAATACCATCCACCCCAGAATCAAAGACGGTATGCCTGACTTTACAGAATGCTGTCTTACCGACGATAAGCTCAGAAAATATCGTCATATTTATATAGTAGCCTGCGGCTCTGCTATGCACGCAGGTATTATCGGCAAGTACGTTATAGAAGCCCTTGCCCGTACTCCCGTTATAGTGGATATTGCCTCCGAATTCAAGTACAGAAGTCCTCTGCTTACTCCCGAGGATTTAGTGGTTATAATCTCCCAGTCGGGCGAGACCGCAGATACCAAGGCGGCGCTGAAGCTCGCAAACGACGTTGGCGCTGATACTCTTGCTATAGTAAACGTTGTAGGCTCCTCCATCGCAAGAGAAGCAAAAATGGTAATGTATACCCTTGCAGGTCCTGAAATTTCCGTATGCTCCACAAAGGCGTATATGGTACAGGCGGCATTTATGTATCTGCTTGCCTTCAGAGTAGCCTATGCAAGAAGCAGAATAGACGAAGCAACCTGCAAGCAGTTAGTTGCAGAAATGCTGGAGATTCCCGCAAAGGTACAGACCTGTGTTGACAATCAGGAGCAGTATCAGAGAGTAGCCTCCAAGCTCATCAGCGCAGACAGTCTGCTTTATATCGGCAGAGGTCTTGACTATGCGCTCAGTATGGAGGGTAGCCTTAAGCTGAAGGAAATATCCTACATCCATTCCGAAAGCTATGCGGCAGGCGAATTAAAGCACGGCACTATCTCACTTATCGACGAGGGTATGCCGGTCATTGCCGTTGCCACACAGAACAATCTGCTTGACAAGACCTTAAGCAACGTAAAGGAAGTAAAATCCCGTGGTGCTACCGTTATCCTCGTATGCAAGGAGGATATGGATATCAGCGGCTGCGGTGTTGATTACCCCGTATATCTGCCTATGGCAAGAGATGTGCTTATGCCTCTTGTAGCGGTAGTTCCCTTACAGCTTATCGCATATTACACGGCGGTACTCAAGGACTGCGACGTGGATCACCCCAGAAATTTAGCAAAATCAGTTACCGTAGAATAAACCGAAAGGAAGTCCCCGATGATTAATCCTGCACCTTACCTGCCCTTATGGGACAGACTGAAAATTTCAACAAAGCCGGTTATCCTTTACGGAATGGGTGACGGCGCCCAGAAAATACTGAACGTTATGGAGCAGAAGGGTATAAAGCCCTCCGGCTTTATGGCAAGCGACGAGTTTGTCAGAGGACATAGCTTTGCAGGCTTTGAGGTAAAGAAGTTATCCGATATTGAAAAGGAATTCGGTGCAGTTACCATTCTCGTGTGCTTTGGCACTTCCCTCCCCGACGTAATGGAGCGAATCAAGGAGATTTCGGTAAAGCACGAGCTTTACGCTCCCGACGTTCCGGTTATCGGCGGCGGACTTTTTGACAAGGATTATTTTGCAGAAAACGAGGAAAAGATAAACGAGGTTTATGAAATGCTCGCCGACGATAAATCAAAAGAGGTTTTCGAGGGCTGGCTGAATTACAGACTCACAGGAAGAATAAATTTCCTTCTTGACAATCAGACCGACAAGGCAGAGGCTTACGAGCTTTTAAATCTCACAGAGGATGAAATTTACGCCGATCTCGGTGCATATACGGGCGATACCGTTTCAGAATTTTTAGAAGTGACAGGCTATAAATTCGGCAGAATATATGCGGTCGAGCCTGACGCAAGAAACTATGCGAAGATGAAAAGAAATCATTATAAATTAAGTCCCTATGATTTCTACACCTATAATGCAGGCGCCTGGAGTGAGGACTGTGTAAAGCAGTTTGTACAGAAGGGCGGAAGAAATTCTTCTCTTATCCCTTACGAAAAAGGAAAACCGATAAATCCTTCAATGCTCCGTGATATCGAAATGAGAAGCCTTGACAGTATCCTCGGCGGAAACCCTGCAACTCTCGTTAAATACGACGTTGAGGGTAGCGAAAGCGAAGCCATCGACGGCTCAAGGGAAACTATTATAAAATATAAGCCGAAGCTCATCGTATCCCTTTATCACAGAACTGAAGATATGTTTGCTCTGCCGCTTAAAATAAAGCAGATAAGAGGCGACTATAAATTCTACTTAAGACAGCACCCCTATATTCCCGCCTGGGATATGAATCTCTATTGTATTTAAGCTCGCTGAAAGGAAGTAAAAAATGAAAAAAGCGGTACTTATTTTACTTATCATACTTGTAACACTCGGTATCGGGCTTATACTCTATATGCAGTTTACAAAGACAAATCCCGTTTTCGCAGGAAGCGAAAAAGCGGTAATATACGAAGGTCAGTCCATCTGCGTCAGCAACAAGTATTACGCAGGTCTTGCAAAGGAAGAGGTAGACACGGCGCTTTTCGATATGGAAGAAGGTGTTGAGGGAGCACAGACCGCCTATGACGCTATTCTGGCAAAGGGCACTCCCGTATTCAATCCTACCTTCTTTATCAATATGATGGATAACGGAGCGGATTATTTCAGAATTATGGGCGAGGCTACCGACGAACAGCTTCCCGGTCAGCAGCAGGTAGGCTTCTTCTGTCACGATCTTACGCTTAACGTATATTCCGACGGCAATAGCAGAATATTATCAGCAAGAAGCATAATGCCTACAGAGCTTGAGGAGGTGCTGGTAACTCTACCCGTAATTTCCGATGACGAGCTTTCAGCAAGTATCAAATGCGACAAGTCCACAACCTTTGATTTAAATCTTGCTTTCCTTGACGGAAAGACTACTTCTGTTGTCACTTTCGAGTGGCTTTATGACGTAAAGAACAGCGCACCCTTCAATCTTTCGGGTATAAATGAACAAACTTTAATCGTAGATGTCATATTTACCCTCGAAAACGGTGTAGTTTCTGCCCAATTTGCATAAATTTTGCAAGAATTGAAAAAACCACTTGCAAAATTCACGCATATGTAATATAATAGTACACAGAGTAATTTTATTAAAATCAGGTAGGTTTCACAATGGAAAGAAAAGAGATTGAAGTAATAAAGCAGCAGGCAGAAGCACAGTACAAGGAGCTTCAGGCAAAGGGCTTAAAGCTCGATATGTCAAGAGGTAAGCCTGCACCCGACCAGCTTGACCTGACACTAGGTATGCTGACACATTGTCTTGACGGCGAATGCATCTCCGAAAACGGAACAGACTGCCGTAACTACGGCGTTCTTGACGGCATCAAGGAAGCAAAGGATCTTTGTATGCCTATGCTCGGCGTAGGTGAGGATGAAATCATAATCGGCGGTAACTCCAGCCTTCAGCTTATGTATGATACGATAGCAAGAGCAATGCTGCTCGGTGTTCTCGGCGGCGACAAGCCCTGGAGCAAGAACGAGAAGGTCAAGTTCCTCTGCCCCGCTCCCGGCTACGACAGACATTTTGCAATATGCCAGAGCCTCGGCATCGAGATGATTACAGTTCCCTACAAGGCTGACGGTCCCGATATGGATATAGTAGAAAAGCTGGTTGCAGAGGATGAGCTTATCAAGGGTATCTGGTGCGTTCCTATGTACAGCAACCCCGAGGGTATCACCTACTCCGACGAGGTTGTAAAGAGATTTGCAGATCTCAGCCCTGCGGCAAAGGATTTCAGAATCTTCTGGGATAACGCTTACTGTGTACACCACCTTACAGATACACCCGATACACTTTTAAATCTTTTAGATGAAGCAAAGAAGACAGGCAAGGAAAATATGGTGTTCATGTTCACCTCTACGTCAAAGATCTCCTTCCCCGGCGGCGGTCTTGCAGTAATCGGTGCAAGTGCGGCGAATATTGAATTCATCAAGAGCCAGATGACCTATCAGACTATCGGCTTCGATAAGCTGAATCAGTTAAGACACGCAAGATTCTTCAAGGATTTCGACGGAATCAAGGCTCATATGTTAAAGCACAGAGAGATAATCGCTCCCAAGTTCGACATCGTACTGGATGCACTTGACAAGGAAATTGCTCCTCTCGGCTTCGGCAAGTGGCACAAGCCCAACGGCGGTTACTTCGTTTCCTTCAACGGTCTTCAGGGTACGGCAAAGAGAACTGTTGCTCTGTGTAAGGAGGCAGGCGTTGTACTGACAGGCGCAGGCGCAACCTATCCCTACGGTATCGATCCCGAGGATAAGAACATCAGAATTGCTCCCACCTACCCCACAACAGAAGAGCTTGCAATGGCTATGGAGGTTTTCTGCGTAGCAGTTAAGCTGGCGGCTTGCGAAGCACTTTTAAAGTAAACTTGAAATAGTAGGAAAAATATGATATAATAATAAAGCGGATAGTAAAATCTATCCGCTTTGAATATATTTAATAATATGCGCCTGTAGCTCAGCTGGATAGAGCAACAGCCTCCGACGCTGTGTGCCGTGGGTTCGAATCCCGTTAGGCGCGCCAAAAACTCACTTGCATTTGCAAGTGAGTTTTTAACTAAGTGTTCCGCAAGCGGAACGTGAAGTCGCTTTGCTTGTGAAGTCGCTTCGCTTGTGAAGTGTGCCTTCGGCACGATGCACGGAACACTTAACTTCACTTTGTGCCATAGGCACAATACTTCACAGTGGTTTTACCACTGCTTCACACGGCGAAGCCGTACTTCACACGATATTACTCTTTCAACCGCCTTACGCTATATAATCACAGATTATTGGAGGTATCTTTATGTCTGAAAGCAAATTAAAAACGCAATCTATGGATTTTGCAATATCTATTATTAATCTTGTTAAACGGCTTAAAGCAATGCGAGAATCTATAATTTCCAACCAAATCGGCAGAAGCGGCACTTCTATCGGTGCAAATATTCGTGAAGCCCAATATGCTCATGGAAGGGCAGACTTTATTGCCAAGTTACAAATTGCTCTTAAAGAAGCAAACGAAACAGGTTATTGGTTAGAACTATTGTTCAAAACGGATTATTTATCTGAAGCTGACTACAAAGCCCTTGATTCAGTTTGTACAAGCATTCGTGTAATGCTCATATCTTCTATCAATACCGCAAAGGAGAACTTAAAATGAGCATATTTTACTTAATGGTTGAAGCTGTCCCGAAGCAGAGCAATCCCGAATCAAAGGAATTCGGCGGTGCTTTCATAAACTTATGGGAAAAAGCTACTACAAAAAACGAGGCATTAAAGAAAGCTAAAAACTACATTGACAATGTGAACTGGAAATTTGTAAATGCTGAAGAAATATCCGTAGCACAAAGAAGCATATATACCGATAAGCCCGATTCTCTTGAGTGCTACGATGAAGCCTGTGAAAACGGACTGGGAGCTATATTTTACACGTGGGCGATTGGAGAAGAAACATAGTTATAAATTGACGGAGGAATGATATGAAAATTGCAAGTTGGAATTGCAACGGAAAATTTCGTGAAAAATTTCAGCATATTCTCACACTTGACGCCGATATATACGTAATTCAGGAGTGCGAAAACCCTGCGGAAATCAATTCAGCTGAATACAAGAATTTTGCAACAAACTACATCTGGACCGGAGAAAACAATAACAAAGGTTTAGGCGTTTTTGCAAGAAATGGTATAAGACTAACAGAAAATAACTGGTCAAAATTCTGCTTGAGAAACTTTATATCTGTTAAAATTAATGATAGTTTTGATTTACTAGCTGTATGGGCTTGTAAGCCGTACATTGAAGAATACTATATATACCAAAATATCAACATTTCTAATTTCAACGAAGATACAATAATAATCGGAGATTTCAATAGTAATGCCATATGGGACAAAAAGAATAGTATCCGCACTCATAGTGCCGTAGTTCAACAGTTAAACGAAATCGGGATTTGTTCTGCATACCATCAGGTCAGCAAAGAATTGCAAGGCGAAGAAACACTTCCTACATTTTACTTATACCGACATATAGACAGAGGATATCATATTGACCATTGTTTCACTGCACAAAAAAACATCAAAACTTATCAGATTCAACATAATTTAAACTGGCTTGAGAAATCTGACCATATGCCTATATTACTGGAAACTAAACATTGATAAAATAATACCGCTGAAGTCTTTCTACAAGAGGGCTTCAGCGGTTTTCTATTGTCTGTTTTTCTGTTACTGATTACTCAAAAAATAGCGTGTTTTGGTGGTTTTTGGTGAAAAGATGGGTGTCAGAATGGGTGTCAAATTTCAATTTTCAGTATAATAATCACTTTATCTCCTGCTCAAGATTATCAAATAAGTCACTATCAAAAAATTCCCTTATAGATATATCCAGTCCGTCGCATAATTTCTTTATCGACACTACACCTGGATTCTGACTTTTTTCATTCAGCATACTGTAAACCGTTGATGGCGGTATACCTGAATTGTTGGCAAGAGTGTTTATCGCAATGCCCTTGCTATCGCAAAGCTCGATAATTCTCTTTTCTACGGCTTTCTTTATATTCATATTACCCTCCCACGATTTGTCTAATAAATATTTTAAACAAATTTACGATAAATCGTGTGGGATATATCGTAAATTAAGTTAAAACGTGTTATAAATACGATTTATCATATAAACAGAAAAGCTGAAATCAACAAAGATAACCAACATCATAGCACAAAACCGACATCACACGTGCATTCCAATATCACATAGCCATAATCTTCATTGAAAAGAATATTTTACTGTGCTATAATACAATCAGGCGGGTTATTCTGCCTTAATCAGACTAATCAAGGAGATTTTTTATGGCTAATCCATTTTTACCCGGCTGGGAATACATTCCCGACGGCGAGCCGAGAGTATTCGGCGACAGAGTATATATTTACGGCTCACACGATAATGCAGGCTCTGACAGCTTCTGCGACTACAAGCTGAAGGTATGGTCCGCACCTGTTAACGACCTTAACAACTGGACCTGTCACGGTGATATTTTCCATACAAGACCTGACCGTGATCATCCCTCCGATACCGACTGGACCGACTATCCCCTATACGCTCCCGACGTTGTAGAAAAGGACGGCAAATACTATCTTTACTGCTATATCCTCTGGAACAAGGGTTGCGTAGCGGTTGCAGACAAGCCGGAAGGTCCCTTCAAGCTGTTATCACAGTACAAATATGACCTGCCCGATAACTGTGTGGAGGATGGCGTATTCGTTGATCCGGGCGTGCTGGTTGACGATGACGGAAGAGTATATATCTACTGCGGCTTTGAAAAATCCTATATGGCGGAGCTTAAAAGCAATATGTACGAGGTCATATCGGAAAGCTACGTTCCCGATATCATCCCTGCCGATAAGGAAAGTGAAAAAGGCTTTTTCGAGGCTTGCTCCATGCGTAAGGTGGGCAATACCTACTATCTCATATACTCTCCCAACAAGGGCAACAGACTGGAATATATGACCTCCGATTCTCCGTCAGGACCTTTCACCTACCGAGGCACTATCGTTGATAACGGAATTGATTATCCCGCAGGAAACAATCACGGCTCTATCTGTAATATAAACGGACAATGGTATATTTTCTATCACCGTATGACCAACGCCACAATTACATCAAGAAGAGCTTGTGTAGAGAAGATAGAGATTCTCCCCGACGGCACGATCCCCCAGGTTGAGATGACCTCCCTCGGCTTTGAGGATTCCCTCAATCCCTACAAGATTACAAGCTCCGATATCGCCTGTGTGCTTAAGGGCGGTTGCTTTATAACCGAGCTTGACTGCTTTACAAGAGTGATTACCGCAATAAAGCCCGGCGCAGTAATCGGATACAAGTATTTTGATTTTGGCGAGGATTACAGTTCCCGGACTATGGAATTTGCCGTAAAGGTAAACGGCACGGGTTGCAACTCGACTATAACCATTCTCATTGACGGCGAAGAAGGAACGGAAATCGGAAAGTGCGTTATCGGTGCAGCAAGCGGCACCTACACCGCAATTGTAAAGAATGTAACCGGCAGACATTCGGTATTCTTCAAAGTCGACCACAACTACGAAGGCTGGTTTGTAGACTGGTATAAGGACAGACACCTGTTCGAGCTTCAGAGCTTTGTGTTTATGAAGTAAACGGCGTGCCATTGCCCTAAAGGGCGCCGCAGTATTTCATACTGCCGCCGTGGGCAGATTCCATTATTTTTGAAATCAGAGATTTCAAAAATGGTCGCAGTCCTGCGGACTGCTGCCTCTAGGAATGTTAGTATATATAATGCTTTGCAAAACGGCGGTTTCACATATTGACTATGTATCAAATTGTAGTATATCGGGGAGATTGGTGTAATATAAATAACGGGGCGTCGGGGACGCCG
>JAFQUH010000179.1 GCA_017408635.1 Ruminiclostridium sp. | reverse complement strand
ATGATAGTTATAGGAAGACATATCTTCCTTACTATCGTTATCACTCCGTCACCTCTGACGGGTACAAGGCATGTCCAGAAAGGCTTTTTTTCAGTCATAGAGGCTCTCCTTGTTTTTTATTGTGAGGGGAATATATATCCGTCCTCATCAGCTTCCCTTTGGGTATAGCTGAGCAGCTTGCTTCTGTCCCAGGTCGAATATGACCAGTCGTAGCTTTGTACACCCATCTGCTTTGCCACATAATCGTATACCCATTGCCAGCGCTTTACGTTGGCATTTACCTTTGCTACCTCTACGTTTACCTCCTTGCTTTCGCCCTTTCTGACCTTACGTGCAAACACGCCCAGTCTTATATACTCGTTATCGGGATAGGGCCATACGCAGGTGGATAACGTCAGGATATCGTCACCGTACTGTATATCAACGTCGGTAAAGATGTCGCTTCTGTCCATTATATCAATGATATAGTCGTTGAAATGCTCTGCGTCATCAAATTTAAGAGTGTTTATATAGTCATAAACCTCGCCGTGACTATAGTTGGTATTAAAAAGTCCTATAGCGAATATCTTCCATTCGGACTGCTCGTAAAGAGTATTGAAGGTGATAGTCGGATGCTCCTTGTACATCTTCATAGACGCTCCCTCGTAGGAATCGTAAAGAGTACGCCAATAATCGTTGAGTCCTGCAAAGAAGGTGCCTATAGCCATATTATGACCGTAAACTATATAATTGTCGGAGGTATCGTTTTTTGATATATCGTTGCGGTAATCCATCATGATAGTACCGCTTCTGTTGGGGTTGCCGTATATATCGTGATTCAGATAATCATCGTTATTTTCTCCACGGACAACGGGATAGTTTATGTCTGTGCCGTTTATCCTGATGTAGCCTACTACGTCCTTGTTGATATCTAAAAGAGCGTCAAAGGACGGAAGGGGTATACCCTGCTCCTCCGCCTTTTCGATAACGATAGGATCGTTGTCGGGGATATAGATATCGTTCAGCTCCTGGGATATCTTTTCATCGTGATACATCTCCGCCACATCGGTAAGAAGGGGTACGGCGGTTATGATAAAGACCGTAAGTGACGCCGCAAAAATGAGCTTTCTTATAACGTCACCTGCGCTGTCGCCCTTCCAGGGAATGAAGAATTTAAGGATTCTCACTATGAGGCAGGGCTTTTTCTTTTTTTCTGCGGTTTCTTCCGTCTGCACTTCATTAACGGCTTTTTTATTCTTTTTACTCATCCGCTTTCTCCTTACTTAATCTATTACATTCTGAATAATTCTGATTCTATCCACTCCAGCGCCGCAAGTACCGTTGAGAGTCTTATGAATTCCCTCACGTTTCCGTCGCTGTCAAGAGGGTTTGTGTATACAAGCCTTGCGCTTGCCTTTCCTTTTACGAAAAGTCCCACGTATACCGTACCGACCGGCTTTTCTAAAGTGCCGCCTGTAGGTCCTGCAATACCCGTTACAGATACCGCAATATCACTACCCGACTGCTTTGCAATGCCCTTTACCATAGCGAGTGCGGTTTCCTCGGATACGGCGCCGTATTTATCGAGGATTTCGGCAGGCACCCCAAGATATTTCATCTTGGCGCTGTTGGCGTAGGTGCATATACCCTCGTCAAACACTTCTGACGAGCCTGCAACCGAGGTTATTGCCGCTGATATAAGTCCTCCCGTGCAGCTTTCTGCCGAGGATAATTTAAGACCTTTCTTAACTAATAATTGTACTACACTATACGCAGTTTTGTCAATAGAACTGCGCAGTAAACAGTTTTTTCCGTCCATAGTTTTCCTTTAATTTTCTGCCTTTTCTACCATTTCTGTTGTGCCTTCGACTCTGAACATCTTTATTTCGATATCCTTTATTGCCTTTTCGATAAGAGGCTCAAAATCGTAACTCTGCTCTGCCTTTATAATCTCCTCAAGAACAGGCTTTGTCTTGGGATGCTTGGGAGTGAATACCGTACAGCAGTCTTCGTAAGGAAGAGTTGAGGTTTCAAAGGTATCTATCTTTCTTGAAATTTCGATAATTTCCTTTTTATCCATACCTATAACGGGGCGGAATACGGGATATTCAGCCGCCGCATCGGTACACTGTATTGCCTTTAAGGTCTGGCTTGCTACCTGACCTACGCTTTCGCCTGTAACCAGCGCACCGTATTCGTAGGCGTCAGCTATTTTATTTGCAATCTTCACCATAAGTCTTCTCATAATTATAGTGAAAAATTCTTCGGGGCAGTTATCTCTTAAGGCTTCCTGAATTTCCGTGAAGGGTACGCAGAAGAATCTGATATCTCCACAGTAGGGAGTCAGCTTTTCGCAAAGGGTTTCTACCTTCATCAGCGCTCTTTCGGAGGTGTAGGGAGGACTTACAAAGTGGATACCGTCAACGATAAGTCCACGCTTTGCCATCATATATCCTGCTACGGGACTATCGATACCGCCTGATAATAAAAGCAGACATTTACCAGAGCTTCCTACAGGCATACCGCCTGCACCGATAATTCTTTCTGCGCTTAAATATGCGCCCTTATCTCTTATTTCGCAGGTTACCGTAACCTCGGGATTATGCACGTCTACCTTTAAATGAGGATATGCCTCAAGGATTGCGCCGCCAAGCTCCATCTGAATATCGGGAGTCTTCATGGGGAATGCCTTATCAGAACGCTTTGCTTCTACCTTGAAGGTGGTGGCGAACTGTAACGCCTCCTCAAGATAGGGTACGCCCTTGTCCTTTATCTGTTCAAAGTCCTTTTCAAACACCGCACATCTCTGTAATGCACCGATACCGAAAATTACCTTCAGCTTTTCCATAACCTCGTCTAAATCTGCTTCGCCCACGGGCTCGATATAGATCGTAGACTGCTTTCTCATGTACTGGAATTTGCCGCAATGACGGAGTCTGCGCTTTATGTTCTTTACAAGTATGTCCTCGAAGGTACCCTTGTTGAGTCCCTTTAAGGCAATCTCGCCGTATTTTGCCATTATAAGTTCTTTCATATTTTTTTCTCCTTTTATCTGCGGAATCTTTTTATTCCGAATAATATTTCATCTGCAAGAGTATTTATTTCTTCCTGTGTATTTGCCATAGAAAAGCTGACTCTTAAAGTACTGTCGGCTCTTTTTTCGTCTATACCGAAGGAATCGGGAACGGAGCTTATCTTACCCTTTGAGCAGGCTGAACCCGAGCTTACGTATATCTGCTTTTCTTCAAGGTAGTGAAGCATAATCTCACTTCTTACTCCCATAACCGAAAAGCTCAGGATATTGGGTACTCCCCTGTCTGCGTCGGGACTGTTTACGTAGACCTCCTCCATTTCGGAAAGTCTGCTTCTTAAAAGACTGTTCAGTTTTTCGTAGTGGCTTAAGTCGGTGGGGTAGGCTTTTACTGCCGCCTCAAATGCCGCAATGGTTTCTATCTGCTCTGTACCCGAGCGGAGATTTTTCTGCTGACCGCCTCCGTAGAGCAGCGGAGTGAATCGGCAACCCTTTGCCACGTACATTGCGCCCACGCCCTTAAAACCGTGTATCTTATGGGCGGAAAGGCTTATGTAGTCACCATAGAGTGCAGTTTTACAAAAGCCCTGAACTCCGTCAACGTGGAGCATACAGCTTTTATTCTTCCGCTTTATAAGAGCGTAGAGCTTTTTCGTATCCACCTTGTAGCCGATTTCGTTATTTACCGCCATGCAGGAAACCAGAATGGTATCGGGTGTGATATGCTCTGCGACATATTCTTCAAAATTGTTGTAATCGTCCTTTGGTGACAGTCTTATTATATTGAAGCCGTCTTTTTCCAGAAGGTCGCAGACACGGGCAACGGAAGGATGCTCCATCGCTGTGGTGATTATCGTCTTTCCGTTTCTTTTATAGGCGTCTGCCACACCACGAAGGATAGTATTGTTACTTTCGGTTGCGCCTGACGTAAAATACAGTTCTCCTTGCAGCGAGAGCTTTTTAAGTATGGTATTTTTTGCACTATTCAGGAGCTTTTCGGATTCTATGCCCAGCTTATGCAGGGAGGACACGTTTCCGAAGCATTCCCTTGCGGTTTTTACCGCCGCCTCAACAGCCTCGTCGCAGGGACGGGTGGTAGCGGCATTGTCGAGATATATCATTTTTTCTCTCCCATTTCTTTATAAATCATACACTATATAATTATACACCTTTTTGTCACAAAAATATAGTGTATAATCTGAAAATTTTCTGAAAAAATAGTAATAAAATCAAAATTTTATGTTTTTGACAAAAGAGAGGGCGTTTTCAAACTTAAATTTGCCACTCGGAAAGGACAGAATATGAATATAAGTAAAAGATGCTTTGTAAGAATAGTGAGCTTTATGATAGCCGTCATAGCGGTTATCGGGGTTATAGCGGTGCAGGGACATTCTACGGCGGGTACTCTCAAAAGACAGCTACAGTACGATATGGCGAGAAGCGTGGAAAACCTGTCGGAGAGTCTTGACAACATCAGCACAACTCTTACAAAGGGCATATATGCGGGCAGTCCCGCTATGATGAGCTTTTTATCGGCAAAGCTATGGAGCGACGCCGCCAGCGCCAAGGCGGAATTATCTACTCTGCCGGTAGCCTCCCTCCATCTTGAAAACACCTATAAATTCTTATCCCAGGTGGGCAACTATTCAAAAAGCCTGTCGGAAAAATATACGGAAGGGGAAAGGATATCGGGAGAGGACAGGGAGAATCTCATAGCGCTTTCGGAATATGCAAAAAGGCTTTGTGAAAATATGTGGCTGGTCCAGCAGAAGATAAACGACGGAAAATTAAGCTACGAGGAAACCGAAAAGGATATAGAGGACACGGAGGATAACGACGGGCCTTTATATATAACGGAGGGCTTTACAGAATTTGAGGAGGGCTACGATAACTATCCGACTCTTATCTACGACGGACCTTTTTCTGATAATATTATGAAGAAGGAACCCGAAATGCTTAAAAACACAGTTTATATTTCAAAAGAAGACGCTCTTAAAAAAGCACAGAGGGCAAGCGGCGAATCGGAGCTTATGCAAAACGATGAAACCGACGAGCAAGGGAAAATGCCCTGCTACGTTTTCTGGAAGGATGACGTGACGGTAGCAATCACAAAGCAGGCGGGACTGCTTTGCTATATGGCGGATTATCGTGAGGTGACAGAGCGCAGACTTACGGGTGAAGAAGCTGTGGGCAAGGCGGAGGAATATCTTTCTTATCTTGGTATAACCGATATGAGCTACACCTACTATGAGGTTAGCCGTAACGTATGCACTATAAATTTTGCGGCAACAAAGGAAAACGTGCTGATGTATACCGATCTTATCAAGGTGAGCGTTGCTCTTGACAACGGAGATATAATCGGTTTTGACGCAAGAGGATATATCACGAATCACAAGGAAAGAGAAATAACCTCCCCTGCTCTGTCAGCGTCGCAGGCGGCACAGTCGCTTTCTCCTTATCTTACGGTAGAGGGAAAAAGACTTTGCTATATTCCCTCCGAAGGCGTGAATGAGCTTTACTGCTACGAATTCAGATGTCGCAGTAAGGAGGATAACGGCGGTATGCCGATACTTGTGTATATCAACGCCGATACGGGTAAAGAGGAGCAGATTCTCCTGCTGGAAATCAGCGAAAACGGTACTCTGACAGTTTAAATTTTCATTTAAGTTTCATAAACTTTTCAGCACAGAGTCACCCTGGAGGGCTGTTTTTTACAGTATATGTAAATAGAAAACTTGACAATTCTGTGCTGATGGATTATACTATACTTGTAAAAACAAAGACAGGAGGAAGAAAATGAAAAAGAGTATTTCCGTTTTTTTAGCGGCTATACTGCTGGCATTCAGCGTAAGCGGATGCAATCAGGATACCGCATCAGGCGAAAGTGACAAGACCGACGCCTCCTCTTTGGCGCAAAGCAGTTCAGATACTTCCTGGGCACAGGAAGAGAACGATAAAACCAGCTCCTCCGAGAATAGTAATCCACCCGAAACGAGTATTCCCGATGATACCGATACAAGCGAAGATAATGAATCTGATTCGCAGGGAGCGGATATCGGCGGCAGTACAGAAATACCCGAGCTTTCACTTCAGCGTAGCGAGATAGTAGCTACGGCAAAGTCCCTTGTGGGAATACCCTACACCTTCAGCGAGGCTTCTCCCGAAAAAGGCTTTGACAACTCGGGATTTATATACTACGTGCTACGGGAAAACGGATATATCAACTGTCCCAGAGGTACGGAGGATCAGCTTTCGATGGGTACGAAAATAGGCTACGACGAGGTATTGCCCGGTGACGTGGTATTCTTCTCGGATAAGGATGAGGAAACGGGAGAGGATAACTACTTCGGTGGTATCTACGTAGGTGACGGACAGCTTATCTACAGTCCCTACCCGAATGAAAAAGTAAAGTACGGAGATTTTACGAATTCCTACTGGAAGGAAAGCTTCTGCTTCGGTATTAAAATTGCATAAATGACAGTGTCTTTCATATAAAAATTATATCAGGAGAGCCGTCTGCTTTTGCAGACGGCTCAGACTGAAGACAAACTCACGCACCGCAAAAATGCGTAAAATTTTGTACTTATCTTGCGAGCATATAAATATGTGATACAAAAAGTTTAGGGAAGCCGAAAACGGCTTCCCTAAAGCATTTTTGCTTACTTCGTCAACT
>JAFQUH010000178.1 GCA_017408635.1 Ruminiclostridium sp. | reverse complement strand
ATTATCAGAGGCGGTACGCCTTAAAAATCTCGCTTTTGAAATTTTAAAACCGCCGCACAAACAATGCTTTGAAAATTGCGTTGTCTATGTGCAGCGGAATTATCAAAGGCAATGTGCCTTAAAAACCTTGCTTTTGAAATTTTAAAACCGCCGCACAAACAATACTTTGAAAATCACGTTGTCTATGTGCGATGGAGTTATCAAAGGCGATGTTCCTAAAAAACCTTGCTTTTGAAATTTTAAAACCGCCGCACAAACAATACTTTGAAAATCACGTTGTCTATGTGCGACGGAATTATCAAAGGCGATGTTCCTAAAAAACCTTGCTTTTGAAATTTTAAAACCGCCGCACAAACAATGCTTTGAAAATCGCGTTGTCTATGTGCGGCGGAATTGCCCGCAGGTGCAACCTGCAAAAAACCAACTCCCCTGAAAAATCAGGGGAGCGAAAAAATTATTTTCTCTGGTTTTTATTGTCAGATTTCAATTAGTTAGCAGCACGCTGTACCTTACCTGAACGAAGGCAACGAGAGCAAGCGTGTACTCTGCAAGGAGTACCGTTAACGATAGCCTTAACCTTCTGAACATTGGGCTTGAATGTTCTGTTTGTGCGTCTGTGTGAGTGAGAAACCTGAATGCCGAAAGAAACGCCCTTTCCGCAGATATCACATTTTGCCATGGGGTTTGCACCTCCTTTAGTGTTGCTTATAATAAAAGATCATACAGTATCTTGTACTTAATGACCTATCACCATACCTTTATATAGCGATATAACATAAATATTTTAACAGAAACAAAACCAAATTGCAAGTGTTTTTTGAAAAAATTATTAAAAATTTTCACTTATCGACATATTGCACAAAAAAATCGTGGTAATTTTGTGGTTGTTGTTTATTTATTCTCAAAACTGAAGGGTATAAATTTTGCCCGGCTCGGTGTAGAATACCGTTATTCCGTCGTAGTTTCTGGATTCGACTTCTTCACCGTCGCAGAATACTCCTGAACAGTTTGTCTTGATACGGCATTTTGCTCCGATATTTGACTTTATTGTAACTGAAGAGGGCGCATAATTCTCCCATACAAGATCGACCACGAAGCCGTTTCTTGCACAAAGACCTGTAAAGCTACCGCTTATCCAGTTGGGTGATACGGCAGGTAACAGATCGATATGCTCCTCGTGACTCTGAATAAGCATTTCTGCAATACCTGCACTTCCGCCGAAGTTTCCGTCAAGCTGGAAGGGAGGATGGAAGTCAAAGAGATTATCAAAGGTGCATCCCTTAAGAAGTCCCTGCAGTATAGAATATGCTCTTCCGCCGTCTTTTACTCTTGCCCAGAGGTTTAATTTATAGGCTCTTGCCCAGCCTGTCGATTCATCGCCTCTGTCATTCAGAGTATTTACTGCCGCCTGCATAAGCTCAGGCTCTCTTTCAATTATCGCCTTGCCGGGATAAAGTCCCATAAGATGCGAGATATGACGGTGATTCTTCTGCGTCTTGGAGTGATCGAAGTTTTCGTCATCCTCTTCAAACCATTCCTTTAAAAGTCCCGTCTTTTCGCTTATACTGAAGGGTTTCAGCTGCTTTAACTGTTCCTTTACCTTTTCGTAAAGCTCCTTGTCGCAGTCCAACGCTCTGGCTGAAACAAGAAAATCCTTGTAAAGCTGTTCGATAAGGCTCTGCTCGTAGGTGTTACCGATGGTAACGGGGCCGTGCTCGGGAGAGTAGGTGGGAGTTGAAACCAGTCTTTTCTGCTTGTCGTCGTAGGTCAGCCATTGTGTATAGAATTTTACGCTTTCACGCATGATGGGGTATATTCTTTCTCTGAAATATTCCTTATCACCTGTGAACTCGTAGTACTCGTAAATATTCTGCATAAGCCATGCCACAGCGGCGGTTGACCAGCCCCAGTAGAAATCCCAACCGGGAGCGGTCCAGCCGAAGGGCGTGCTCTGGGTGTGTGCAATCCAGCCGTTTTCGGGATTTTCCTCATCTGACTTTATATTGTAATATGCTTCGGCTGATTTTCTGCCCGAAGGACGCATACTGTCAAGAAAATCTACGAGAGGAGGTACCGTTTCGGCAAGGTTTGTGTTGTATGCTCCCCAGTAGTTCATCTGCAGATTTACATTTATGTGATAGTCACAGCACCAGGGAGGGCAGTTGGATTCGTTCCATACGCCCTGAAGGTTTGCAGGGAGTGAGCCCTTTCTTGATGAAGAAATGAGCATATATCTTCCGAACTGGAAGTAGAGCATTTCAAGCTGATTCTTGATTTTTCTGTCAGGAGTATTTCTGTACTTTTCTAAAAGCTCATCGCAGGGGATAGAATCATCCTTTATTTCTCCCAAGGTAACCTTTACTCTGTCAAAAAGCTCCTTGTAATCCTCAAGATGCTCCTTGTAAAGCTCGTCGTAGCCTTTTTTTATAGCAGCTTCTATTCTTTCTCTTACAGGAATTTCAGGATCAATTCCGTTTCTGAAGGTGGGGTATACGTCGCTGTAATCAGTAGATGCGGTAAGGTAGATAATAACCTCGTCGGCATGCTCTACCATTACACAGTCCTTGCCGTTTATCAGCTCGCCGCCGTGGTTTTCTATACGGAATACCGTGCAGTAACGAAGTCCGTTGTCATAAAGCGCACCTTTATATAAAAGTGTATCTTCATTGGCGGTTACTTCTCCGCATTGGGTATTTTCGAGGCTAAGTCTTACACAGATTCTTCTTGGCTTGTCTGATGAGAGCTTTATGCATATCACGTTTGCGGGATAGCTTGCAAAAGCTTCTCTTTTGTGGACTGCACCCTGATAGGTAAACTCTGTGGTAAAGAGAGAATTATCCATATCGAGAGTTCTTCTGTAGTTGGTCACAAGACTTTCGTCAATATTTGAGAAGGACAGCATCATATTGCATAAAAGCTGATATGCGCCAAAGCCGTCTGTTGCACCGGTAAGGTGAGGAAGAAGCTCTACCGCCTTTTCGTATTCACCGTTATACAGATGCTCCTGTACCTGCTTTACGTACTTATAGCTATCCTCGATTATGCCGCTATTGTAATCGGGGCGGCTTTCTGAAGGACCGCCTGCCCATAACGTTTTTTCGTTCAGTACGATTTTCTCCTTTGCTATACCGCCGAAAAAGCTGGCACCCATATATCCGTTGCCAATAGGCTGACAGTTCTGTTCCCATAAATCAAAATTACCGGGTTTTGTGAAGGTTATAATATTTCTCATAGTCAGATGTTCCTTATTGTATGACAAAATTCACGTTAAGGTCTTAAAACGCCTTTGAAAGCGCTGTGTTTACCTGATTATTATACTACATTCTTAATGCGGATGTCAATATAAAAATGATTATAAACGGTACTGTAATTTGCCTTTTAAATGTGTTATAATTAAAATGGATAAAACCTTTCTGTTCTGATATGTAAAATGTCGTTTCATAAGCGACCATATTGACAATCAGATGATGTATAATGTGAATGTAAGGAAAAACTTACGAAAATAATATAACGGAGGTAATTATTATGATAGGTGCAATTACAGGAGACGTGGCAGGCTCAAGATTTGAGTTCAGGAATTACAGAGCAAAGGATTTCGAGCTTTTCAGCAAAACATGTTTTTTCACAGATGATAGTGTGATGACGCTTGCCGTTGCAAAGGCGCTTATGCTTTGCGAAAATACCGATGATACCGAAGGCTTTAAAAAGGTGCTTATCAGCACAATGCATGAGGTGGGCAGAAGATATCCGAACAGCGGCTACGGAAACAGATTCTATAATTGGGTGATGCAGAAGAGAACGGAGCCTTATAACAGCTACGGTAACGGCTCTGCAATGAGAGTTTCACCTGTAGGCTGGTATGCCTCATCTTTAGAAGAATGTGAAAGACTGGCGGCGGCTACTGCCGAGGTTACTCATAATCATCCAGAAGGAGTAAAGGGTGCCGTATCGGTGGCGGGGGCAATCTTCCTTGCAAGAACAGGACACAGTATGGATGAGATAAAGGAATACGTAAGCCGTTACTATACGATAGATTTCACTATTGACGAAATCCGCAGTAGTTATCGCTTTAACGAATCCTGTCAGGGTACGGTACCGCAGGCGTTTCAGGCGTTTTTTGAATCAACAGATTTTGAGGATGCAATAAGAACTGCCGTTTCCGTTGGTGGTGACAGTGATACTCTGGCGGCTATAACCGGCTCTGTTGCCGAAGCCTATTTCGGCATAGATGGGGATATGGAGAAGACCGCACTTTCTTATCTTGACGGCTATCTTCTTGAGATTGCTTCGGAGTTTATAAATAAGTATCTGAATTAAGTATAACTACGACAGGTTGCAAAAGGGAAGAACGCTCTTTCGTAACGCAAGTACGATCGACGGCGGATATTTTCACTATAGTCAGGATAACTGAATCAAAACTATAGGAAATCAAAGCATGACAGCACGATAAAGTAAAAAAGTATTGACAAAAAACACCTTTTGTAGTAAAATTAGAATGATGTTGAAAAATCATCAAAAATACGAAGGGGGAAACTAAAATGATACTTGAAGATCTTTACTCGTTAGCTCCGCAGTTTACGTTTACTGAAGACAGAGCTACAAACAGTATCTATGGCACCTATAAGGGCTTTGGTATGATGTTAAAGGGAAATGAGCAGAATAATTGCTTTATCTTTACTACCTGGGCAAGAAAGGGCGCTTTATCAAACAACAGCGTTGAACAGTGGTTTAACGAATATACCGCTAAACCTGAAAACAATTTTATCAGAGCAACTGACGTAAATAATTACACTATAGCGGCTGTAATTGCCGCAGATGATTCATCTGCAGGTACTATTACAAGACTGACAATGTTTATTTACGATATCACAAGCTTTCTTACGTCAAATTATTATAGCAACGCTTGTGCACAGTGCGGCTCTGCGATTGGTCTTTCTATCGGAAATGATTCCGACGGAGTACGTACACAGCTTTGCAAGATGTGTACAGAAAACGAAGCTGACGAAGCTGCGCAGAATATGGTGAATCAGCAGCCTCTGATAAACGATCAGCCTCAGCAGGCTATGTTCGGTGCAAACGGCTTTGCCGAGCCCGTTCAGGTAACGCAGAATACATATAATGCACAGCCTCAGCAGCCTACCTTTGGTGCAAATGGTTTTGCTAATCCCGTTCAGCCTCAGCAGGCTGTTCAGAATACCTTCAATGCACAACCTCAGCAGGCTACCTTCGGAGCTAATGGCTTTGCAAATCCCGTTCAGCCTCAGCAGAACAGTATGGGTGTGGGAATGGGTGCAGTAGGAATGATGGGTGCGGCTCCCCAGAACTCAGGTGGAGCAATGGGTGCTATTGATCCCGCAACCGCTCCTGAAAGCACAGGCTTTACAACGGCGGCAGATTTAGCGGCTCTTGAGCCTCCCAGCGCGGCCTCCTTTACAAATAACTATTCATCAACTCCTCTCCCCAACGATTTCCGAGCTGATCCTGCATATTCAGGCGGTCCCGTAGGAGTAACGCCTATTGCGAGAAATCCCGTAAAGGAAAGCATCAATTCAAATCCCTTTATGGGCTTTATCGGTGCAGTTCTTTTCGCACTTATAGCTTGTGTTATCTGGGTGCTTTTCGGTATGATGGGCAGAATTTCCTACATAGGCGGCCTTGCAATGGGCTTCTGTACGGTAACCGGCTACAAGCTCCTTGGTAAGAAGTTTGACGTATTCGGAATTATTTCCTGTATCGTAGTTATCGCACTTGCTGTACTCGGTAGTAACTTATTTATAGTAACTACAACCCTTTTCCAGCAGTCAGGTATCGAAGAATCTCTTGCATATCTCGGCTATAACGGATTCGCAGACGTATTTTTCAACTTCTTCTCTTTAGCCACAACACTTGATGAGCTTTTAGTAGCGGCAGGAGAAAAGGCGACTATTATGAGCAGCTTCCTTTTAGACCTCGGAATCGGTTATCTGCTTTCAGGCGTAGGCTTCTGCGTAGTCGGAATCCCTGCTTTCAAGGAAAGAAATTATTAATAAGAAAAAATTATCAGGTCACCGAAAGGTGACCTGACATTGTGTAGACAAAGTCATTTGTCTACATAATGTCAGACGATGAAAAACACACGCAGACGAGGAAACTGACGCCGTCGGCGTACGAACGGCAAGGATGCCGTATAGCGAACACACAAAGTGCGTCAGGACGACGCACGACAAGGTGTTCGCATAAGGTACAGTTGAGCGTCAGTTGACGAAGTAAGCAAAAATGCTTTAGGGAAGCCGTTTTCGGCTTCCCTAAACTTTTGTATTAATGTTTTGTATGCTCGCAAGATAAGTACAGAATTTTACGCATTTTTGCGGTGCGTTAGTTTGTCTTCAGTCTGTCAGGTCACCGAAAGGTGACCTGATTTTTTGTTATGATTTTGCGTGAGTTCTTTCAGCAAGCCGTATTACTGAAATGACAGGCACTATCAGAAGTCCGCCTATCATATTGCTTATTCCGTGGGTGATATCAAAGGGTAGTCCTGCCAGTATCCAGGCTATAGTTCCGTTAAAATCAAGTCCGAACATTATCGCCTGAGCGGGAGCATAAAGAGTGCCGTATAAAAAGCCGTGACAACCTGCAACAATAATATATACTATCGGAGCCGCTACCTTCGGCATTTTTTTCGGTAACAGCATTGTAACACCCCAAAGAATTGTCCACAGATATAAATGTGGTATCCACCACATATTAAAGCCGTTCATAAGTCCAAGCAGGAGTACGTAAACGTAGATGGGATATAGCGCCTTTTGTCTGTAAACTACGGTATAGGCAATGGTAAGTACCGCCAGTAAATGAACGTTCGGCAGAAATTCGAGTACTATCTTTGACAGATACATGATCGTACCGAGCATTGCAAATATGGCAGTTTCTCTGATGCTTAGCTTCATTATTTTTCTACTTTAAAGGCGTAGCTTTCGCCTTCCTTGATTTCCGTAGTATCTACACCCGAAGAAGCGTAAGCACCGTTTACGTAGAATGCCCAATAGGTCTTGTCTACGTCGAAATCAGCGGTTATGCCGTTTACCTTCTTTACAAAAAGACCATATTCGCTTTCGTCACCTTCGATGAGTCCCAGCTCCTGAAGAGCCTCTCCTACGATTGTCTTGTCGGTGTTGATTTCAAAATCCGTGGTGTTTCCGTCCTTATCGGTAACGGAAAAGCTGAACTTTGTCTTTCCTTCGCCTTTTACGACGATTTCTTTCTGGCTTTCGGATACGGAGGTGTCCGAGGTCTTTGGGGTTTCCTTGTTATCATTACAACCGGTTGTAAGCGCTATAGCCGTAATAAGCGCAAGACTCAGCAGTAACGATAAGGATCTTTTAAAAATCTTCTTCATTTTAATTTTTCCTTTCGTTATGAATTGACCATTTTTTAATATATAACCATCCTCACAGGCGCTCGCTGTTACAGAGGACTTTTAAAAGCTATCCAGGTATTCCGACTTGGTACCTTTCAACCGCCTTCTCAGAAAAATCCAATGGCTGTTTCCCGTCATTACGGCTGACGGTAGGCTGAAAATATACGTACTTCACGGCGACGGGCTCGTGCCTGATTTTCACAGACTTCCGTGGATAGCCTTGTTATCTGTTTGATTATTTACATAGTAGGCTGGTTTCTCCAGCAATATTTCCATGCGTCAGGAGTTTTTCCCGATTTGATGCCTTCGTATTCCTCAATACAACTCTTTAAGCATCTTGTGAAATATTCCTCGCATATTTTGGGAGATATATAATTATGCTCTGACGCAGGGGTATCAAGATAATCGTTTTCCAGCTTTGCAAAAAACTCATCCAGCTGGAAGGGGCAGAGCTTGTTTATTTCTTCCTTATCGAAATTTTCGGGAATGGTCAGCTCAAATTTTCCTGCCTTTCCGTAGATATAAGCATTAAGACTATGGAAATCCGCATAGAGCTTATCGAGAAAATCAGGGTTTCCACGGAGTTTCAGCAGATCGAGGGCGTAGTAGATAAACTGTCTGTAGGCGCAGTCCTGCACAAGATGGAGGTAGTAGCCGAGATATAGTTCATCTGTCAGAATCTTATTCTTGTATTCGTTAAAGAATTTACCGAAATCCATCGTCTTGTGATCGTTGCTCAAATTAACGTAATGGGTATTATAATCGGTCTTATCTCCTGAAAGATAGGCGTCAGGCAGAAGGATACCGCATAAAAATCTGTTTTTATCCTTGATGTCGAGTTTATCGGCAAGTAACTTGCCTACATATAAATGCATAAGACGGGAAGCCATTATTTGTACTCCTTTTCTATAATCAGTATTTCTTCAAGGCTTAACGCCTTTTTATCATCAAATTCAATTTTTACGACGTAGGGCATATAATCAATTATCCGCATAAAGCTATCGTAATTAAAATCGTTATAATAATAATTTATTATCGTGCTTAAGGCGGTGCCGTGAGTGGCAATGGCAATAGTTTCTCCGCTGTATTTGTCAAGGTAATGATATAGCGCCTTTATATTACGTGACTGCACGTCTTTAAGACATTCGCCGTCAAGAATGTGGTAGTCAAAATCCTCCCATTGCGCTTTTATAAAATCCTTGAAATTCTCTCCGTGCCATTTGCCGGCGTTTCTTTCTCTTAGATCCTCGTTTGTTTCTATAGAAAGTCCGAGCTTTTCGGAAAGATTTGTTACAGTCTGTATCGTTCTTTTATAGGGGCTTGAAATGATATGGGTTATACCCTTATCCGAAAGCGCCTCTGTAATTTTTACCGTATCGGAAAGTCCCTCCGCCGTGAGAGGTCTTGTTCTGTCATCCTGCGTAAACCTGTCCGACTGGGCGTGTCTTATAAAATATACAGTCGTCATAGATTTTCTACCGCCGCTCTTTCTATGGCAAGTCCCTTAGCATAGCGCTTCATGAATTCCTCAAAGCCTTCAACATCTGCCTTGTCAGGTGCAAGAGTTTTTATCTTGGCGTTTGCGAATAACTTTTTATTAAGATAATCACAGAGCTTTTCATCTTTATCCTTGTTTATCATATAGGATGCGAGAATAGCCATTCCCCAGGCGCCGCCTTCTCCTGCGGTAGTCATAACCGAAACGGGAGTGTTTACCGCCGCCGCTAAAATGCTCTGACCAACGTTTTCGGTCTTGAAGAAACCACCGTGACCTGTTATGCTTGCAATTCTTACGTTCTCTTCCTTAAGAAGAATGTCAAGACCTGTCTTTAACGCACCAAGAGCGGTATAAAGCTCTGTTCTCATCAGATTCGCAAGGGTGAAATTACTGTCGGGAGTGCGGAGGAGCATCGGTCTGCCTTCATCAAAGCCGGTTACGTGTTCGCCTGAAAGATAATTGTAGGCAAGGAGCTTTCCGCAATCCTTATCACCCTTCGTGGCAATATTGAAAAGCACGTTGTAAAGCTCGGCGTCGCTGATGTTACTACCGGTGAGAGCTGAAAATTCTCTGAATATATTTACCCAGGCGTTAAGCTCCGAGGTGCAGTTGTTACAATGCACCATTGCTACCGCTTCGCCCGTGGGAGTGGTAACCACGTCTATTTCGCTGTAAGCCTTCGATAAGGGCTTTTCAAGTACCACCATAGCAAATACCGACGTACCTGCCGATACGTTGCCGGTTGCGGGAGCTATACTGTTGGTGGCAGTCATACCTGTGCCTGCATCGCCCTCGGGAGCGCACATAGGGATTCCGCTTTTAAGCGTACCTGAGGCGTCAAGATACCCTGCACCTTCAGGGGTGAGTGTACCTGCGTTTTCACCTGCGGAAAGCACGGAGGGAAGAAGAGAAAGAATCGGCTTATCAAAGCCTTTTTCCTTTGCTCTTGCGTCAAACTTTTCTACCATCAGACTGTTATAGGTGAGTGTATTACTGTCAATAGGAAACATACCTGAAGCCTCGCCCACACCGAGTAGGTTTTCTCCTGTCAGTCTGTAGTGTATGTATCCCGCAAGAGTAGTGAGATGTACTATATCCTTTAAATGCTCCTGCTTTTCGAGAATGCATTGATAGAGATGCGCTATACTCCATCTCTGAGGAACAGGAAAATCAAAAAGTGCCGTCAGCTCCTTTGACGCCTCTCCCGTGATCGTGTTTCTCCAGGTCCTGAAGGGCGATATAAGCTCCCATTTTTCGTTGAATGCCATATACCCGTGCATCATCGCACTTATACCTATAGAGCCGAAGGTTTCGGGAATAATATCGTATTTTTCCTTTATATCCTTTATAAGCGAGGCGTAACAGTCTTTAATTCCGCTGTCTATACTTTCGGGGGAATAGGTCCATATTCCGTCACGAAGCTCATTCTCCCAGGAATGTGAGCCTTGTGCCACAGGGTTGTTTCTGCCGTCAACCAGCACCGCCTTTATTCTTGTTGAGCCAAGCTCAATGCCCAGCGAGGTTTTGCCGCTTAAAATAGCTTGTTTTATATCCATAGCAATTCTCCGTAAAGTTAATAGAGTTAAACTTATATAAAATAATTATATCACATTATCGGTTGATTTACAAGAATTTTTATAAGGTATGACAAATTTATATAGTGAGAATAAAAAAATGCTTTTTTCTACTGGAAAAATAGTGAAATATATGCTAAAATAAATATAAATAATCTGAAAGGAAATTTTTTATAATGAAGATATTTAATAAGCTAATAGCGTTTATTGTTTCTTCTGCAATGGTGGTAAGTCTTGTTACGCCTGCCTTTGCACAGGAAAATGAGCAGAATGATAGCGGCGTTGTTATTCTTTACACCAACGACATTCATAATGCTTGTCAGAAGGAAGAGGGCGTTCTTGGTTTCTCTTCGCTTGTGGCACATAAGAAGGCACTAGAAGAGGAAGGCAAAACTGTTATTCTTGTGGATGGCGGCGATGCTATCCAGGGCGGACTTATCGGTGCGGTGTCCGATGGTGAATACGTGGTGGATATTATGGAATACGTAGGCTATGACGTCTGCATACCCGGTAATCACGAATTTGACTTTGGTATGGAGCAATTTTTATCTATTGCAGAAAACAGCACTCTTGATTATATCTCCTGTAATTTTAAGGATTTAAGAACAGACGAGCTTGTGTTACCTCCCTATAAGATGATTACGGCAGACGATATTGATATTGCCTTTGTGGGTATCACAACACCATATACGGTTACTTCTTCTACACCTGCATATTTCAAGGATGAAAACGGAAATTTTATCTACGGCTTTTCAGGTGATAACAAGGGTAAGGATTTATATGAAGCCGTGCAGACTGCGGTAGATTCCGCAAGGGAAGAGGGCGCTGACTACGTTATAGCGGTTGCTCACACAGGCTATGGAGAAGGTCTTGATAATTGGGACGCTACCGCAATAATCAAAAATACAAAGGGTATCGACTTTTATCTTGACGCTCACGCTCACCTTGTTGTAAACGAGAAGGAGTTTATAAACGCAGACGGAGAAACAGTTCTTCTTACTTCTACGGGAACAAAGCTACAGAATATAGCAGAGGTTACTTTAACAAAGAGCGGTATTGCAAGTAAGCTGATAAATTCCATAGAGGAAGAGGATGAGGAAACAAAGGAATATGTAGACACAGTTTACAAAATGCTTGACGAACAGTTTGGCAAGGTAGTTGCAAACAGCGAGATAGACCTTGTTATATACGATCCCGAAACAGGCGACAGACTTATACGTATTCAGGAAACCAATATCGGTGATCTGTGTGCAGACGCTTACAGAGAGGTCACAGGCGCTGACGTAGCCCTTGTAAATGGCGGCGGCATCAGAGAAAATATCAAAAAGGGCGACGTTACCTATATGGATATCATAAACGTGCATCCCTTCGGTAATATGCTTTGTATGAAGGAGGTCACAGGTCAGCAGATAGCAGATGCTCTTGAGCATGGTATGAGACTTGCAGGCATAGAAGAAGACGGCTCCTTCCTTCAGGTTTCAGGCGTTACCTTTAAGGTCGATGCAAGCATACCTTCTCCCGTCAAAGTGGATGATGGCGGTACGTTTATAAAAATAGATGGTGAACGCAGAGTTTATGATATAAAGATAAACGGCGAAGAAATAGATATGGATAAGAAATACACCCTTGCATCCCATAACTATATGCTGAAGGATGGCGGCGGCGGATATACAATGCTTGATGACGCCGAGCTTATCCTTGATGAAATAATGAGTGACTATCAGGTTATTATAAAGTACATAACAGAAACACTCGGCGGTACGATAAAGGCAGGTATGGGATATGATAATCCTTACGGCGAGGGAAGAATCACCTTTACTGATGGTAAGAACGAAAACGTTCCCGGGGACAGCACAGACGTACCTGAAGAGCCAGAGGAGGATAACACCGACGAAAATACACCCGGTGACAGTACAAGCAATAACCCTCCTACAGGTGTGGCATTATCCTTTGATACGGTTGTTATTACAGCTATAGTTACAGGATTAGCGGCAATCTCCCTTAGAAATAAAAGAAGATAAATAAAAGTCCGTGTGAATAATCACACGGACTCAGACTGAAGACAAACTCACGCACCGCAAAAATGCGTAAAATTTTGTACTTATCTTGCGAGCATATAAATATGTGATACAAAAAGTTTAGGGAAGCCGAAAACGGCTTCCCTAAAGCATTTTTGCTTACTTCGTCAACT
>JAFQUH010000177.1 GCA_017408635.1 Ruminiclostridium sp. | reverse complement strand
GGAGCTGTGCATACCGGGATCGTCTGCAACCGCTAAAACGAAGCCGCCGTTTACGCCCGTATAGGAGGCTGTGAATAAGGGGTCAGCCGCCACGTTCAGTCCTACGTGCTTCATAGCGCAGAAGCTCCTTGCACCTGCAATGCTTGCACCGATTGCTACCTCGCAGGCTACCTTTTCGTTGGGCGCCCATTCGCAGTACATTTCGTCAGCATTGTACTTGGATGCAAATTCGGTGATTTCGGTACTGGGTGTACCGGGATAGCTTGATACCACGGTAACGCCTGCCTCGTATAAGCCACGGGCTACCGCCTGGTTACCTAACATTAATTTTGACATAATTTAAAAATTCCTTTCGGCAAAAATTTACATAGTAATGCATAATAATATCATTATACACTATTTTTAAGAGATTGTAAATAAAAAACTGAAATTTGAGTTCCTTTTAAAATTTAAGGCGCTGTAAAAAAACGAAAGTTTTTTTTACAGCGCCTTTTAGGGGATAAGAAAAAAAGATGCAGAACGAACAAACTGAGCAAAAACAAGGCATCCGCCTTGTTTTTGGTTACCCGACGGCGTACAAAGGTACGCCGAGTGGCGAAGTTTGTTTGTAGCATAAAAAACGAAAAATCTTGATTTTTTGTTTTTTATAGAATTATTATGAGCTTTTACAACCCTTTTGCTTTGCAAAATCCTTGATTTATATAGGTTTATGCGGTCTGCGCTTTTTTTACATCCCCTTACCACCATCAGTGAGGCGACATCATATGCCCGACAGGGCATATATCATTGTAGTTTGAGCGCTATGCGTTCATACTACAATTCATACTATGCAAGATGTTTCGCTATCACGTTATCGATAGTTTCAAGACGCTCTCTGACCATATCATCATCGGGGTAACGCTGAAGGATGGAATTGCAGATGGCTCTTGCCTTCAGCACATAGCGTTTGCCCTTTTCCTCTCTTCCAAGCTCAATCAATATACCGCCTATATGGAGCAGGGGTACGTAGTAGGCTTTCAGGTTATCAGGGTTTTCGGGATAACTGTCGCACAGACTTTTAAATATCTTTGCTCCCTCCCTATACAGTCTCAGCGCTTTATTAAGCTGACTCTGTGCCTCATAGAAAGCCGCAGTTCTGTTTAAGGCAATAGCATAGCAACGCATATATCCGGGATCCTTCGGAAAGCTCTCTGTCAGTGTCTTAAAGCTTCTGACCTCGTTCCAGTACTGCTTTAAAGCCTCGTTATACTTTCCGTATTGCTCGCAGATATCCGCCGTTCTATCAAAGCTCAGAGCATATCTTCTGAGATAGTCGGGATTTTCGGGGAAGCTCTCGTAAAGATTTCTGCTGACCTCTGTATTTTCCTTGTACAGCTGATAAGCCGACCTTGCTTTGTTTAACGTAAGGTAGCAATCCGCCAGTCTTTCAAGAGCAATTGAATAGTTATAAAGATAATCAGGCTTTTCGGGATAGCTTTCAGAAAGCCCTCTGAATATCTCCGTTTCCTCTGTAAATAGCTTTAATGCCTTTTTATGATCTCCCTGCTTTTCGCAGACGTCGGCTATTCTTTCTATACCAATTGCATAGCTATACTGATAGGCGGGAATTGTAGGATAGCTGTCGGTCAGCTTTTTTAAGATAACCGAAGCCTCGCCATATAGTCCGGCAGCTTCTTCAAGGTCGCCCTGAATCTCACGGATATATGCTATTCTTGTAAAGGTGGAGGAATAGCTGTGGGGATAGTCGTTGTTTTCGGGATAGCTGTCGCAAAGACTCTTAAGGATCCTTCTTCTTTCGTTGTGCTGCTTCAATGCCTCTTCAAGATCGCCCTGCTCCTCGCAGATATCCGCCTCCCTTTCTAAAGAAATGGAATAGCCGAACAGGTAATCGGGATTTTCGGGGTAGCCGTCAACTAATTTTCCGAGTATCTCCGTTTCCTCCTTGTAGAGTTTTATAGCCTCCTCAGTTTGACCGAGCGTATATAAGGCATCCGCAACTCTCTCTAAGGATACGGAGTAATCATATATATGATCGGGCTTTTCAGGGTATTGGTCCGCTAATTTCTTACTGATTACAAGAGCCTCTCTATGTAGCTCTATAGCCTCGTTGAATCTGCTCTGCATTTCGTAGATACCTGCTATTTTGTTAAGTAAGGAAGAATGTCCGTGCAGGTATTTCTGGACGTCGGGATAGTCCTCTGCCAGCCTTTTATTGATAGCTAAAGCCTCGTCAAAAAGTCTTAAGGCGTCGCTGAAATTATTCTGCGATTCATAAATACCCGCTACTCTGTCTAAAGAAACGGAATATCTGAACTGATAATCAGGCTTATCGGGATGGTCGTCGGAAAGACTTTTGGTTAAGTCAAGCACTTCGTTATATATATCAAGCGCCTTTTCTTTACAGTTCTGCATTGTATAGATATCGGCTGTTTTGATAAGAGAGGCTGTGTATGACCGCAGATATTCAGCGTTGTCGGGATAACTCTCAGTAAGCTTCTTATCTATTTCAAGCGCCCTTGCAAAATATTCAAGAGAATCGTCGTAACGGCACACCTGCATCAGCACCTGTCCCATGGAGAAATAGGACTCGCTGAGATTATACAGCTTCTTTTCGTCGTCCGTATCCTCGCTGAATATTGTGATAAGCTCCTCGGCGAGCTTTATAGCGTCGTCGAATCGATTCTTTTCTATATACTCCTTTAACGTGTCAAAAAGCTTTTGGATATAGTCCATATCTTCGGTTACCTCCTTATATTCCTTTTTCATCCCTGCTTTGCGCAGAAGCTTCGTAAGATTCAGAAGCATATATTCGTCAAGAGAGTCGGTATCTGTTTCATACTGTTCAAGAATGCGCTCGGCTAAGGCGGAAATTCCATCCTCAACGCTGGAATAATAGGGCGTACCCTCCTTATCAAGCCATTCTCCGAAGGAGCGGTGGAATGCCTGCAGATAGCCGTCGGATTCGGTGAGCAGGGTGGAAAGGGGACTTCTGAATTTACGCAGCTGGTTATTTCGCCAGCTCATAAGCTGCTTTAAGGTCGCTATCGGCAGAGGAGTTTCGGAGGCTATTATCATACCCAAAGGTTCCTGCCAGAGCTCTTCATATTCACGAAGGGTATAGGGCGCACCCGTACTACCGAATTTTCTGTCCAGCGTATTTGCAAAAAGGGACTGTATGCCTTTGGGTATGGGATAAAGAGTCAGCTCTTTTACTTTGCCCAGATCTATATCTTCCGTTATATTGTCGCATATGCATTCCGCGTAGGTGAATACATTCTCGCCTGCTTCGGTAAGCCTTGCGATAAATTCGTCACGGTTTTCAAAGCCTGATAATTTTTCGTCAAGGCGACGATGGAAATATGACGTCATATCTGCGCTTGTCTGCTCGGTATATTCGTCCAGATCTATCGCTCTGAAGCTCTCGAATCTGCTTACTATATTCGGCTCCTTTCGTGATGTGATAAGGAATCGCACCCAGTCCCTCATATACGCCTGATACTCTGCAAGGAAGCCTGCAAGCTCGTCTGTCTTTGATTCGTCAAGGGCGTCAATGCAGATTATCATATTGTCACGGTGTCCGTCTATGCCGATCTTTCCCAGCGGCTGACCGATAAGATCGTCGAAAAGGTCCTTTCCGCTTTTCATAGTGAAGCCTTCGTCCTTCAGCAGACGGATAAGTCCGCTACGGTAATCAGGCAGACGGAGTGCCAGCTTGTAGGCAAGATAGCGGATAATATCGTCGGTATTGCTGAAGCTGTTGCTCTGGTGGTCGCAGGAAATGGAAGCTACAACACGGGGGTTATAGTGCTGGAGATTTGCGCAGTACATGGATTTGCCTGCGCCGGGCTTTCCGTAAAGCATAAGGATCTTTGAGCCTTTTTCATCCTCAATCCACTGCTTTACGATACTGTCAAGCCAGGTCCTTTCGGTCATATCCTTCTGTAAGAGCAGATCGAAACGTGTCATTCTGTCCCTTTCGGGCATAGCAAGTCTGCGGCGCAGTTCCTTTATATCTGCGCTGTACTGCATGATCTCATCACTGCTGACAAGCTTTATTATCTGCATTGCCTGACGCTCTATGTAGGTGGAAAATGCCTCCTCGCCCTTTTTAAGAGCGTCGGGATAATCACTCATATCGCCCCATTGATATTCCGAAACCATAGTGGGCGGAGTAAAGGAATCCGCAGGCTCAAGCAGAACAGTTCGTATCATACCGTGCTTTGATACAAGGGCAATAGCTATCTCGTCAAGACATACACCCTTGTCACGGGCAGAATATTCTGATAAAAAAGCAAGCACGCTGTTGCAGTTATATATGCCCTCCTGAATTTCCTTACGCCAATGGGAATCACGGGGTATGCTCTTATGGTCTATCCAGACCTGTATTTTGTTTTCGGAAAGCCTCTCAATTGTGTCAGCAAGGCGTTTTACAATCTCGCCGTGACGGTCGTGACCGTAGCTGAAGAATACTTTTATCTGTTCAGTAGACATAAGTCCTCCTTTTAAAAGAAGCCTGATTTTTCATCAGGCTTCGCTTTCACTATTCATTTTTTCTTTTCTGCGCTTTTTCTCTCTTTTTATGGTTTCGTTATGGATCCACATTTTGATAAGCTCAATTGTATAGAGAGTACCGGCTAAAAGCAATGCTCCTGCGCAGATGAGTATCAGCATATGAGCGGTATAGGATGCAGGCGGGAAGGTGGCGGGGAAGAACAGAAGAAGTAATACGCCAAGATATATTATTGCAGTGCATACCTTTCCGTACCACTTTGCGCCGTCCAGCTTGGTGTGTTTTTTACGGAGCAGAATAAGTCCCATTATCGCCATAAAGCCGTCCTTCAATGCCCAGAGTATGAGCAGTACCCATATATGAGGATATCTTATGGCAAGACATAAGAACAGAGAACCCTGCGTCATTTTGTCTGCCAGAGGATCAAGGAATTTTCCAAGCTCGGTGATCATACCGAATTTTCTTGCTATCGTTCCGTCTAAAAAGTCGGTAACGCCGGATATTACTACCACGATAGCGGCAAACAGATAATCCTGCGAATCGCCTGCCGTAAGATAGGACCAGGCAAATACGGGGATAAGTAGTATTCTGATAAAGCTCAGCACGTTTGGTATCGAGAGCCATTCCTTTTTGTTCATCTGTCTCACCTCGTTTCTTTTTATAGTGTGTAACTAAAAAATAATTATATCACATTTTGGACAAAAAATCTACATTTTTATAGAAAATTTTTCTATTTGTCAGAGTATACAATAAAAAAGCCTTATTTTGTGGGAAATGCTTAAGTGCGGTTAGTCCTTAACCTCTTCGGTAAGGGAGTAATAATAGGTATAGAGCTTCTGCACCGAGTTTTCAAGAAAGTAATAATGTGCTATATAGGGTATAAGAAGAATAAGAAATAGCGCCGATAACAGAAGGAAGGAGGTATTTACCTGTACCAGCAGAATAGACAGCAGAAAGAACACGCCGAAGCTCATTGTAACGATGAGGTGAACGAGTCTTTCGTGCTGATAAAAGCCGATACGGGTATAAAGCTCCTTTGCGAGCTTTTCCTTGTCGGTATCGGGTTTATTATAATTGTTTTCGATAAACTGAAGATATTGTTTCATTTCTTTTTTCATAGGGTGTCCTTTGGGTTATAATTCCGGATATAATTCGTCATAACGCCATTTAACAGGATTATCATAAATATATTGCAGATGCATTTTATAATCCTCATCATTACGGATAATATGGTCATTGAAATGTCTTTGCCAGATATTATATCCATATTCTTTGTTGCAAAATCTTTTAAAGGTTGATACAAATCGGGAAACCACAGAGTGTTGCCGATGCACCGATACTGTAGGGGGCGACGTCCTCGACGCCCCGTTACACAAGGTTTTATCATCATATACAATCAATAAAATATGAATATGATTCGGCAT
>JAFQUH010000176.1 GCA_017408635.1 Ruminiclostridium sp. | reverse complement strand
TGTGTTGATGATATCCAGTTCAAATCGGGCATCAACAGTACGGTACTTGCAAAGCTCAGCGATATGGGCGTATTCGGAGATCTGCCGCAGTCGGCACAGATTTCATTCTTCTGATTTATAACTGTTCATCGCCCGTCTTATAGAGGCGGGCGGTGATAATGCATAAAAAAAGTAGTTATCTATAATACATTTTGGATTTTCTGCTGAAATACAGGCAGAAGCCCCTGATTTAGTTGACAATTTAGCTGTAATGTGTTATCATAGTATCGTGATAACACATTAGCACGCTAAAGCGTTATGTGAAAAACACGTAAATATCGAAAACAATAATACTTTACATAAAGAACACCGAAAGGAAAGAACAATATGAAGGGCTACGATTTAATTACTCCCGAGGGCACGAGAGATCTGCTTTTTGAGGAGTGTGCGGTAAGAAAAAGAGAAGAGGACAAGCTGAGATATCTGTTTATAACAAACGGCTACAGCGAGGTCATCACCCCCGCACTTGAATTTTACGACGTATTCAATATGAAGGCAAGAAGCTTCCGTCAGGAAAGCATGTACAAGCTTATCGACGGCAAGGGCAGACTTATGGTTATGCGCCCCGACAGTACAATGCCTATCGCAAGAATAGTTGCCACAAGACTTAAAGGTAGTAAGAAACCCTTAAAGCTCTTCTACTCACAGAATATATACCGTTGCAACCCCAAGCTATCGGGCAGAGATGACGAAATACTCCAGACAGGTATTGAAATCATCGGTGGTGACGAAAAGAGAGCCGATTTAGAGGCGCTCTCCCTTGCGGCAAGAGTTTTATGCGAATGCGGTAGTACAGATACAAGACTTGAGCTTGGTGATAACACCTTCTACAAATATCTGCTTTATGCTTTATCTCTTGAAGAGGATGAGGAAACGGTAAGAGCCTTTATTGAAAGCAAGAATACCCCCGAGCTTAAAAACTGGATTGCAGAAAAAACAGAAACGATAACCGACGGCAACAAAAAGAAATATGCCGAACTGCTTTTGGCACTCCCCAGACTCTTCGGCGGTGAAGAGGTATTTGAAACCGCAGAAAAGCTTTTCTGCAATACCGAGCTTGCCGACAGACTCGCAGAGCTTAAGGAAACCTACAACGCATTATGCAGACTTTATGATAAGGACAGCATAACGGTAGATTTAGGTCTTGTAAACAAGGCGGAATATTATACAGGCATCATCTTCAGAGGCTATATCGAGGAATACGGTCAGGCGGTAATTTCAGGCGGCAGATACGATACGCTTATCGGTAGCTTCGGTGCTGAAGAATGCGGTGCTATCGGCTTTGCGGCAAACGTAAATGCCATCGCTTCAGCCGCTATCAAGAGAGAAGAGGAAAGCCACGTAAGAAGTGCGGACGTTCTGGTGTTTGCAAAGGACGGTTATCTCACCGAGGGTATCCGACATTGCACCGAGCTTACGCAGGCAGGTGTTATAACACAATTCTGCACCTGTTCAGATGAAGAAGGCGCAAGAGAATTTGCAAAGGAAAACAGTATTCCAAAGCTGATAGTTATAGGCGAAAATACCGAAATAATCGAAATAGAATAAAGGAACGGACAATGAACAGTAACAAGACAATAAGAATTGCTCTTACAAAGGGCAGACTTGAAAAGGATACGGTAAACCTTTTTGAAAAGATAGGCTACGATGTTTCCCAGCTTCGTGACAAGGGAAGAAGACTCATCCTTGAAATCCCCGGCGCTGATATCGAGGTAGTGCTTGCCAAGGCGGCAGACGTTATCACCTACGTTGAGCACGGCGTATGCGATATGGGTGTTGTAGGCAAGGATACTATAGACGAGTACGGTGGAAAGTTCTTCGAGGTATGCGATCTGGGCTTCGGTAGATGCCGTTTTGCACTTGCGGTAAAGGCAGGTACAGACTTTTACAAAGGCTACGGCGTAAAGACCATCGCAACAAAATACCCCAACGTTACAAGACGCTTTTTTGAAGCAAAGGGAATGGACGTTGATATAGTAAAGATAGAAGGTTCTGTGGAGCTTGCGCCTCTGCTCAGCCTCTCCGACGGTATCGTTGATATCGTAGAAACAGGTACTACCTTAAAGGAAAACGGACTTGCGGTATATGAGGACGTATCTCCCATCTCCGCAAGAGTTATCGTAAACCCCGTTAGTATGAAGCTCAAAAAGAATGATATAGAAACACTCCTTCAGAAGATGGAGAATAATCTTTAATAAAAGAAAGGCAATAGTATGATAAAGATAATCAAAGCTAACGGCGCAGAAAAGGAATTTCTCGCCGATATGAAAAAAAGAAGCGGTGAAGTAAACCTTGAAGTGGAAAAGACTGTAAAGGCAATACTTTCCGACGTAGCCGAAAGAGGCGACGAAGCGGTAAAGGAATATACCGCAAGGTTTGACTGTGCAAATGTACAGTATTACAGAGTACCCGACGAAGTGATTCAGGATGCGCTTACAGAAGCAGATCCCGAATTTGTAAACTCAATGCTTAACTGCCTTGAAAATATAACGAAATTCCACGAAAAACAGAAGCAGAACGGCTATATGATGACTGATGAAAGCGGATGCATTTTAGGTCAGCGAGTAAGAGGTCTTGACAGAGTAGGCTTATACGTACCCGGCGGTACAGCGGCTTATCCTTCCTCCGTTCTGATGAACGCTATCCCCGCAAAGATTGCAGGCGTTCGTGAAATCGTTATGGTGACACCTCCCTTAAAGGACGGCACACCCAATAAGGATATTTTAGTAGCGGCGGCTTTATGCGGCGTTGATAAGATATTCATGTGCGGCGGTGCTCAGGCTGTTGCGGCTTTAGCATATGGTACTGACGAGATACCCAAGGTATCAAAGATCGTAGGCCCCGGCAACATTTTCGTAGCAACTGCAAAGAAGCTCCTTTACGGAACGGTTGATATCGATATGATAGCAGGCCCCAGCGAAATCCTTATAGTAGCTGACGAGGGTGCAAATCCCAAGTATGTAGCCGCTGACCTTATGTCCCAGGCAGAACACGATAAGCTCGCAAGCTCTGTGCTTGTAACCACAAGCATGAAGGTTGCCGAGGAAACCGTTAAGGAAATCGAAAGACAGAGCGCATACCTTTCAAGAAAGGAAATCATTGATATTTCCCTTGATAACTACGGCGCAATCATCGTATGCGACGATATGGACAAGGCTTGCGAAATTGCAAACGAAATTGCTCCCGAGCACCTTGAAGTGCTTGTGAAGAATCCTCTTGAATACATAGGCAGACTGGAAAACTGCGGCTCTCTGTTCTTAGGCGACTATGCTCCCGAGCCTCTCGGTGACTATTATGCAGGTCCCAACCACGTTTTACCCACCAGCGGTACGGCACGCTTCTTCTCACCCTTATCAGTAGACAGCTTCATCAAGAAGTCGAGCTATATCTACTACACAAGAGAAAAGCTCTTCGGCGCAAAGGATGATATCGTATTAGTTGCAGAAAGAGAACAGCTCACCGCTCACGCAAATGCTATAAAGGTAAGATTCGAGGACTGATATAATGAATAACAAATGGGAAAATAATATCCGAAGGGTAGTACCCTATACCCCCGGTGAACAACCTAAAATAAAGGATATTATAAAGCTCAACACAAACGAAAACCCCTTTCCTCCTTCTCCTATGGTAACAAAGGTCATTGAGGAATTTGAAAGCGACAGACTCCGTATCTATCCCGATACGGATTCCACCGTGCTTGTAAACGCTCTAGCAAAGAGATACGGCGTAAAGCCTTCAAACGTATTTGTAGGCGTAGGCTCCGACGACGTATTATCGATGGCGTTTATGACCTTCTTCAACGGTGATAAACCGATAGTATTCCCTGATATTACGTATTCCTTCTATGACGTATGGGCAGACGTTTACAGAATTCCTTACAAGACCTTTCCTCTTGATGAGAATTTCAGGATAAACGCTGATGATTACAAGTGCGAAAACGGCGGTGTCATTATTCCTAACCCCAATGCCCCTACAGGCGTACTTGAAAGCACGGAATTTTTTGAGGAAATAGTAAAGGCAAACCCCAATAGCGTAGTTATCGTGGATGAGGCATATATAGATTTCGGCGGTAAAAGCTGTATAGAATTATGCGAAAAGTACGAAAACCTGCTTGTAGTACAGACCTTCTCAAAATCACGCTCTATGGCGGGTATGAGAATAGGCTTTGCGATAGGCAGCGAAAAGCTGATAAAGTATATGAACGACGTTAAATTTTCCGTTAACTCCTATACGATGAATCCTCTTTCTCAGTACTGCGGTGCGGCGGCGGTAGAGGATGAGGAATACTTCCAGAAGACTGTAAACGAGATAATCGCAGTCCGTGTATATTCAAAGGAAAGGCTGACTGCTCTCGGCTTTACCTTCCCCGATTCCTACAGTAATTTTATCTTCGCTTCTCATAAAAGTAAGCCTGCAAAGGAAATCTTTGAGGCGCTTAAAGAACGTAAGATATTCGTAAGATACTGGAACAAGGACAGAATAAACAATCACCTTCGCATCACTATCGGCACAAGAGAGCAGATGGACAAGATGTTCAAGGCTCTTGAAGAAATACTGAAATAACAATATGGGTGGATAGAAAAATCTGTCCGCCCTGTTGCTGTTATTTGACACAGAGTGTCATATATGGTAAAATAGAAGCATATTTGGAAAGGAATGATTATAATGAGCGTTATCGAAAGAAAAACAAAGGAAACAGATATAAAGGCGGATTTATCCGTTTATGGCTCTTCAAAGGCTGATATTGATACAGGTATAGGCTTTTTTGATCATATGCTGACCGCTCTCACGGTACACGGCGGCTTTGATTTAAAGCTCACCTGCGACGGTGACCTGAAGGTTGACGGACACCACACGGTAGAGGACTGCGGTATTGTACTGGGTAAGGCGCTTGCAGAGGAACTTCACGACAAGAGCGGAATCGTGCGCTTTGGTAGTGCCTTTATTCCTATGGATGAGGCGTTATCCTTCTGCTCTGTGGATATAAGCGGCAGACCTTATCTTGTATTCAATGCAGAATTTACAGACGACAGAACTGGTGAATTCGACAACTGCCTTACAGAAGAATTCTTCCGTGCCTTTGCCTTCAATGCAGGAATTACTCTGCATATAAGAAACGAATACGGCAAGAACGATCACCACAAGATAGAATCCATCTTCAAGGCGGTAGCCTATGCATTAAAGCAGGCTGTAAAGAAGAACGATGACGGCTCTGTAGTTTCTACGAAAGGAACACTTTAATAATGATAGCTATAATTGATTATGGCGCAGGAAACTTATTCAGCGTACAGAATGCGCTTAATTTCCTCGGCATAGAAAATATAATAACCAAAGAAAAAGCTGATATAGAAAAGGCGGATAAGCTGATACTCCCCGGAGTAGGCGCTTTCCCCGACGCTATGAGAATGCTTTCTGATGCAGGACTTATTGACGTTATAAAGGAGCAGGTAAAGACAAAGCCTCTTATGGGTATATGTCTTGGTATGCAGATGCTTTTTGAAAAGAGTTACGAATTCGGCGAAACCGAAGGACTGGGACTTATCCCCGGTACAGTAGAGCTTATGAAGCCTGAAAACGACCTGCTGATTCCTCATATCGGCTGGAATGCTCTTGAAAAGAACGAAGAATGTCCGCTTCTTCAGAACGTGGAGGAAGGGGATTACGTTTATTTCGTACATTCCTTTGCGGCGGTAACTGACAGTAAGAACGTAGCGGCATACTGCGACTACGGAATGAAGGTGCCGGGACTTGTTGCAAAGGGCAACGTATACGGTTGTCAGTTCCACCCTGAAAAAAGCGGTAAGACAGGACTTGATATACTTAAAAATTTTGCAATGCTTTAAGGAGGTTTTACTATGGAAGAAAAAATCTGTACTTGTGGCGGAAAAATGATAAAAAGCGAATTTTTTTCAGGTATGTTTCCGGGAGCTACAGTAAGAGTCCCGAACGGATACAATTTCCCCAAGGATTTACAGGTTATTCCGCTTGTGTGTGAAAAATGCGGTAAAATCGAGTTTTACGCAGGCAAGAATGAGAATGGAACGATTGTTTTCGGAGGAGTGTTTTTCTAAATGATAATTTTACCCGCAATTGATATAAAGGACGGCAACTGTGTCCGTCTTGTAAAGGGCGACTATGGTACTGCCCACAAGGTAGCGGATAGCTATATGGATACCGCTTTAGGCTTTGTAAAGGCAGGAGCAGAATGGATACATATGGTTGACCTTGACGGTGCAAAGGATGCCAGCACAGCCAATAAGGACGTTTATCTTGACGTGGCAAAGAATACCTCTCTTAAAGTAGAGGTAGGCGGAGGTATCCGCAGTCTTGATACTGTAGAAATGTATCTGTCAGGCGGCATTTCAAGAGTAATTATAGGCTCTGCGGCAGTAAAGAACCCCCAGCTTGTAAAAGATGCCGTAAAGGAATACGGTGACAGAATAGCTGTTGGCATAGACGCAAAGAACGGCTACGTTGCTACAGAGGGCTGGCTTGAAACCTCCGACGTACACTTTACCGAGCTTGCAAAGGCTATGTCCGATATCGGTGTAAAGTATATCATCTTTACCGATATTTCAAAGGACGGCACTTTATCAGGTGTCAATGCAGAGCAGTTAAAACAGATAAACGAAGCCTGCTCCGCTAATATCATCGCCAGCGGCGGCGTACATACGATAGAGGATATAAAGATCTGCAAAAAGTTAGGACTTTACGGTACTATCTGCGGAAAATCCCTCTATAGCGGCACACTTGATTTAGACGAGGCTATAAGAGAAAGCCGTGAATAATTGCTAAAATTAATCAAGTTTTGGTACAAATCTATCTTTTTGTATCATTACACTTGATTTTAAAACGATATTCAGTATAATAAATACATACCGAAAGGAAAAATTATGCTTGCAAAAAGAATAATACCCTGTCTTGACGTAAGAGACGGCAAGGTGGTAAAGGGTATAAATTTCGTAGGAATAAAAGAAGTCGGCGATCCCGTAGAATGTGCGGCAGAGTACAATGATCAGGGCGCTGACGAAATATGCTTTCTTGATATAACCGCAACCCACGAGGGCAGAAAGACTATGGTAGACGTAGTACGTCGTACCGCCCAGAGAGTTTTCGTGCCTCTTACGGTAGGCGGTGGAATTTCATCGGTGGAGGATTTTAGAGAATTACTCCGTAGCGGTGCGGACAAGGTTTCCGTAAACTCTGCGGCGGTAAGAAATCCCTCTCTTATCAAAGAGGCGGCTGAAATATTCGGAAGTCAATGTGTAGTCGTTGCCATCGACGCCAAGAAAAAGGGTGATAGCTGGACCGTTGTAGTAAACGGCGGCAGAATAGATATGAATATCGACGCTGTCGAATGGGCGCAGAAGGCGGAAGAGCTTGGAGCAGGGGAAATACTGCTCACCTCAATGGACACAGACGGAATGAAGCAGGGCTTTGACATCGAACTGCTCAACGCCGTATGCAATAAGGTAAAGATACCCGTAATAGCCAGCGGCGGTTGTGGTACGCTACAGCACTTCTCTGATGTGTTTAAACAGACGAAGGCTTCTGCGGCTTTAGCGGCTTCGCTTTTTCACTATAAGGAGCTTACAGTAAGTGAAGTAAAGCAGCACCTTAAGGATAACGACATCCCCGTAAGAAATTTTTAAAGAAGGTATAAAAATGGATTTAGATATTTATTTCAAGAAAGCAGAGCTTATCCCTGCTATCGTTACAGATATTGATACAGGTGCAGTGCTTATGCTTGCATATATGAATAAGGAGAGCTTAAAGCTCACTCTTGAAACAGGCTATACCTGGTTCTGGAGCAGATCCAGAAAAGAGCTCTGGAACAAGGGCGCAACCTCGGGCAATATGCAGAAGGTGATAGAAATTCACGCCGACTGCGACGACGACACCTTACTTGTAAAGGTAAAGCCTCAGGGCCCCGCCTGCCACACAGGAAGCTATTCCTGTTTCTTTAAAGAAGTAATTAAAAACGAAGAATAAGAGGAGAAATATATGTCACTTTATGAAGAGATTTTTGCAGTATTAAAGCAGAGAAAGGCTGATTTTGACAGCGGTAATGCACCCGAAAAATCCTACACCTGCTATCTTTACGAGAAGGGTGTGGATAAAATATGCAAGAAGATAGGCGAGGAGGCATCCGAAACTATCATTGCGGCAAAGAACAATGATAATGAAGAGCTTATGAACGAGATAAATGATCTGCTCTATCACATCATGGTGCTTTGTGTAAATCAGGGACTTGAATGGTCAGACGTTGAAAAGGTCCTTGATGAAAGAAACGAGAAGATTGGAAACTTAAAACAGTTCCACACAACCGACAAGCTATCATAACAAATGAGGTGTATGATGAAAAAAACGCTTAAAACAAGAATTCTGGCGGCATTTCTGGGAGCAGCAATGCTTATGACCTTTACGGCAGGCTGCGGTGATGATAATTCATCCGCTGTATCAGAGGACACTTCCTCCGTAAACAGTAGCACTTCCTCCGTAAACAGTAGCACTTCCTCCGTTACCGATAACGAAACGTCATCAGGTGACGAAGGCAATACCGAGGAAATGAGAGATATCAGCTCTATTGAGCTTATCAAGGAAATGAAGATAGGCTGGTGCCTTGGTAATACCTTTGACGGCGGCGGAAAGGGTAATAAGGGCGAATCACCCAGAACTATAGAAACTGCCTGGGGCAATCCCGAAACTACCAAGAAAATGATAGATGCGGTAGTAGAAGGCGGCTTCAATATTATAAGAATTCCTGTTACGTGGGACTGGAGCACAGGTGCGGCACCTGACTACAAGATAAGCGACGCCTGGATGAACAGAGTTCAGGAGGTTGTTGACTATGCGGTTGACAACGACATATTCGTTATTCTGAATCTTCACCACGAAACCTGGCATTATCCCACAGAGGATAATTACGAGGCGGCAAGCGACAGACTGAAAAAGGTCTGGACACAGATAGGAACCCGTTTTGCAGACTATAACGAAAAGCTGATATTCGAGGGAATGAACGAGCCCAGAGTTATAGGCTCACCTGAAGAATGGAGCGGTGGTACGCCCGCTGCAAGAGAAATTGTAAATAAGCTCAATTTTGATTTCGTGGAAACCATCCGTGGTCTTGGCGGCAACAATAAGCTCCGTCATCTTATGATCCCCGGTTATGCGGCAAACTCATCAACTGTGGCGCTTAAGGATATAAAGATCCCCGAAAACGATGATAAAATAATCGTTTCTGTACATGCATATACTCCTTATAATTTTGCACTCAATACAGGCACAGGCGCATCAAGTAAATGGGTTGCAAAGAGCGAAGCTCACAGAGCCGACATAGACAGAATCGCAAATGATATAAAGACTCTCTTTATCGATAAGGGCGTGGCGGCGTTGATCGGCGAATTCGGTGCGGTAAACCGCAACAATGAGCTTTACAGAGCCGACTGGATAAAGTACTACGTTGCAAAAATGAAGGAGATAGGCGTATCCTGTGTACTGTGGGATAACGGCGCCTTCAATGGCGGCGGTGAAAACTTCGGTTTCTTTGACCGCAGAACTCTCACCTTCAGATTCCCAAAAATGCTTGCAGCGGCAATGGAAGCTACAGAGGGCAACGTTGATCTTGATGCAATGATAAAAGCACCTATCCAGCTTTACGAAAACGATAAGGTAGCATAAGAAAAATTTAAAAGCCGATGAGCAAACGCTCATCGGCTTTTTTGTGTTCAGATTCCTGTTTTTTCTTTAAGCTCTTCGATTTCATCCTTGATATCCTCTGAATTGATTTCTACCATACAGATACGACTGCGGATTTCAAAATATATCATATCCTCATAGCTGATATTCTTTATGGCGGCTATCTGCTTATGGATACCTTCCTTTACCTTCTCCGCTTCCTGCGGATTATCGGCGTATTCAAGCTCTGCCTTCTGAAGCAGAAGCTCGTGAAGAGCGATAAATTTTTCTCTATACTGATCTAAAACGTCTGTTAATCTTTTTTCCATGCTGACGCTCCTTTTGTGGTAGCATTATTTTTCTCTGCCAAGTCTGAACTCAACCGATCTCTTTAAATAATCAAGATACTTTTCATCCTTGCACATAGCCTTGGAAGGTGTGTCCGAGAGCTTTGCTACAGGTCTGCCGTTTACGTACTGAAGCTTTATAACTATGTTGAGTGCCTTTTCGCAGGTATCGTTACTGCAGAAGGTACCTATACCAAAGGAAACCTTTGTCTTATCCTTGAAATAGTCGTGTAAAGCCTGCGCCTTATCAAAATTCAGACTGTCGCTGAATAATAAAAGCTTTGTTTTGGGATCAACACCGTACTTTTTATAATGCTCTATCATTCTGTCGCCCCACTCGTAGGGATCACCGCTGTCGTGACGGACGCCGGAATAGTTATTGGTCATAGCACGGTCAAAGTCGAGTAAGAACAGATCTGTTGTGATGGTATCTGTAAGAGCGGTACCGTTATCGCCCTTGTATTCATCGTACCAGTCCCGCATTGCAAAATGGTTTGTATATGCAAGAGGAATAGAATCAATACCCTGATACATCTGCACAAATTCGTGAGCGTATGTACCGATGGGAGTGATGCCGTATTTCTTTGCAAGGTAAACGTTGGAGGTGCCGATGCAGTTTTTCGTTTCTGTTGCAAGGAGTTTTACAACAACGTCCTCCCACTCTCTTGAGAGTCTTCTGCGGCAACCGAATTCCGCAAAGATAAAATTATAGGTGCCGTCGTTCAGCGCCTTTATTTTAGCGTCTAATTTTTCTTCCGCAGATTTTAAAAGTGCGTCATAATCATAATTCATTCTGAAATACACTTCGTTCACTATTTCAAGCAGATATATTTCAAACTGCATTGCAGAGAATAACGGACCATCAACGATTATCTGAAGCTCGCCGTCAGCAAGAAGCTCAACGGATACGTAATCTCTTATAGGGTGCCATAGTCTTAAAAATTCCACGTAGTCATCCTTTATGAATCTGATGGAACGCAGATAATCAAGCTCATCGTTGTTGAACGTCAGAGTGCAGAGGTGGTCTACCTGTTCGCTTATTTCCTTTGCCATTTCCTCTGTGAATTTAACGTCCTTGTTACGACATTTGAAATAATACTGTCCGCATAGGTCTGTGTGCTTGTGAAAAATCACCTGATTCATATTGAACTTATATAAATCAGTATCTAAAAGGGAGATAACTATAGGCTTAAGTTTCATCTTTTTATTTCCTTTCAAAATTAAAATTCAGGCTTGAAGCTGGGCATAAGCTGTAATTTGAACTGGTTGATTCTGTGGAGATGGTCTATTCTTGCCTTCTTTTCAGGAGCAGGCTCGATGCCCTCTCTGATATATAAATCCAGCTCTGCATAGGTAAAGCCGAGATTTTCTTCGTCAGTCTTGCCGCAAAGTCCGTCGATGGGCACTTTATCTACAAGTACGTCGGGCAGTCCTAAAAGTCTGCCTATCTCCTTCATCTCTGCAACGGTGAGATTTGAGCAGGGGGAGAAATCGCCTGCCGCATC
>JAFQUH010000175.1 GCA_017408635.1 Ruminiclostridium sp. | reverse complement strand
GTGCCGTCAGCGATGTATTCGCCGTATCTGCGGATGAAGCTGCCTGTTGCAACTAAACGGCAGATAACTTCAAGACCGTGGCCGAATACCTTACCGGGTAATACTTCCATAGTAGCGTTGTCAACGTCAGCACTTACGTAGTGAGTCTTGATGCCAGCCTTCTTTAAAAGCTCGAAGTAGTAGATGGAGGTCTTGAGGTTTTCCTTACCGATGCCGTCGATTGTAAGACCAACTGTGTTTTCACCGGGATCGAAAACGCCGTCCTTACCTGTGCAGTCGTCCTTGAACTTGAGCATTACGTTGCCGTTGTCAAGGCTGTAAACATCCTTTGTCTTGCCAGTGTAGATCTTTTCCATGTGGGTTGTCCTTCCTTTTTGTAAAATTTTTTTCCTCTAAAATTTTAATACAAATCACTCTCGTTGTCAAGAGTTTTTTTATAAGTTTTTCAAGTGTATAAAAAATTTTTATCACCGCAATATCGTATGTGGTAAATTTCCATAAAAATTCTTTCGTTACCTGTGTATCATAGCTTTTTTTAGTATATTATTTACAGGATAAGCGGCAGTTATGCACAGAATATCCTTTGCTATGTAGGGGAGTGACGCCGTCAGAAATGCGGTCGGAAAATCCGTTCCCATAACAAGCATAAACTGAACTATTCCGCATAGGTGACATATCAGAAGCCCCGTTATTCCAAGTGCGATAGCCGTGATATGACGGTATCTGCCGCTCTTCTCAGCTAATCCGAAGCCGCCGCATAAAAGACATAATGGAATAAACCCGATTATAAAGCCGCCCGTCGCCCCGAAAAGCACCGCAAAGCCGCCCCGCATACCCGCAAAAACGGGAACGCCCACCGCACCTATAAGTATATATACTATAACCGATACAGTCCCCATAATGCTACCTGCAAAATATCCGCACAGAGCTATAGCAAAGCATTGTAAGGATATCGGTATCATCGAAGGCATCGGTATGGCTATAAGTGACAGCAGAGCCGTTACCGCCGTCAGCATGGCACAGGTGACGATTTTCTGTGTTCTGTTCTTCATCAGAACAATACACCCGTAACAAATATTTCAATACCGATAAGGATTAAGATTATACCGCCTGCAATTTCCGCCTTGCCTGCAAATCTTGTACCGAATTTCTTTCCGATGATAACGCCCGCAAGACAGATTATAAAGGTTACCGCCATAATAAGACAGACTGCAATAAGCGCTGTCAGAAAGCCGTATTCCGCAATTGTGAAGCCTACCGAAAGAGCATCTATAGAGGTTGCCAGCGCCTGAACCAAAAGAAGCAGAAGAGTGAGCTTTTGCTTTTCATCCTCGCCGTTCTTATGTCTTATGGCGTCTACAAGCATCTTGCCGCCGATAAAGCATAAAAGCACAAGGGCAATATAGGGTATTATCTTTTCAAAGCTTTTAAAATACTGCAGGATGGTATGTACACATACCCAGCCTATCATAGGCATTAACCCCTGGAAAAATGCAAATATACCCGCAATGCCCAGCATTTTCGTTTTTTTCATTTCAGGCTCGTTAAGACCGTTTGCCAGAGATACCGAAAAGGCGTCCATAGCAAGTCCTGCGCCCAGCAGAATATTGGTTACAAAAAACATAAGCGTAAGCTCCATAGCTTTTACCTTCCTTTTTGTCAGATTCGGATACTAAATCTATATTATTTTTGTCCACATAAAATAACCCGATTATTTAACGGATATAATCGGGTTGATCTTTTGCTTACAGCATATGCAGTTTTTTTGTTGCATAGGCGTTGAGCGACATATCGGCAATATTACCTGCCAGATATTCATAATACGCCTGACAACCGATCATAGCCGCATTGTCACCGCACAAAGATAGCTCGGGTACGAAAAATTCCATACCGTTTGCCTCCGCCTTTGACGCTATCTTGCCTCTTAAAGCCGAGTTTGCCGCTACGCCGCCCGCAAGGGCGATTTTTTTATAGCCGAGATTTCTTGCCGCCAGAATGAATTTGTCGGACAGAATATCGGTAATAGTTTCCTGAAAGCAGGCGGCTACGCTGTTCATATCCACCTCTTCACCCTTCTGCCTTGAATTGTTTATAAGATTCATAACGGCAGTCTTCAGTCCCGAAAAGCTGAAATCATATTCGTTCTTTGTGGCAGGCTTCGGCAGTTTATATTTCGTACTGTCACCGAGCTTTGCCGCCTTGTCGATATGCACGCCGCCGGGGTAGGGAAATCCCATAGCCCTTGCCGCCTTGTCAAAGGCTTCGCCTGCCGCATCGTCGGTAGTCTTACCTACCGTTTCAAGCTCTGTGTAGCTGTTTACCTTTACGATATGACTGTGACCGCCTGATGCCACAAGGCACAGATAGGGAGGCTCCAAATCGGGATGGGTTATATAGTTTGCCGCTATATGTCCCTTTATGTGATGCACCGCTATCAGCGGCTTTCCGAGAGTGAGCGCAAGTCCCTTGGCAAAATTCACGCCTACAAGGAGCGCACCGATAAGTCCCGGGGCGTTGGTTACTGCCACCGCATCGATATCAGAAAGACTTATCCCTGCTTTTTCGATAGCCTCTGCTACAACGCCCGTGATATTTTCACAATGACGGCGTGAAGCTATTTCGGGAACTACTCCTCCGTATAGCTTATGCTCGTCTATCTGTGTCGCAATCACCGATGAAAGAACGGTCTTGCCGTTTTCCACCACCGCCGCCGCAGTTTCGTCGCAGGAGCTTTCTATTGCTAAAATCTTCATTTTTTATTCTTCCTCTTCCGTTTCCTCGGGAACGTAGTAATAGTCCCGCTCTTCATCATATATATCAAAGCCTAAATCAAAGAGCTTTTTGGTATCCGCATATCTGTTAGGAATGTAATTGTCAAAGGTAAGGGTAATTATAGTCGTACCGTCCATTTCGGCAAGACCGATAAAGCAGAAGCCTGCCTCGTCGGTATATCCGTTTTTCAGTCCGTAGACGTTATAAGGGATAGTGGTATCCTCTAAAAGCAGATTACCGTTATTCCAGCTCAGCCAGTTGCCGTACTCATCGTACACAAGAGGAGAAGGCTCCTTTGTGATATTGCAGATGGTTTCGCTTTCTGCCGACGCAATAGCAATCTTCAGCATATCTCTCGGAGTGGTATAATGCTCGTCGTTGTGGTATCCGTCAGGTACGATGAAGTTGGAATTTTCCGCACCGAGATACTTTGCATAATCGTTTAAAAGCACGCCGAAATAATCCGCCGCTTCTCTGTCTGTAAGATGATCGCCGTATATCTTTCTTGCCACGTTTACCGCAATAACGTAAGCGGCGTCATTGCCCGAAGGGGCAAGCATTGCCGTCAGTATACCGTTTCTGTCGATATAAGTACCCTCGTAAAGCCACGCCATACTTGAATCAGGCTCGACAAGACCTATCTCGCTACCTACGTAATAGACGTATTCGGGGGCGGTATAGTTTATCGCAGTCAGAGCGGTAAGTAGCTTTGTAAGGCTTGCAGGGTATACCTTTTTATCCGCATTCTTTTCGTAGACTATCTCGCCCTTTGTAAGATTGTAGCATATAGCCGCCTCACACTTTACAAAGCTGTCATCAGGAATAAATTCCTCTACGGGCGGAGGAGTTGCTACGGTAGTCTGTGCGGTCGTTGTCGTGACGGGAGCGGTAGTCTGTATAGCAGAGCTGTCTTCTGTTCCGTTCATGGCGAGATCTACCTTGCCGCAGGCGGATAAGAATAAAACAACTGATAAGGCTACTGAGCCTGCTCCGTATTTAAGAGAGGCTCTTCTCATTCTTCCTCCGATGATACGTTCTGTTCAGGCATTTTTACCTTGGTTTCGCTTCTTACCTTGCGGGGCAGAGCCTGAAGGGTAAGACCTATCATCTTATCGTTGGGTGTAAAGAGCACCATTGTTCTGCCGTGAGTCTTGTGCTTTGCAATGATGTAGTAGATGCCTGTGCCTGTGTTGTCAGTTGCAACAACGGTTGCCTCTACGTCACTACCCTGTTCGCCGTTATATTCGCCGAATTCCTCTACTGTGTTGAACTTTATTGTGATAAGGCGGTTTCTTTTTCTCTTGCCGGTTATCTTATCAAAGTCGAAATCGTCGTTTGTAAGTATGTATTCGTATTCGTAATTCATACCCGTAAGCAGCCATACAAGACCGAAAAGTATACCTACCGCTAAAAAGAGAAGTATAGAAAATCCCGTTGCCAGAGCAAAAAACATAGAAACGGAGGACAGTATAAGTCCGCCCAGCGCAAGTCCTATTCTCTTTGCCCAGTCAACTCCCGTAACCTCTCTTCTTACAAGCTGTTCACCAAAAATATCCACGATAATACGTTCCTTTCTTATAATAAATAATTATCCAATCTATTGTACCATAAAACAAGCATAATTTCAAGCGGAAATATTTATATAAAGCATTTTTCAGAATCCTTTCACAGAATTTAACCTATGGTTTACATTTGTGACGTTTTGTGATATATTAAAATTACTGAATTTGTTAATTTATATGTGTCATATGACTATTCCCAATTGTATTATATATGAAAGACGAAAAAAGGAGGATGGTAATTATGAGCTCTGATTTACCTTCCGAAAATTTCAAGGTATTGTACGAACGCCATTTCGATATGGTATACCGCATCTGTTATATGTATCTGAAAAATAAAGCGGATACCGAGGACGCCGTACATACAACCTTTTTAAAACTGCTGGAAGCTGAAAAAACCTTTCAGAATGCCGAGCATGAAAAGGCATGGCTTATCCGTGTCAGCTCAAACGTATGCAAGAATATGATAAACCACTGGAGCAGAAAGCCTTCTCTTATCGAGGAGGGCGAAAGCGTTCCCGTCTGTGATTATCACGATGAAACGCTGATGGCGGTATGCAATCTGCCGGATAATCTGAAAACCGTTATATACCTTTATTATTACGAGGGCTATGACAGTATACAGATAGGTAAAATGCTCCGTATCACAAGCTCGGCTGTGCGAAACCGTTTAAAGAGAGCCAAAGAGCAGTTGAAAGACGTCCTTACAGATAAGGAGGATAACAAATGATAAAAAAGAGTATTGATAAGATAAGGGCAACAAATACGCAGAAGAAAGATATATACGAGCGTATTTGTGCCGATTATGAGAAAAATAAGAAGGAGGAAAAGAAAGCAGGAAATAAATTTTTGAAATACGGTACTATGGCGGCGGCAACGGTTCTCGTTCTCGGTGCGGTAGCTGTGGTAGTATCGATTATTGTCAATATGCAGGGCGTTCCCGTTACGCATCCCGAAAGCGGAGGAACCTCCCAGAGTATGACGGAAAGCGTTTTATCCTCTTCGACGGAATCATATGGTAGTATTGACTGTGACGGTCCTCCACCGCCTGAAATAGACGTCACTACAAAGCCGATAATTATGACCTGGGGCGATACGTACGACTATAGCGTGCAGTCGGATATGTTCAAATCATTCTTCGGTATCCCTGAAAATAAGCCCACAGGATATGAAGACATTCCTGACGATGATGCATTCTGTATCGTGCAGAAGGTAAACTATTCTGACAGATACGTAGTGCTTGCAAAGCTTATATCCTCCGATCAGTCACCGGATATAATTCCCTTTGATGAGAATGCGTATCCCTTCGGTATATGTAAGGGCTTTTTTCAGAGTGTGGATGACGTTATTGATTTTCAGCGTAGTATCTGGAAAACGCATAACAAGTATGCTGATGCGATGAAATGGAAGGGCAAGACTTATGCTCCTATCATTTCTATAGATGCAAGCGAGTATCTTTGGTACAGAAAAACTGTTATTGAAGAGTACGGACTTCCTGATCCCTATGCACTTTATAAACAGGGTGAATGGACTCTTGACGCTTTTTTTGATATGTCAAAAAAATTTATGATGGCAGGAGAAGAGACGTACGCCATTGACGGATATAGTGCCGAATACGGCTTTGTTGCCACTACGGGAAAGGCGCTTTTCAGTATAGAAAACGGCAATCTTGTCAGCAACCTTTATGATAGTGATATAGAAAATATGATGGACACGCTGAGGACAAGGTTTAACGATAGTGAAAATAAGTACAATAGCAAAAATCAGCTGAGGTATCCTGTAGAGATAATAAATAACTGGACGCCAAGCTATAGAATGTGGGCGGTTGGCAGAACCTTGTTTTTTGCTGATAACAGTTACGTATATGAAAATCAGTGGCAAAAATATGCGGAATTACTTGAATGGGATGCGGACGAAATACAACTTGTACCTTTCCCGAAATCGACAGATGGCAATAATTATTACTACGATGCAAGAATAAATTCCTATATGCTGTGCACAGGCTCAAAAAATCCAGAAGGATATGCCGCCTTTATGATATCCTCTGTTTTATGCGAGAATCCTGAAACGAAAAAATACGTCTACGAAACAAAAAAAGCCGAGTACGGATGGACTGACGAGCTTCTTTACAAAATCGAAGAAACTACCGACGATACCCGCAACAAGCCGGTATTTGATATGATATTCGGTACGGATATGGCGGGTATGTTTGCAAGTAGTCTTATAGCATACCAGGACTATTTCACGCCGCTTGTGAGCAAGCCTTATAAAAACGACGCAACCTATGCAGATATCAGAGAAGAAAACAAGGACGCAATAGACAAATCGGTTAGCGCGGTAAATGAAGTACAGCAAACAATAGAAGTAAAACCACCACAGTCCGAAGACTGACCTCGAATAAAACCCTGCATACCTACCATAATAAAACGTATAAGAAGTTTTTAATGTTACACTTTTTCAAAACCCTTTACAAAACGTCCGATTTGTGATAAAATAAAAGGGCAGACAATATGCGTAACAAAGAGCGAATGCTCAAAAATATAATTTACCGAAAGGAAGAAATTATTATGAACAAGTATGCAGGCACACAGACCGAAAAGAATCTTTTAGCCGCTTTTGCAGGCGAATCCCAGGCAAGAAACAAGTACACCTACTTTGCATCCAAGGCAAAGAAGGAAGGCTTCGAGCAGATTGCGGCTCTCTTCTTAAAGACGGCTGACAACGAAAAGGAACACGCAAAGCTGTGGTTCAAGGAGCTTGAGGGTATCGGCACAACAGCTGAAAACTTAGCGGATGCCGCTGACGGCGAAAACTACGAATGGACAGATATGTACGAGGGATTTGCAAAGACTGCGGAAGCAGAAGGCTTTAAGGCACTTGCAGTTAAATTCCGTCTTGTAGCGGCAATCGAAAAGCGCCACGAAGAACGCTACCGTGCATTATTAAAGAACGTAGAAACAGCTCAGGTATTTGAAAAGAGCGAAGTAAAGGTTTGGGAATGCAGAAACTGCGGCCACATCGTAGTTGGTACAAAGGCTCCCGAAATGTGCCCCACCTGCGCACACCCCAAGAGCTTTTTCGAAATCTGCGAGGAAAATTATTAATTAATCTGTCAGGGCGATTTCGGTCGCCCTGATTTTTTCTGAAACTATTGGAGAAAAAGTCGGTTTTTATACAAAAGCAATAAAATTTAATTTTTGCAAAAAAACACTTGACATTTAAGCCTTGATGTGATAAAATATATTGGTGTTGAGATGTGCGCCAATAGCTCAGCTGGATAGAGTATCTGGCTACGAACCAGAGGGTCGGGGGTTCGAATCCCTCTTGGCGTGCCAAGAAAAAAGTCACTTTTGTCTACCGACAAAGGTGACTTTTTTCAATGATATCCGTTCCTGTCGGAACGGGTGATATACCCTGTGGGTATGATATCTGCTTCGCAGATGATATACG
>JAFQUH010000174.1 GCA_017408635.1 Ruminiclostridium sp. | reverse complement strand
GCCTGGTAATAGTTTTAGTCCCCTATGAAATTACACTACTCTCAAACGTCATAATAATAATTTACAGCCTGGTAATAGTTTTAGTCCCCTATGAAATTACACTACTCTCAAACGGCTGTGATGGTGAGAATCGAACTCACGAAGTTTTAGTCCCCTATGAAATTACACTACTCTCAAACTAAAATGGAAAATTTAAAAAATAGACACAAGTTTTAGTCCCCTATGAAATTACACTACTCTCAAACCACAAAAGACCTTTATCCTGCAAATTCGCAGTTTTAGTCCCCTATGAAATTACACTACTCTCAAACAAACATCTTGCTTACCTCGTCGGGTTCGTTGTTTTAGTCCCCTATGAAATTACACTACTCTCAAACTTCTGTATAAGATATTTCATAACCCTGTATGTTTTAGTCCCCTATGAAATTACACTACTCTCAAACTACATACTTTAGGTATAAATTTGCACTGTTGTTTTAGTCCCCTATGAAATTACACTACTCTCAAACCTCAAATTTGGAGTTTTTTGGAAAAAGTACTTTCCAAAAAACAATCTGAGGCTTGATAAATCCAGATCAAACGAAACCATTTCCGTTTAAACAGCCTACGAACTGCCGACCTGAAATATTCGTGTAAAGGGGTAAAACCTATCTTTGTTCAGAACACTACGGAAAATTCCCGTAAAGTGTAATTTCACTAATGCAATTATAAGAACCTCACGCCGTTAACGAAATCGAAGATTTCGACGGCTGAGAGAACCTTGAAATGTATATTCGACGCTTTGCGTCGGCAACCTGACGGTTGCTTATGGGAACAAGTTCCCATAATATAAATTATATCACAATACGAAGGCGTTTTCAACCGGGAAACTCACACATATCGCTATCAATTATAATTCTTTTTTCATTTATCAGCTTGCTGTAGGTATGATTCTCGATAGCTATAACGTGATATCCGTGAGTAAGAACGGTACGGATAAAATTTTCCATATCCTTATCGTTTACAAAGCTTCTCATATTTATAAGAAAGAAGAGCTTTTTTCTATCAAATTCTGTTACAAGCTCTATATATTCACATAGCTTTTCGGCTATTCCCGAGCCGTTTGTGTCTATTTCAACACCCGAATGTTTTATTATAGATGATATTGTAACTGAGCCAAAGGAAATACTGCAGGGAATTTCCATAGAAAGCTCATACAGATATTGCTCCAGCTCCGCTGTTATTCTACAGGTGCGGCTGTAATTTTCTTCGTTAAGGGCATACCTTTCTAAAGCTGAACAGACTCCGTTTATAACCGGCTTTGTGTTCAGCTCCAGAGGTATAAATCTGTCAATAATCTCAACGTTTTTTGAAAAAGGGAGAGGAACGTATTTTTCAGACACCACAGCTTTTCCCTCATTGCCATTCTTCTGATTATAGATATCTTCTATAATTTCAGATAAAAGCTGTTGGTTTTCTATAACTATAGTATTAAAATATCCCTTGTCTGTTTCAAACTCTTCCGTTATCAGCGGATAGACGAATCTCATAGTATTATCAACCTTTCATCGCTATCTATAACGTCCCTGTCGGAATCTCCGACTATGTAAACAGTTTTAGCAAACTGTTTTTCAGTAACAGACATAACCTGAACAAGTCCTCTGGGAGGCTTGCTCTTTTTTATTGTTTCGATTACCGCACTTTCGACCGTATGGTTTACCACCATCCTGCAATATACCGACTCCTGCATCATTACAAAGCCGTTTTTCATAAGCATACTGCGGAATTTTCTGTAGTTTCTTCTATCCTCACCCGTTTCCACGGGCAGATCAAACATCACTAACATTCTCATAAATCTGTAACTCATAGTAAATTATAAAATTTCAGCTTCAGGATATCCTCCTGATTTATCGCTTCAAATACGCTACCCGTGTATATCTTCACGGCATTTATTACCGTCTGCTGATTTCCGTCTATCATAACGATATGATTCAGAATATCACAAAGAGCGTATTTCTCTTCCTTATCAAATTTCTGGGGTGATAATTTCATCACCTCTCTATCCACGAGGATGCGAAACGGCTCCATAAGATCACATGCGAGATTGAAAGGATTATACATATTATCATGGAATAACCCAAGCTGTGTCATATACCCTTTGGAAACTATCTCACGGTTAAATGCGGACAGAATTATACTATATCCATAATTAAGTGCCGAATTTATAAAGCAGTTTTCACTTCTTATAAAATCAGGTCCGAAAAGGGCATTGAAATAAACCTTTGCCGCATGTCCTTCTCTATTTGTGACGTCACCGTGCTCCATCTGACCAATGTAGGAATAAAGCATTGTCGCTTCCTTCTGTTTTTCCTTTTCCGAAAGGAAATCAGCCTGCTTTCTTATCTTTTCAGCGACTATCTCTGTCCAGACAAGATCCTTTATATCCTCATCCCAGGATATCTGCCTCCTGATTTTCTGTGAGCTGTCATAAGCAATATGATAGGGGATTATTTCCGCCATAGGATTGTGCTTACTGTCACAGAATATAACCTTTACCTTCTTTTCGGTAAGTGCTTCTAAAAGACAGCCGGTAAAGGAGACGGCAGGATTTTCTATCATAAGCACCGCTACTTCATCAATGAAAATCCGTTTTGTTTCCTCTGCCCGTACTACCATATAGCCCATACGATAATCCAGCTTACAGCGTTTTGATATTACTACCGTCCGCCAGCTCATAATAATTCCAGAAGGTTCTGTGATTTCTTTTCCCAGAGTCCCGATACACTAGCGTCTATTATTCTTACGTCCTTGTAACGCTTCTTCCAGTTGGAGATATTTGAGCTGATTTTTGTCGTAGCCGATGCTTTAGCTCCACCTACTGCTGTAAGATCACAACCATCTGCAACCCTTCCGAATACCTGATGTATAGAAAGTAATGCCTTCGACTGCTCTTTTATATCAAGCTTTGCAAAAATGTTTCTTCCATCAACAAGTGTTTTTGCGGGATTATTGGGACGCTTTACGAATATAGAATTTGTCAGCTTTTCAATATACAGATCGTAAAGCCGGATATTTTCCTCTTCCGTTACTTTGTCATAATCCGCTCTGTATACAAAATTTGGATTTTCCTTGCACTTTTCCACAAAGGCTTCAAGACGCTTTATATAAAGTTCCGTCTTGCTATCGGCAACAAAGGGAACGAAGGGCATAGGTATGATACATCTGCCTCCACTAGATGAACCTGTAATACAAACACGATAACCGTCAAGCGACAGCATTGTATTGATTTTTATCTTTCTCATGCCCAGAGGGAATGATACGAAATCCACGGTCTTTCCTGTAATTCTGCCTATTCTGTTCTTAGCATATTCAGCCATTGCTTCTTCACTTGCACAGGCTTTATCAGCAAAAAGAAGCTCTACCGGCATTATCATGACGTCAGTCTTTTTACCTATTGTGTATTTTATCATTACAAAAAAAGTAATCGTCGATCCGTTGTATCCACCGTATTTTTCCGTCGAAAGTCCTTTCTTTCGTGGCACAAGCCCTTCAGCAGCCTTAACAGGTTTCTGGTCAAATAAACCACCGCTTTGTCCACTATGCTTACAGTAAGCGTATCTCGTCATATGGGCATTATTCTTAGCCACGATCTTTCTGATAGTGCCGAGCATCTCATCCTTATTCCAGATAACCTCACCGCCACGGACAAGCTCACTACCGAATACTCTGCTTGTTCTCATACTGTAATGATCGGTAAGTCTGAACCAGTTCTTTGAAAATCTGTGATGGTACACGTTACCCGTTACAATATTGAGGTAGGCGTCCTTTGCGTGATGGAGATCATTATATGTACGGGATTTGAGCATATCAAACTCTTGACGGAATTCAGACGTCAGTCTTGCCTTTACGTACACGATTTCAGTTTCGGGATAATATTTCTTTAAAAGTGTGGCTACCGCCTTTGTGGACTGGGTAGTTTCAGTAAGCTGTCGGTTGATAAAGGCAAGTCTTTCTTCATCAGAAAACGCATCTGTTCTTATAAGACGCTTATACTTTTCCTCTGTAATAAGTCCGTTGTCCTTCAGCATCTTCCAGAAGCCTCTCATTTTACTCTGAACAGCGGGACTTACGGGATAGGTATCACTCTTCTGTCCGTTGTCTTCCGATCTTACCAGCACCTTATTATTTAATACGCTGTCATCCTTAACAAAAGCCTGAGGGTAAATATGGTCTATATTGTAGGTCGTGCCCCTTACCGCAGAAATATCAATAGCTTCTCCGCTATACATACAACGGCCAAGCTGCATAAAATAAAGATAAAGTCTGTCACTCTGCAGATTATTATCCGCCAAATCTCCCATTTCTTCAAGCTGTGCCTTCACAAGTCTTACGTCCTCATCACGGCACTTCTTGTACAATTCTTCAAGCTGTCTTCTGCGGGATAAGGTTCTCTTGTTCTTCTGGTCAGCAGTACCGCCTCTTGCCATTTCAATAAATATTCTGTCGGGCGCTCTGCCGCAGGCCTTTTTGATTTCCTTAACTATTTCCATAGTTCTGATGATAGGGCGCTTTACCGCATTGGAAATATACATATCATTAAGCTGCTCGTCAATGCTCTTATCACCATTGGAATAGTACTCCTCACGGAGCTTTTCCAATTCTTCCGTAAAGGTAAATCTTTCAGATAAAAGCATCATCAGGTTATTGTTTGTATTCCATAAGAAGTCGATTATAGTGGCGGTTTCTCCCGTACTTTTTTCCGTTCCGACAAAGCCACAAAGAAATTTTTTGGACAGTCTGCCGAAATCCTTATAATTCAGTTTTGAAATATATCTTACATCTTCCTCGGATAAGCTGCTGAAATTATCCTTCAGCCACTTGGAAGTTCTTCTTCTGTCCTCGGAATAGGTAAGTCTTTCGATTATTCTTTCGACGTCCGTTTCAGAAAGCATTCCGCTCTCCACAAGCCTTTTAAAATCATGATGCGGCTTCAGATTGGAATTTATCTGAATATCAATTCCGCTGAGTTCCTGACCATCGCCAAAGCAGTTTATACTCTTTAAAAAGCCCTTTATACCCTTTGCCGATACTCTTCTGTTCCCCATAAAATATTCGTTATAGAGTCGTTGTTTTACTTTGACAGGCAAGGGTACTCCGTCTATTTTTATATTATTTATCTCATTCAGAACAGTAAACTTGTGATAAACAAGGGATTCCTTCGGAATGACTGTTTCTCCGGGCAGATAAGTGCAGGTGTTGGTCATTCTTTTTATAAATTCCTCTTCGCTTAAATCAAGGTCAACTTTTTCGGTAAAATTCCAGGGGTATATCTTCCCTTCGGTCTTGCGGACAAACCAGGCTTTTTGTGAATGTCTGTTCAGCGGCCCTACAAAATAAGGTACACGGAAGGCGAATACAGAAACAATCTTATCAGATACGGTAAGTCCGTTTTCATCCTTTTCGGAAAGGAAATCAAGATAGCCTTCCGCCTTTTTTAACAGTTGCTGAAGCTCGTAAAGATAAAGCTGATAAGGTATTACTCTGTTATCTCCATCCTTCTGCTTTCTTAAGAATATTCCTGCTTCCATATCTGAACGCATTTTCTCATAAAGCGGTCTGTCGGATTCTTCCACGTCCAGCTTCTCTGTAAGCTTTGAAATATTTTTAAAGAAGGCCTCGCTGTTCTCGGAGCTTTCAACGTAAGCGGTATAGCTATTATTCTTTGCCCCTCTGAAAAGCTCGTAATAGCTGCCCTTAAGATATTTCTTTACGATATATTTAAGAGCCTTTAAATCCTTGTTATGCTTTTCATATACTCTGACCTTCGCCTGAGATATGGTGTTTTTGCCCTGCAAGGAATCTACAAGTAAAGTCCAGTCAAATATTCCCTTCAGCCTTTTTATAAGCTCGCCGTCATCACCGAGCAGACCCGTTATCCCCTCCAGTTCTTCGTTGCTTGCAAGGGTAAATGACGGAATATCCGCATATTCATCATTGCAGAACATGTCCTTTGCGTTAATTTTACTGCCGCAAAGAGCCTTGAGTATTATTTCGGTATTGAAGGGGAAGCTCTCAGCAGGCTCTTTAGGTACCTTCTGACCTTTGAACATCGCAAGAGATAATTCCTTTCCCTTTGCGGTGACAGACGTCTTTTTCCTTAATATTGTCTGTATTTCCGCTTCATCAATATCCTGCCATAAGGGTGAAAAGCCGTTATCTGCAAAGTAGTCTGTAAGCTCCTTATAAACGATACTGAAATCTGTAAGAGCAGATAAGTTATCCATACTTATTTCGCTCAGAAAATGTCCTCTGTGTGCAACCAGCCATATGCAGGCAAGGTAAACGAGTCTGACGTCATGAGGCTCGTCCGAGCTCATAAGCTCTACAATAAGATGGTGGATGGTCGGATATCTCTTGTGGTAGTCCCTATCGGTAAAGTCCTTATCGTTAAAAAGCGTGAAGGGAGCTTCGCTTTCGCTACGATAAAGACCGCTCTCCTTCAGTCTTATGAAAAATCTTTCGTCCACCTTCGAAATTTCCTTTGCGAAAAGTTCTGAAACGAGTGAAACTCTCTGCTGTCTTCTGTCAAGACGACGTCTTGCCGTGCGATGCATTCTTCTTTCGTTATTAAGGTTTGCCTCGTCAAAAAGCGTGACTCCCCACATAGCCTCTCCGTGGAATTTCTTCAGCTTATAGCTCTGATCCGTTACGGCATAACCTACAGAATCCGTGCCTATATCGAGCCCGACATAAATTTTTTCTTCCTGCATATTGACATCCTCCTGAAAATGTGTTATTATATACATAGTTTCATAGTCCCCTATGAAATTACACTACGAGTTCAAATAAAAATTCATTCAAATCGTCGGTTTTCCGACTACACAGTGTGTGTAAACTTAAGCTCTCTTTATGAGAGCTTTATTTTTTGATTAAAAAATATATCTTTTTCGATGAATGCCTTTATTATAATAATTCTATCATCATATGTGTCCAATAAACCGAACAGCAAACCATATTCTGTTATCAGTCACGTATTTACAAATTTAAATATAATTCTACATGATATCATATCACAAAATGGCAAAAATCTTAACAGAAAAGGAAACTATTTTTCCTTGTTGTAGCATGCGATTCACTCCGTTGCACAGAAAACCCACCCCTCCGAAATTTCTCACGG
>JAFQUH010000014.1 GCA_017408635.1 Ruminiclostridium sp. | reverse complement strand
TTGCTCTTGATATTTGCAATATTAGTCCACGTATTGTTCTTGTACTGCTGGATTATGTAGCCTGAAGCAGTAGAGTTCTGTGCCCAGTTTAAAGTGATAGAGTTGTAGTTGCGGGATTTTACGCCAAAGCCTGAAAGTGCAGAAACGGTAGGAGCTTCTACAATATCAAGATACCACTCTATGCTGACATCAGCTTCGGTACCCCAGACCTGTAAAATGAATCCGCCGAAAGTTGATATGTCGTCACAGCCTATAACTTCCATCACGTCTGATACCTGGCAAGATAATTCGAGCACTCCATTATCCGATACAACCGCATTCCAACCATTCCATGTTACGTCAAAAGAATTGAGTGCAACAGACCATCCGGATGTATCTGTTGAAGAATCTTCAGGATACACATGTGCATATATAATATCAGTCGGCTTTAATGCTATATCTTCCTCTTCTATTACTCCAAGTGCGGAATTCCTGATAACTATCATAGAGCCATCTACACCGGTATCTGTGCTGACAGTAGTCGAGGTGCCACCGTAATATACAGGTGCACTGTAGCTTAATTTGTTTACGTACTCATCCTCGTACTCATCTCCGCAATTTTCACAATAGTGATAGGTATAGCCCAGAGAAGTATACGTAGGCTCTACTACTGTTTCTGTATAATCATGCCCTGTCTTTGCAATCGTTTCAGTATAGCTATCACCACACTTTGAACAGGTATAAGTTCTTACGCCTGTAGCTGTGCAGGTTGCCGCCTTTGTAATCTTGCTTGTGTAGGTATGCTCGTGCCCTACCTCGAAAGTCTTTCCTTCAACAAGGCTGTTTTCACCATTCGGTGAGCCGACAGGCGTTGTTGAAGCAATAATGGTGTATGTTCCTTCTTCTGTAACTGTTAACGCATAACTATTTACATTGCCCATACTCTTATGAACAAGATTATCACCTGCAGGTGAAATAACTCTGAGCCAATAATGTGAGAAGTTCGTGCTTGAAGGAGTAGCCGCCCAGGAAATATTGACTGTATCGCCTACCTCGTAGCTTGACTTATCAAGTGTAATAGTCGGCTTTACAAGGTCAACGGGAGCAAGCGTCCATATCTGCGACTGCTTGCCTTCTACGTAAGTAGAAACCAGAACGTTTGTTCCGCTTATATCAAGAACGCAAGAGGAATTAGCATAGTTTCTTATTACGTAACCATCGTCCAACGTTTCAAAATACCACCACTGTGTAGAGTCGGTATCGTCGTAGAGGTTTACGTTGTTGCCGCTGGCAACGGTTGAACCATAAGGGTTCAGAAGTCTTGAGGTACTGCATAAGGGACGTATTTTGTATGCCTTACCCGAAGTGTTTGTAAATTTCCACTTAAATGCATTTGTGTTTGATTTAGAAGCAACGCTTATATTCTGTGTATTTGCGTCCGTACCTGAATCAACGCTTAAATAAGTGTTTGTAGAAGTGTTCTTGATGAAATAGGTAGCTGATGCTATTGTGGAATAGGACGCTTCTGTGTAAGAGTTCGAACGATAGGCAACTAAAGATGAGTAAGAGGAATATGACCTTGCTTTCGTATATGCTACGTCACTCGGTTTGCTGTAATTTGCTTCTGCTATGTAATACTTATCATTTGCAGTATCTGCATATAAAAATACAGCGTAATGAACAAGCGTACCATTCTTGTAGCATTCCAAATAATCTCCGGGCTTTAACTGGGACATAAAGGAATCATTTACGCCGCCATAAGTGGAGCTACTGATTTTTGTGGTATTCGTAGTATGCTTGTGACCGAATATGTTGTAAAAAACAAATCGTGCGAATGCACAACAAGTATAACTACTTGTGTAAGATTGATCGCTGAGGAGAGCAGAAGCCGCTGTGCCGTTTGCCTTTGAATTTCCGTACAGTACGCCATACAACATACAGTTATAGCAAGTTTCACTCTGGCTGTGTGAACAAGCACTTCCGTTTGCATTGAAATAGCTTCCTTGAGGGAATAATGTTTTTATTTCCTCAATTTTTTCTTGCACCTCACTTGTGGTTATAGCACTCGCCTTCACACTATCACCCATAAATCCCATTATTTCACCTATGGGAGAAGCGAAAATTGTGAATATCATTGCAAAAGCTGTCACGAGTGACAATATTTTCTTTGATATTTTTTTCATAGATCTACCTCCGATTAAATAAAATTTAACTCAAAAATATTAACCTATATAATATTTTAATCTGTTTCAGGTTAAAAGTCAATTCGATAAATATACAACATTTAAAAAGCAAAACTATAAAAAATACACAAAAATTAACCTATTTCAGATTAATTTATATAGTTTAACTTAAATAAAGGTATAATTTATTTAGACGGATTCTGACGGGAAGGAGGTGGATATTATGTACAAAAGATTAAGAGATCTCCGTGAAGACGCAGATCTGAATCAGACGCAGGTAGCGAAGATGCTTAATATGTCGCAGACAGGCTATTCCAAATACGAAACAGGAGAAAATGACATCCCCACTATTATACTTATAAAGCTCGCCGAATTCTATAAAACCAACGTGGATTATATACTCGGGCTCAGCGACAACCCGGGATATTACAAAGATATATAAACGCACCCTTATGGCGTAAAGGGTGCGTTTTTGTTTTATCGGGAATTTTCAGGATAAGAAACCCCGCCTGCATTTTGTTGCAGGCGGGAGATATCCATAATATTTTATTAATGCATCAGAGTGTGAACTTGCCGCCGTGGTTAGCCTTACGCCATTCAACGTACTCTTCGTAGGTACCCTGTCTGTCGTAGCAGCCCTTGTCGGAAATCTCAATGATTCTGTTTGCGACGGTCTGTACTATTTCGTGGTCGTGGGATGCAAAGAGAATATTTCCCTTGAAGTCGGAAAGTCCGTTGTTTACCGCCGTGATACTTTCAAGGTCGAGATGATTTGTAGGTCTGTCAAGAACAAGTACGTTTGACTGGAAAAGCATCATTCTTGAGAACATACAACGCACCTTCTCGCCACCTGATAATACGTCAACTGACTTGAAGATGTCGTCGCCCGAGAAGAGCATTCTGCCTAAAAAGCCTCTTAAGTAGGTTTCGGTTTCATCCTTTGAATACTGTCTTATCCAGTCGAGGATGGAAAGCTTACAACCGTTGAAGTATTCGCTGTTATCCTGGGGGAAATAGCTTACGCTGGCGGTACTGCCCCACTTGAAGAAGCCTGCATCAGACTGTTCCTCTTCCATAAGGATTTTAAAGAGTGTAGTAACCGCAATTTCATTATCACCAACGAAGGCGATCTTATCGCCCTTACCTACGGTAAAGCTGACGTTATCCAGTACCTTTACACCGTCAACAGTCTTTGTAAGACCTTCAACCTGTAAAATATCCTTACCGATCTCTCTTTCCATATCAAAGCCGATAAAGGGGTAACGTCTGCTGGATGCAGGTAATTCCTCTACCGTCAACTTGTCGATGAGCTTTTTTCTTGAGGTAGCCTGCTTGGACTTTGACTTGTTTGCAGAGAAGCGCTGGATAAAGTTCTGTAATTCCTTAATCTTTTCTTCAGCCTTCTTGTTCTGCTGCTTTATCATCTTCTGGATGAGCTGTGAGGATTCGTACCAGAATTCGTAGTTACCTACGTACATCTTTATCTTTGTATAGTCGATATCAACGGTATGGGTACATACGTTGTTTAAGAAGTGACGGTCGTGGGATACGACGATAACTGTACCAAAGTATTCTGCGAGGAATTCTTCAAGCCATGCCACAGCGTCGATATCGAGGTGGTTTGTAGGCTCGTCCATGAGAATAATATCAGGGTTTCCGAAAAGCGCCTGGGCTAAAAGCACCTTCACCTTTTCGTTACCTGCAAGGCTACTCATTTCACTGTATAAAATGCTTTCGTCAAGACCAAGTCCCTGAACCAGCTTTGACGCATCGCTTTCAGCCTCCCAGCCGCCAAGCTCTGCGAATTCGCCTTCAAGCTCACTTGCTAAAACGCCGTCCTCTTCTGTGAAATCCTCCTTGGCATAAAGCTCGTCCTTCTGCTTCATAACCTCATATAAACGGGGATTACCCATTATAACCGTTTCCTGAACGGTGTAGTTGTCATAAGCATAGTGGTCCTGCTTTAATACCGACATACGAAGACCTTCCTGAATGGAAACGCTACCTGTGGAAGGCTCTAAATCTCCGCATAAGATCTTTAAGAAGGTGGATTTACCTGCGCCGTTGGCACCGATAACACCATAGCAGTTGCCTGCCGTGAATAATAAATTTACATCCTTGAACAGCATCTGTCCGCCGAAGGAAAGACTTACGTCTGAAACTGTAATCATTTTATCATATCCTTTCTCTGTATATATTTTCCGTTAATCACACAAAGTACAGTATAACACAAATTAAATAAAAAAGCAATTAAAATAGCACACAAATTTAATATGGAAAGAAAGAGCTTTTATATGCACCATTGCCGTTTTGCAGTGCGGTTAAAGTGAACGGAGGGGTGTAGTTGGCTGGGGTTTTCCGATTTCATTTCAGAACGTGAAAATAGTACGAATGTTAAAAAGTTACAAACCAATTAACGTTTCAGATTAATTTAAGCAAAATTTAGTATAAAAACACCAACAAAAAATAACAAAGAATATTGTGAAATATGCAGATTGACGAAAACTCTATATATGTAGTATAATAAATAATGACAAAATTTAGAAGGAGGAACTTCTTTATGAAGAAATTGTTAAGCAGAATTACCGCCGCGACGCTTGCGGCAGGTATGCTGGTTACAGAAGCAAGCGCAAGTCTTGTAGTGCCTGAATCGACCGATCCGGGAACGATAGCAGGCTCAGGAATGTGGCTTGTACAGCTCTATAACGAGGGCGATCCCGATGGCGACAAGCCCGCAACGGATTATGGCATCGACTACTCAACAGTAGCAGGTGCAAGATTTACTATCGAGCTTGACCTTGATAATCCCGATCTCGAAGAGAACGCTTTTTCACTCTTTGAGGGTAATATCGGCGGCGGAATCGTGCTTTCCTGCTGTGGCGGTGACATCATCCAGTATGAGGATGACGATGAGACAGTTACGGAGATTTACAGCACCTACAACTGGCCGTCCCATAACTGGTGGGGTATCGAATTTGTCAATGCAGAAGGCGAAACCGTAGATACAAATCCCAACACAATGGATGACGATTTAACAAACGACAACGAGCTTTCAACCGTAAAGACGGGAGATTATACCTATACGATTACAGCGGATTTCGTAAATCCTCTCTCCTGCGAAACAGATGAGTGGGAAATAAACGAGATTGCCGTAATGCAGCTTGCTTTCCAGGAATGGGGAAACGATACTATTCCCGTAGAGATAACCTGCTGCGAGATACTTGACGCTGACGGCGAGGTTCTTGTATGGTTTGACGGACAGGGCAACCCTTCCCTCAGGAATATAGCAGAACAGCCCTCAACGGACGGTCCTTCTACGGACGAACCTTCCGGCGACCGTGAAGTTATATCCTTAAGCGGCACAGCAACTACTATTACAAGTGAATGGGGACCTGACTGCACACTTACTCAGATAAATACACCTACTGTAGACGGCACGTATGTGCTTGCTCCTACTGATAAGATAGAAATAGAAGTAGTCAGCACAGACGAATCAACCGATACGTCTGCCTGGGTGCTTGCCGTTACCGGCTTTGACTCAGAATGGAATGGCTGGACCGGTGTAAACGGCGAAAGCGGTGAGCTGAGCTTTTCGACTACCGTTCAGGCAGTTATGGACGCCCTTTCGGTTGAAGATATAGATCAGTTAGGCGGTCTTTTATTACAGGTATGGAATGCTACGATTGGTGACGAGGTTAACTGGAGGGCTACAATTACTCCCGATGATGGTAGCGCAGATCCTGAAACACCTTCCGTGCCCGAAGATCCCGAAGAGCCTGAAGAACCCGAAGATCCCGAAGATCCCGTGGGCAACTACAACGGATATATATTCCTTCAGACAGAAGCTTATTCTTTCAGAAATAAGTGGTATGAAGAAACTTACGGAAGAGATACGGAATATTTTGATGATATCGTAGTATGGAGCGAAGATCCCGAAGCATTCCCCGACTACTCCGATTACTATGACGCAGAATTAAAGGGTTACGTAATGCCCGCAAACTTTATGGATACAGATATATCAGGCGACGGCTTCTACAGAGTAGGCGTTACTGATTTTGACTGGGCAATGGATGGCTCGGATTTATTCAATATGCTTGGTGTAGCTACGGATATCCCCTATTCAGAGGACGTGATTATTACCGATATAAGCCTCAGAATAGATGGTGAAGAGGTTGAAACCTATGAGAACGGCTACGTTGACCTTGAAGATCAGGAAAACGGCTATCTTGTTGTAACTCTGGCTAATATCTGGGATACTACACTTGACGGCTACGACGGTGTATATCCTACGGAATCCGTTGAAATCTCCTTTAACGTAAGCGGACTCGGTAGCTCTGGTGTAGATCCCGACGCACCTTCCGATCCTGACGAGCCTGAAGATCCTGACGGGCCTGAAGCTTCCGTTAACAACGGTTATATGTTCATTCAGACAGGAGCTTATTCCTTCAGAAACAAGTGGTATGATGAATCCTTCGGCAAGGATTCCGTTTACTTCGGCAACGTTTTAGTAAATGGTGAAAATGCAGAAACTTACCCTGACTACGCCGAATACTATAACTTTGATATATCAGCCTACGTAATGCCCGCATCCTTCACAGACGCAGTTATATCAGGTGACGGCAGCTATCAGGTGAGTATAACTGGTTTTGACTGGGCAATGGATGGTGCAGATTCCTTCAATCTGCTTGGTATATCAACGGATATTCCTTATTCTGATGATATAACGATCAGCGATATAACCATTTTAGTTGACGATATGATAGTCGAGACCGATGCTGAAGCCTGCGTTTCAGATGACGAAGGATATATCTGTATCACTTTAGTAGATATCTGGAATGATGTTGAGGCCGAAGGCTTTAACGGTACCTATCCCACATCATCTATTGGTATTGATTTTTCTATAAACGGACTCGACGTTCCTTCCGACGAACCTTCAGTTCCCGACGAACCTTCAGATCCTGAAGAACCCGACGTACCTGATGAGCCCGAACACGACGGCTGGCTGAAGTTCTATATGCAGAACAGAGGCGGCGACTGGGCTTGGTTTGACGCGGAAGAATATACAATTCACATCGATGAAGTGGATGGAACAGCCCTATTTGAATTAAGCTGGCTTGATATTCAGAGCGCTATCACCAATGAGTCGGGAGAATCACTTCTCTATGCACCCGTAGAGGAAGGGGAAAGCTATCCTGCCCTTGGTATTGAAATCGGCAGCGAGCACATCCCGGAGGTCGGCGATAAGGGTAGAGTCAAGGCAACTATAACGGATATTACAATAACTCTTACCGATGGCACAAGCTTTAAGCTTCCCAATCGTTTACTCAAGGGCGATCTGCTTGGCGCAGAAGAAGACTGGGGTTTCAGCGGATATAACGTTTTATTAGATCTTGCAGACGTCATCATGGCTACTCTTGGCATTGATGGAGAAGAATATTTTGAACTTCTCAAGACAGTTGACAACGTATCTGCTACTGTTATATTAGAAGAATTCATACCCTATGCAGAGAATTTACCCGGCACAACTATTGTGGCAGACGCAGTAGAGATAACTGACGTCAAGGTAGAAAAGGACTCTGTTACCTTGTCCTGGACAGAGGTTGAAAACGCTGACGGATATAACGTCTACGTAAAGACAGACGACGGATACGAGCTTGTTGAAACAATTACGGAAAACAGCGATACCTTCAGTGCAGAACCCTGCACACAGTACACTTTTGCTGTTTGCGGTTACATAGACGCCGACGATCAGCAGGCGGAAGGCTCAAGATCCGAAGTTACTGTAAAGACGCATCACAATTTCGAAGATTGCTATACCATAGATAAACAGCCTACCTGCAGTGAAGTAGGTGTAGAATCCTTACATTGCCTGAATTGTGATGCAAGAACAGGCGCAATAGAAATTCCCACAACAGATCATGAATACAGCAGCGTTGAAGTAGCTCCTACCTACGAAAGAGAAGGCTACACACTCCATATGTGCGCATACTGTAACGACAGTTATAAGACAGATGTCACAGAAATGCTTGCATTACCTGCAATGACAGGTGTTGCAGTTGCATCCAGAGATGCAAGCTCCATCACATTCAGGTGGGATGAATACCTCGGTCTTGACATAGACGGCACAATGCTCGGCTACGTTATCGAAGAAATGGAAGACGGCGAAGTAAGAGCCGGTGAGGATATCGACGATATAACCATTACACAGTGGAAGTACACAGGTCTCAGAAGCTCAACGGAATACACTATTCAGATAAGAGCCTACGGTGTTGACAGCGCAGGCAAGCGCATTTACACAAAGGGCGTTATCCTTGAAAACGTTGCTACACTTCCCGCATCTATGACAGGCTTTGCGGTAACAGGCAGAGGCAGTGATAATCTTACACTCTCCTGGAACAAGAACGCTACTGCAGACGGCTACGTAGTACAGATTCAGGAAAACAACAGCTGGAAGAACATCGCAGTAATCAAGTCTGCCGATACAACAAGCCACGTTGTTACAGGTCTTGAGCCTAATAGCTTCTACCGTTTCAGAATGGTAGCATACAAGTCCTACGGCACCTCCAAGCTCTACAGTAAGTACACAGGCGCTATCCCCGGATATACGGCACCCGCTATGGTGACAGGTCTTACAGTTTCAGCTTCAACTGATACTACAATGACGGTAACCTGGGATGATAACGCTTATGCTGACGGCTTTATTTTAGACATCTACAAGGATGGCAAGTGGCAGCAGGCGGCAGACGTGACAAGTGCAGAAACCTCCGTAGTAATTGAAGGTCTTACTGCAAGCACGCTCTACAAGTTCAGAATCAAGAGCTATGCTTCAAACGGCTCGCTCTTAATCAACAGTACCTACAGTGCATCTGTTTCCGGTACAACAAAGCCCGCCGCAATGTCAGACGTGAAGGTATCGGCAAGCACAAGCACCTCCCTTACCGTAAGCTGGAATAAGAACGCATCCGCTACAGGATATATCCTCCAGATGTATACGGATGGTGTATGGAAGAACGTTGTTAATATCAAGGACATCAATACTACAAGCTACGTAATATCAGGTCTTTCAGCAAGCACCTCCTATAAGGTAAGAATGGTAGCTTATAACAACAGCACAGGCAGTACCTTATACGGCAAGTATACAGGCGCTATCACAGGAACAACTTCTCCTGCGGCAGTAACAAACCTCAGAATGACAAACCGTGGCACAGACTTTATCTCAGTTGCATGGGATAAGAATGAAAACGCTACCGGCTACATGGTTTACATCTATGACGGTACCTCCTGGAAGCTCGTAAAGACTCTCACCTCCGCATCCTCCGTATCTCATAAGATTACAGGACTCGAAAGCGGCAAGACCTACAAGGTGAACGTAAAGGCATATAAGACGTCAGGTACACAGAAGCTCATTGCAGACGCTTCAATGATTACCGCAACGACCTTATAATTTAAAACATCAAAGCCCCACAACTCACAGTTGTGGGGCTTGTCATGTTGCAATTTGCCAAAGGCAAATTGCAAAGTGATGTTTCGTGCTTTGCACGAAGTGATGCACGGCTACGCCGTGTGATGTTCCGACTCCGTCGGAGTGATGTTTCGTGCTACGCACGAAGTTGTGGGAATCATATGTTGACAAAATCATAGATTTTGTCAACTGCCACAGTTATTGCCATAGGCAATAACTACTTACTTTAGGGCAATTGATGGATTTTAAATTCCGCCTGCGGCG
>JAFQUH010000173.1 GCA_017408635.1 Ruminiclostridium sp. | reverse complement strand
TACCTTCAACGAACTGACCGTAAACGTAGGGCTCGAGAACTCTGTGTTCTGCGTTATCGTTGTAGGTTGCGGGAGCTGCTTCCTTCCAGTACTTGTATGCACGGTCGCCGTGGCCGAGCTTACTTTCAGCAAGGATGAGCCAACCCTGAGGCTGTGAGAAGATACCTGCGTTTTCCTTTGTGCACTTGTTGAAGCACTGCATAAGAGCACCGGGGAAGCCGTGCTTTACGTAAGGAGGATACATAACCATTGCACCGTAAGGTGTGTTAAGCTCTCTTTCTACGCTGTCCATAGCCTTTTCAGCCTGCTCCTTGCTTGCAAAGCCGGAGATAACTGACCAGGACTGGGGATTGAGCCACATAGAAGCCTCGGGATCTGTTCTCTGACCGATAACAGTACCGTCTTCCTTATAGCCTCTGATCCATCTGTCTTCGTTCCAGCAAGCTGAAAGAATTTCGTCGAGCTTTGCCATTTCAGCGTCGAGATACTTGATGTATTCTGTATCATTCTTTTCTTCAGCATAGGTCTTTAAAATCTTAAGAGCGTATACAAGCTGGAATGCAACGAAGGTGGATTCGCCCTTCTTGCCGAGTCTTAAGCAGTCGTTCCAGTCAGCGTGAAGACCTGCAGGCATACCGTGTGTGCCGAGGTTATTCATAGAGAAGCTGATAGCTCTCTTCAGGTGATCGTATACAGTACCCTTTTCGCCGTCGTTAGCGTAAAGAATCTCTTCGTCGAGGAATGCACTGTCACCGCTTTCGCTGATGTACTTGTAGATTGTGGGGAACAGCCATAAAGCATCGTCTGCACGATAGCTGGGGTGACCTGTTTCCTTTGCGTATGCTGTATTTTCATCGTTTTCGTCGGGATGATTTTCTTCGCCTGCCTTGTGTGTGTACTTAACAAGGGGAAGACCTGCACCGTTTGTAACCTGTGCGGAAAGCATGAAGATTATCTGCTTCTTTGCCATTTCGGGAGCAAGGTGGATAATACCCTGGATATCCTGTACGGTATCACGGTAGCCGAAGCCGTTTCTCAGGCCGCAGTACTGGAAGGATGCCGCTCTTGACCAGATGAAGGTGATAAAGCAGTTGTATGCATTCCATACGTTTACCATGTTGTTGAAATTTGCATCGGGTGTGTTTACCTGGAGATTGTCGAGCTTTGAGTGCCAGTATTCCTTAAGCTCTGCAACTTCCTTTTCAACAACGCCTGCTTCGTCGTACTTTGCGATAAGCTCTGTGATTTCAGCGTCTGCTTTTGCACCGCCGAGAACGTAGGTTAATTCCTTTGTTTCACCGGGCTGTAATACGATGTCGCTCTGGAGCGCACCGCAGGAGTTTGTATTGTAGTTTAAGTCACCCTTAAGTCCGTTTTCGATGCCTTTGGGGTTAGCGTAGCTTCTGTAGGAGCCTACGAAGGAATCACGGTCACCGCAGAAGGCGTCAGCCTTTGCTCTTGCAAGACCGAGGAAACGGCCTGAAGTGGGGTTGTATACTTCATTCTGCATCTGGTGGATGTAGTTACCCTTGAAGTATGTACGGGTGATGAAGAGTGTGTACTGGAGGTTAACCTGATCCTGCTCGTAGTTGGGATCGTTAACGAATTCGCAGTAGCCTGTAACACTTAACTTTCTGGGCTTGTCGCTTGTGTTTGTAACCTTTGCTGCCCATACTTCGTAAATTGCATCCTTGGGAACGTAGTAGGTTACTTCAGACTTGATGCCCTTGTATTCGGATGTGATAACTGTGTAAGCTGTACCGTGACGGCATTCGCTCTTGAATTCGTCAAGAGGCTTGCACACAGGTGCCCAGGAAGCTGACCAGTATTCGTTTGTATCGTTATCCTTTAAATAGATATAACGGCCGGGCTGGTCGTTGGCAACAGAGTTGAAGCGGTAACGGATAACACGTCCGTTTGCACCTGACTTTACAAAGCTGTAGCCACCTGCATTGTTGGAAATAATTGCACCGTATTCAGGTGAGCCTAAGTAGTTTGCCCATGCGGAAGGTGTGTCAGGTCTTGTGATGACATATTCCTTATTCGCAAGGTCGAAATGTCCGTAGTTCATTGGGATATCCTCCTTATTTTTAAAGCCCTTCTTGAAAATGTGAAAAATATTTTTTCAAAGGGCATTCTGTGACTTTTTTATTGTCTTATTTTATTATAGCAATAAATCGTTTACAATTCAAGGGCGGTATTTTAAACAAATTTTCCTTGTCGATTTTGTATATAGTGTATAAAATTGTACAAATCTATTTTTTCAGGGTATTTTTTCGACTGATTACGAAAGCAACGCCTTGTAAATTTCTGATTTTGAAAAGGGAGTTTTCGCCGCCGTCTTCTTACAAGCCTCGCTCTGCTTTTCGCCATTATCTATAAGAGCCTGCGCCATAGCTACAGCCTCCTCCAAAGTAAGCTCTGCGTTTTTTTCCTCTTTCTTTTTTCCTTCAAGGACTAAAACGTATTCGCCCTTGGGAGATTTTTCTTTATAATACTCAATAAGCTCGGACAGACTACCCTTTATTACCTCTTCGTGAATCTTGGTAAGCTCTCTGCATAAGGCCGCCTGTCTGTCACCGAGAGCATCGTATAAATCCTGAAGGGTGTTTTTCAGCTTGTGAGGAGCTTCGTAGAATATAAGGGTACGGGTAAAGTCCTTTATCTCCTCGATATGCTCTTCCCTCTGCTTTTTGGTTACACTTAAAAAGCCTTCAAAGGAAAAGCGGGAGGTATCAAGTCCGCTCATACAAAGGGCGGTGATTGCGGCACTGGGACCGGGTACGCTTTCAAGCTCTATGCCGTAGGTGTGGCAATCTCTTACCAGCTCCTCGCCGGGATCTGAAATACAAGGCATACCCGCATCGGTGATTATAGCGCAGGTTTCTCCCTGACGCAGTCTTTCGGCAATGTCCTCGCCTCTTTTATTGCCGCTGAATTTATGATAGCTCACCATCGGCTTATGAATGCCGAAATGCTGGAGCATTTTGCCGCTGACTCTCGTATCCTCTGCCGCTATAAAATCCACCTTTGCAAGCGTTTCCAATGCTCTTGGTGATATATCCGACAGATTTCCTATGGGAGTGCCTACTATATATAGCTTACCTGACATCGTTTATTCCTTTTCTGAATTTATATCGTATATTTTCTGCATCTCGGCAGAATACTCGTTTCCCTCGCCGTATACCACAAATTCGGGAGTTATCTCCATACCTGATTTACCACCCTTTTTACCGCTTATGAGAAACAGCCAGGGCTTGTCCCCGATATGATTTACTACGGGGGTGATGGCCTTAGGCTCTATTCCGTTTGCTCTCATAGAGCAGATAACGTCTGCAAGGCGCAGGGGTATCTGGCACATTTTAAGACTGCCGCCGTACTTTAACAGCTTTGCAGAGGTTTTTACCACGTCGTTTATATCGCAGAGTATTTCGTGCCTTGCCGCCGCCTGCTTTTCAGAAAGCCGTTCCTCGCCCGAGCCTTTTTTCCAGTAGGGCGGATTTACCGTTACTATATCGAAATATTCCGTCGGTACGCCCTCGGGTGCTTTTAAATCACAGCAGACGGGCTTTACTCTGTCTGAAAGTCCGTTTTCGCTGACGCTTTTATTAAAAAGCTCCACGGCATCTGGCATTATCTCAATGCCGTATAGCTCCTTCGGAGGATTTTTTCTGCACATGATAAGCGGGATTATTCCGCATCCCGTACATAAATCGCATACCTTGTGGGAGGGACGTACTGCCGCATAGTCAGCCAGCAGAAAGGCGTCTGTGCCGAAGCGGTGGTCGTCGCTTACGTATATTTTTATTCCGTTTAAATCAAAGCTTTCCTGCATATTAACCTACTAAAATATCATCCTCGGGGAGAATCTTGTTCTTACTCTTCTTTTTATTTCTTATCATAAGTGACATCATAATTGTGATAGGTCCTACTCTGCCGGTAAGCATAGTGAGTACCATAACCAATTTTCCTACAGTATCAAGCTGTGCCGAAACTCCAAGTGAGCTACCACAGGTAGAAAAGCCTGACACCACCTCAAAAAGCACATTCTGCATAGGAATATGAGGAACACAGCGATGTACTGCTATAAATGAAAGCAACACCATAGCTATTGACAGTACAAGCACCGTCAGAGTTTTAAGTATAGCATCCTTTTTCAGCTTATGACCTAAAATGTGTATATCCTCGTCACCCTTTAATACGGAAATGACGGTTGCAAATACCACTGCGGCTGTAGTTACCTTTATTCCGCCACCCGTGGAAGCGGGAGCTGCTCCTATAAACATAAGAAGAGTTATTATTATCTTGGTAAACGAGGTCAGGTTTGAAGGATCGAAGGTATTTATACCCGCCGTTCTTGCACTGACGCTGAAGAACACACTATTCATTATTTTTTCCGGCAAGGGCATTCCGCCTATAGTTCCGATGTTGCTGAACTCTGCCGCAAAAATGGTTATAAAGGCTATAAGCGTAAAAAAAGCAGTCATAAGAAGTACGATTTGGGTATGAAAGGTAAGCCGCCTTATCTTTCTGTAATTCACTATATTCTGCCAGACCAGATAACCTATACCTCCCATAAGTATCATAAGAAGCAGGGTAAAAATAACTATCGGATTATCCGAATAACTACCTATTCCGCCCGCAACACTCATTACGTCAAAGCCTGCATTACAGAAGGCGGATACAGACATGAATATTGACATAAAAAAGCCGTAGGCTCCGAAATCAGGAATGAACACCGTCATCAGTAAAAGTGCACCGAACAGCTCTATTGAAAGCGAATATATCACTATCTCCGAAAAGAGTCGGCGTGGCTTGACAAGTGCCTCCGACGTGAAATCCGCCGCCGCAGTCTTAACCGAGGACCAGCCCATTTTTCTGCCAAGCAGAAGGTTGAAGAAGGTTACGAAGGCAAGAAAGCCCAGTCCTCCTATCTGGAAGAGCATAAGTATAACGCCCTGTCCGAAAAGGGAGAACTGTGTATAGGTATCGAATACCGTTATACCGGTTACACAGGTTGCACTGGTAGCGGTAAAAAGGCAGTCGATAAAATTACCGAAGCTCCCGTCTTTAGAGGACACAGGAAGGCACAGTAAAGCCGTGCCGACAAGTATTATGACAGCAAAGCCGAGAATGAGGAATCTGGCAGGCTGCATTGCTTTTTGTTTTTTCTTCAGTACAGGCATAAATTATCCTTTATTCTGTGAGTTTTTGTGAGTTACCTGCTCGTGATAAAGCACAGCGTCCTCTCCGTAGGCGTAGACGCTTAAGTTTCCTGCTCTGCCCACAAGCACCGAGAAGCCTTCCGGCTTTTCGTCCGTATCGGTAACGAGATAGCAGCTTTCGGGGATAAGGGCAAGATTATTTATTTTTATAACCTCGCTGTCCTGATTGAAATACTGCATATTCATTGCAAGCTGACTGTCCTCGGCATACACGGTAACGGAGGGCATTACTCCCTCGGTATCGTGCTTTATGAATTCGCCTATAGCGGTAACGGAGGATATGGTTTCCTCCGCCTTTTTATTATATATGACCGAGGTATCTATGATTGTAAATACAGAACTGTAGAGAATAAGTCCACCTGCCACCAGCATTGTTATTCTGTGGGCAAGCTCCTTTGCACAACACACTATCGGTATAATGGCGGCAAAGGCGGTGAGTATGAATAATACGGGATATATCATAGTTTCGCCGGTAAGCGAGGCGGTCGTATCAAAGCCAGGCTTAAGAGCTGATATACCCTGACCTTCAGCCGTAATAAAGCTCCTTATATTATCCGCTTTTTCCGAACAGATGATTATTGACACTACCGACGATATACCTATAAGGCTTATCATAGCCATTACTCTTACGTAGGTCGCTCCGTAGCGCTGAAGGTAAACAAAGAACAGGAACACGAGTGCCGTTATCACGGGATAGACGGGAGTAGCACAGAACATCTGCTCCTGACTCGTTATCGGCTTATCCATAGCTAAAAAGCTGTCTGTAAGTATTGAAAAGACGGTAATGATAAAAAGCATTATACCGAAAAGATAGATATTCTCGCTATAAAACTGCTCTGTCTTTCTTTTCTTTTTTCTGACGTAGTTGAGATAAATTATAATTATCAGCGCAATAGCCGCCATACCAAGTCCGAAGGAGGCTACGGTAAGATAATATACCCTGCCGCCGATATGAGTAAATAGCTCTCCCGGTGCCGCACACAGATTGTTGAAGGCGTTTACTACCCTGTCAATAATATCGGTGCCGCTTACTACGTGGGAATCCTTCGCAAAGAACATTGTAAACAGATAATCCGACACCGCCATAAAAATAAAGGTTAAAGAAAATACCGTCATCCCGACAGGCTTTGTCCGTCCCGACGCCTGCAGGAATATAAGATATATAAAAAGCGCTAAAAAAAGCGAAAAATAGGTATTGTTTATAAGATAGGCAAATCCGCATAACGCACCTGCTCCCGCCGAGGTCAGCAGATGCATTTTTTTCTTGCCGTCGGCCTTTCTGTTATCGGTGAAAATCAGGATAAGCGCCCAGCCTATCACCGCAGTAAAGGGCTCGGAAACAAGAAATCTCGAGCCGCCGAGAACGGCAGGTAAAAGTCCGCAGACCGAGGCTGACAATACTCTGTGCCAGGGCTTTGTTACGGAAAAGCGCAAGGTCATATGGTACGCCATAAGAGGAATAAGCGCATATATCATTGCGCTCATTATCATATAGGAGGCATATTGAGGCACAGGCTCTCTGAAAATCAGCATAGAGGGCAGATAGAATATACCCTGGATAAGCTGTCCCAGACTATCGGGAGCGGGCATTACCGAAAACCAGTCCTTACCGACAAGGGCAGACGCCGATGCGGCACAGAGAAATTCTCCCGTAAAGCTGACCGTCTTTATAAAAAGTCCCATCAGGGAATAGATAAGAAAGAAGGAGAGCCAGATAAGAAAGGGTATATATTTCTTGTTTTCCTGAATCTCTTCAAACTCCTCTTCCTTTACGGAAGCGGTAATATAATTACTCATATAAAGAGCCTTGAGCTTACCCATATATCTGTCACTCCTTTCGTAAAATTCTGTTTTCAGCTTATACCACTATACCAAGATAATTGTTAAGTAGCTGAAAGCCGAGGGATATAACTATCACCGCACACACTCCGAAGGCAAGACCGCTGAAAAGACTAGGTCTTCCCGCCTCGGAAATTCGCAGAAGTATCTCTCTTCTGCTGAGGGTTGCATATTCACTTTTTATGTTCTTTATCTTCTTTACCGCAAATCTGTAATAGAAGAAATTGAAGAACATCAGCACGAACACCAGTATTGCCATCATTGCCGCCGAGGAAATTGCGGAAAAAAGCTGTGCCATCTCGGGTGCAAGACCTAAAATATTGTTACTGTCGGCAAGAAGTATTCTTACCTCCATTGTGAGCATTATCAGCAGCAGTATCACCACGCCGAAAAGATTCATTCTTCTGAAAAAGCAATGAAGCGGGAAAAAGACAAAGGCTGAAAAATTGAGCTTCAGTATCTGTCCACGGCTTATGATATCTCTGAAAACGGGGAGATAATAGGCGGCGTTCTTTCCGCAGAACTTGACCAGCTCCTCCGCATTCACGTCCTCCGCCTCGGGAAAATCCTTCTGC
>JAFQUH010000172.1 GCA_017408635.1 Ruminiclostridium sp. | reverse complement strand
CTACCGCAAGTTCGATGGCGATCGCAAGTTTGACAAGCCTCGCGGTGATCGCATAAAATCAGGTCGGGCAGGGGAGAGAAGGTTTCATCTCCATCAAGGTAGCGGTTTATACGTCTTTCAATAACTTCCTGCATGCAGGCATAGTCGTTCTGACCGATAACGTTCTTTATTGCGAATTTTTTGTAGCCGGCTTTGTAAGGTCTGCCGTTGCGGTAGACTATCATACCTCCGACTCTGCTATCTTCGCCGAGATTCGATATATCATAGCTTTCTATAATGGTAGGTATCTTTTTAAGTCCCAGAAGAGCCGCAAGATCCTCAAGAGCGTTAAGTTCCTTTACCGTTCTTCCCACCTTCATAGAAAGATATTCAGATGCATTTGCTTTTGCAAGTAATATCTTTGAATATCCATCTCCTCGTTTCGGCACGGAAATGGTAATCTTTTTTCCTGCGATTGACATGAAATATTCGCATAAAAGCTCATTGTCATCAATTTCTGAATCTATATAAATCTGTTTTGGTATTTCATCGGTTCTTTTTGAATAATACTCCACAAGAAAATCAGAACGCATCTGCGAAGCATCGTATTCATCACCAATATAGAAATTTTCCTTATCGGTAATTCTTCCGTTTTTGTATTTTATAACGGCTACGCTGGCAAGCTCGACGTTTTGCGCGAGGGCTACTATGTCGAAATCATAATTCTTTTCAGACATTATTTCCTGACCGTTCTGCATTTTCTGAATGGCGTTTATTCTGTCGCGAAGCTTTGCCGCCTTTTCGAATTCAAGCCTTTCCGCCGCTTCATTCATTTCTTCGGTAAGTTGTTCAATGCTTTGCTTACTGCCGTTTTTGATATACTCGATAGCCGAGTCGATAATTGATCGGTATTCAGCTTCTTTTATCTTGCCTGTGCATACGCCCATACATCTTTTTATATGAAAATTAAGGCAGGGACGTTGTTTTTTGAAATCTCTTGGAAATACCTTACTGCAGTCGGGCAACATAAATATTTTATTTGCCTCTTCTACAGCCTGCTTTGCAGTAAATCCACTGGTGTAAGGACCTAAATATTCTGCGTTTTCGTCCTTGCAGTTAAGGGCATAGCTTATTCTCGGGAAGGCTTCTTTGGTTATTTTTATATAGTTGTAACCCTTATCATCCTTCAGAAGTATATTATATTTCGGGTTGTTCTGCTTTATAAGACTGCATTCAAGTACAAGAGCGTCAAGCTCTGACGGGGTAACGATGAAATCGAAATCGTAGATGTTTTCTACAAGCTTTCTGGTTTTGGGGTTGTGATTCTCAATTGCATGGAAATAGGTGGTTACTCTGTTTTTCAGAGCCTTTGCCTTACCCACGTATATGATCTTTCCCGTTTTATCCTTCATCAGATATACTCCGGGGGATAATGAAAGCTTATTTGCTTTGTCCCGCAGAAAACCCAGCCGCTGATTCAAGTCTTTTACCTCGCATATAATATATTCTATTTTATTTTACCATTTTTTCTGTCGAATTACAAGCGTTTAAGGTAAAATAATTGACGTTTTCAGATATATTTTGCGAAATAAAAATCTGTTTCCAATTGTGTTGCATATATTTATATTATTTGGAGCGTTTGACAGCAGTGCGAACAGGTATTATGTAAGAATGATAGTGAATGAATAGAAAAATCGTTGCTGGTAGAAGATATTAATGTTTGTATTCTCTGAGCACAAAAAAAGAATCTGCTGTGCTTAAGCACCTCGGGCTTCGCAGCAATACCGCTAACCCAATTACAGATTCTACAATAATCATATCAGATTTTCTTGAAAATGTCAAGCGTTTTTACGGGAGTGTTTTATCTCAGGATGTTTACAGCGAATTTCAGGAAACACGACCTATTCTGGTTAAAACGCTTTTTAAAGCCGAGTAATTAGAAAACGGACTTTTAATATAAAAAGGAAGATTAGTCGTTCAAGACCCGGAACGACAATATGCAGTCGTAACTCCGAGCGATAATCTTCCTGATTATAAAAGTGAAAAAGCAGAGCAACGTCCGAACCGAAAAGGGGTTACCTCTATGTGGGCACTTGCCGATTCCACAGACGCTACCTGCAACTGTAGTATATCATAAAATTTGTGTGATGTCAAATCCGACATAAAAATACCCTCGCAGAAAATTCTGCGAGGGTCAGCATCATTCTTCACTAAGCAGATTGTTTACACCATAGGATAAAGTCAGAAGACTATCGCCGAGATGAACATTTTCTACTATAATATTGCCGTAGTCTATGTTGATATCATAGTGGGAGAAGTTCCAGAAGCATCTGATGTTGAGAGCTATAAGTCTGTCAACTATATCCTTGGTAGCTGATTTCGGAATACAGAGTACCGCAATTTCGGGGTTGTGCTTTTTGCAGAATTCCTCCAGCTTTGAAATATCGGTAATGGTAAGATCACCAAGGGGGTTATTTTCAATGCTTTTATTGGAGTCGAATATTCCTACCAGTTTACAACCGCTTTTTTCAAAATTGATATGCATAGCAAGAGCCGTACCGAGATTACCTGCGCCTATAAGAATAGCTTTTCTGCCCTTATCAACGCCGAGTATCTTTCCAATCTCGCATCTCAATTCAGCTATGTTATATCCGTAGCCCTGCTGTCCGAAACCGCCGAAGCAGTTCAGATCCTGTCTTATCTGTGAAGCTGTGAGCTTCATCTTTTCCGAAAGCTCACGGGAGGAAATCTTTGAGATACCTTGCTTTGATAATTCTCCTAAGAAACGATAATATCGAGGTAAGCGTCTGATTACAGGGTTAGATATATTACTGTTTTTTGGCATATCATTACCTCCTTTATAATCTTAATACATAAAACCGATAATTAGAGCATTTCCTTCAGTCTGTTGTTGATTTCAAGAAGGAAGTCCTCTGTATTTACCTTTCTCTTGTTTTCAAGGTTTGAAAGGATGTAGAGGTCGCCTGTCATTACACCGTCTTCAATTGTCTTTATTGTAGCCTTTTCAAGCTTTTCAGCAAAAGCAGAAAGTTCTGCGTTGCCGTCAAGCTCGCCACGCTT
>JAFQUH010000171.1 GCA_017408635.1 Ruminiclostridium sp. | reverse complement strand
TGGAGTTTTCACCGTTTACATCGATGCTTACTTCGATCTCCAGCACGTGAATTTCATCCTTTGCGTCGCCCTTGACCTTGTTTACCGTTACCTTGTAATTACCAAGACCGCCGGCAAGCTCGCTGAAGCCTGATCCGTCGTCGCTCTTTGTTACAAGGGACTCGTTCTGGTTAAGGTCAATGATGGCTTGCACAAAGGCGTCGTCGTTCTTGATGTTTATGAAATTGACTACCAGGTCATTAAGAGCAAGTGCACTCTGATAAGCCTGCTGACTTTCATACTTTACTTCTACCTGACGTCTTGCGGTAGAAAGGGAGTAATAAAGTGCCGATGCCAGTATGACCATAACTGACATTATAGCAACGACCAGAAACAGTACGCTACCCTTTCTCTTTTTTACATTAAGAAGAGCCTTGCCGATATGCTTTTTATTACTTTTAGCCATCGTCGTTCGTCCTTTCGTAATAATCGTCCGATTTATGCAATCGGAAGCATTAGTCTGTTATAGCGGAAAAGCCCTGGCCGTTTTTACGGCAGGGTTTATCCACTTAAATTGAAATTACTGTGCTGTCTGTGCTGCGAAGGGGTCAGCTACAGGCTTGATGCAGAAGAACTGCACGGAGAATGCCATAGAATAATCGGATTCCTTTTTATTCTGTGTGTCGGGGTTAGCCGCTTCGGGAGTGCTGTTTTCTTCCTTTTCATCTTTGTCGTCAAGCTGATATACTACGCTGTTCATATACGTAGCCTTTCTCTGAGGCTTGCCGTCAACGCCCTTGATGCTTTCGTCATATACACCCTCGTTAAGAAGGTCAACGAAATCGTGGAGATTCTGAAGCTCGTCAGAGTGTGCTGTAAAGCTTACTGTGATGCTACCTACTGTTACAGGCTGAGAAGTTGCAAGTACGCTTGCGGTGAGCTTCTTGAAGTATATCATACGCTCTCTGGCGCTCATCTTTGTAATGTCGATAACTTCTTCTTCCTGCTGTACTACAGTATTAGCGAAGTCCTTAAGAGGATATGTAACCTCTGTAGGAGTGAAGGTTGTGATGGAAAGTGAAGAGGTTCCGAAGGGAGAAACGCTTAAACCGTCAATTGTGATATTCTTTCCTCTTGCGATGAACTGACGCATAATTTCGTCAGCCTCGTAGGTTGTCATATCGTTGTAGAAGGAGTTTGCGAGATTCTTACCTTCTTCGTAAGCCGTCTTGATTTCATCGTCAATCGTAGCTTCATGCTCGAGTCTTTTCTGAAGCTCTGCATATCTTGTCTTTGTGCTTTCGAGATTCTTGTTGTTTACATCTATGTTGTTGAAATTAGGTAATAAGAATACAAAGAAGCCTACACCGATAATTGCAGCAACAATAAAGATGATAATGAAGAGCTGTTCCTGTTTACTGATTTTCATAATCGTTTATCCTCTCTTTCTTACTGTGCTACAGATTCGGTTGCTTCACCGGAATTAAGTGCGCTGTCTACCTGATCTTCTGTGTAGTCTACGTCATTACCTGCCTTTAAGAGCATTGTAAGGCTGAAGGATACCTTCTTGCTATCCTCGTCGTTGCTGTTATTTGCACCGGAGGTCTTGTCATCAGTCTTACCTCTTTCAACAGAGTAACCTGTATATAAGATGTTTTCAAAATAACCCTGATCGATAAGTGCTCTTACGTACTGTGAAGGCTGATCCTCTCTGTCACACTGGAAGGTGGCAGAAACGTTGTATGAGCCTATTGTAACACTGCCTGTGAGCTCCATACCCTCGAGAGCTTCCTTTATCTTTGCATCTGTAATCTGCTCAACGCCTTCTTCGTTTGCTGTAAAGGGCTCTCTTAACATCTTGTAAACGTCTGTTGTACCCTTGGGCATATAGTTGAACATAATTTCTGCATTTGCGATAGAGGACTTGTAGCTTTCAAAGTTAGCAAGTACGCCTTCTTTTCTGGAAAGCTCGTTGAGTCTTGCCTGGAATTCAGTGTCGTTGATCTGAGCTTCTACCTTTTTGATGTCAGCCTTGATGCCATCGTTGATCATATTGATTATAAGGTTAGCACCGAGTAATGCGCCTACGCTGAGGATAGCGGCTGCAGCCATACCGATAAAGAAGGTGTTAAGTCCCTTGCTTTCCTTTGCGGCTGTTGTATCGAGGAGGTTGATGTGTTCGAGGTCTTTATCAACCTTGTAGAGAGCACCGATAGCGTTTGCAAACTTTGTGAATTCGTAATCAGCTCTTGAAGCGATAGTGGTGGGAGTGCTTAAGATGTGACAAGGCACGTTGAAGGACTGTACCGCATTGGAAAGAGCGATAAAGTCAGGAATCTCACCGTAGAACATCATTTCCTTGATGGGCTTCATGTCCTTTCTGGACTGGAAGAACTGGAACATTCTGAACAGGTTGTCATATACAGCCTGGTTTACATAGTCAGGTGCATTGTTATAGTCAGAAGCGTCGATCTTGAAGTAACGTGAGAATGAAAGTACGTTGTCTTCGTAAAGGTTGATGTTTAAGAATTCCTTGTCTATCTGAACGAGGAGAAGAGGCATATAATTTGACATCTTCGGAGTGTTCTGGATAAGACGGGAAATAGAGTTGTTGGAGATGTTTACAGCCTTTAAGGAAAGACCGATGTGTGTGAACAGCTTTACGTAGCCGTCAACAAGTCTCTGGGGGCAGGCTGTAGCCAGTACCTTGATAAGAGGATTCTGGTTTTCGTCCTTTGTTTCACCTACGATAGTGTAGGAGATGTTGTATTCGTTGGAAATACCCATATTGCTACCGATCATAGCCTCGATTGCGGCTGTGTTGGAGAGCTTCTTGGGCTTGGGGAGCATAAGCTCCTTGTAAAGAATAGAACTGGAGCTGATTGATACGATGGTATCCTTTTCCTTGATACCTCTTGTGTTGATCATATCAATGATCTCTGCCGCTACCAGCGGAACGTCTGCGATGTAACCGTTTGAAACAAGTCCTGCTTCAATTTCACGGAAATCTACTTCGTCAATCTTGATCTTGCTGCCCTGTGCAGAGCCACGAACAAGTTTTATTTGTCTGTCGGTAATATCAATAGATAACATATCCTGAAAAATTCCTTCCTGTTAATTTGGTTTATAGATCCGGACCACCGGGAAAATATTTGTTCTGAAACGGGTGTTTGCACCGTATTCCTTACGCTGCGCCCATACCTTCCATACCACCGTAGAGGATGGGGAATACGCCCGCCAGGATACAACCTACCATAAGGCCCATAAGGATAATCATTACAGGCTCAAGTAGGGATACCATACTTGAAATAGCGGAGTCTGCCTCATCATCGTAATAGTCGGAGGATTTTTCAAGGATCTGGTCAAGAGTACCTGATTCCTCACCTACGTAAACGATGGATACGAACATACCCTCGAATACGTTGATTCGTCCTATAGCTACTGAAAGGGCTTCGCCTCGTTTTACGTTTTCAACAACGTCCTCGAAGGACTTGATAATGTAAGTGTTTCCGAGTGTACCTACTGATTTTTCGATACAGTCAACCATCTGAAGACCACTGGCGAAGAGGTTTGACATTGTTCTTGCGAAACGGGCTGTGTAGATAGTTCTTAAAAGGCCGCCGACCTTTGGAAGTCTTAACAGCATTTCATCCCATTTCAGCTTTGACGCCGGTGTGGTCAGAATGATTCGGAATGCAATAACGATTGCAATAAGAGCGATAACTAATATGTACCACTGATTGATAAAGAAGTCACTTATCGCAAACATAGCTGCTGACAGAGGCGGAATTTCGTCACCCTCCATCATAAGTCCACGGAACATAGGCATAATGAAGGTAAACATCGCTACCATCATTACAACAAGGAGAACGAGAAGAACGATAGGATAGATCATAGCGCCCTTGATCTTGTTCTGTGTCTTACTGTCCTTTGCGTAATGTTCGGATACTCTGTTCATGATCATATCGAGGTTACCTGACGCTTCGCCGGCACCAACCATGCTGACGAACAGTCCCGGGAATACGCCCGGCTTTGTTGCGATAGCCTCTGAGAAGGAGCGTCCCTTCTGAACTTCTTCGTAAATATCAAGAAGTACAGCCTTCATTTTTTTGTTTTCTGTCTGCGACTGCAGGATGTGAAGTGATTTTACAAGACTTACACCTGAAGTCAGCATAGCCGCCAACTGTCGGCAGAAGAAGGAAAGGTCCTTGGTCTTGAACTTGAACTTGACATCATTTGCCTTACCTGCTGTAAGGTCCTTGTAGCTGGTACAGAATAAGCCTTTCTGCCTGAGCTTGTCTACGAGCTCAGCTGCGTCCTCGGCTGTTTCCTTACCCTTTAGCTTTTTACCGTTGACATCGGTTGCCACATAAGAGAATGTAGTCACTGAGTATCCCCCATTCATTGTTTTCTGAATCGATAAAATAATCAATACCCAAAAATAGAGATTATTATCACCATACTAAATTATACCATAAATCTATGCGAATATCAAGAAAAGATTTATGGCATATCAACCAATTTTCGCCATTTATTTTTATGAAAAATAAACTAAAATACGGACATTTTTGCAAATTTTCCTAAAATTAAGCATTAAATTTTAGTAATCAGACCCCTAAAGCTATCTCTATCATATCCGTAAGGGACTTTTCGCGCTCTTCGGGAGTAACGTCCTCGCTTCCCGTGAGGGGATTATTGGTTACGGTAAGTATGCAAAGAGCCTTTTTGCCTGCGTGAGCGGCGGTCATATAAAGTGCGGCGGATTCCATCTCTACTGCAAGGACGCCCATTTTACTCCAGTCGGCAAGGGAGCCTGACGCATCGTAATAGACCTCGCCTGTAAGTACGTTACCCACGTGGCAGGTTATATTCTTCGCTTCAGTAAGCTCTACAGCCCTTCTGATAAGTCCGAAGTCCGCAATGGGAGCGTAGGTACCGGGGAGTCGGTACTGCTTATCGCAGTTGCAATCGTGACAAGCGCCCTGGGCAATAACTATATCACGGGGCTTTACATTCTCCATAAGCGCGCCTGCGGTACCGATACGGATAATGCTTTCTACGTCGTAGAAGTTGTAAAGCTCGTAGCAGTAGATTCCCACAGAGGAAACGCCCATGCCTGAGCCCTGTACCGATACTCTTTCGCCCTTGTAAAGTCCTGTGAAGCCGAGCATATTTCTTATTTCATTGTAGCACTTCACTTCCGAAAGATAGTTTTCAGCAATGAATTTTGCTCTTAAGGGATCGCCGGGAAGTAATACTTTAGAAGCAATTTCCCCCTTCTGTGCGGCAATATGAGGTGTAGGTGTAACTGACATAATATAGTTTCCTTTCGAGATTTTTATAAAAGGTTACAAAATTGTAACAAAACAATCTGTTTTACAGATTTCTATCATAAATTATACACTATTTGGGGCGAAATGTCCAGTCGGTTTTAAACAGTCCGAGCTTTAATTTGTTTAAAGCTACGAAAATGCGGCGGAAACGGTTTTAAATTCACTTTTTCTATTGACCTGAAGGCTTTTTTTGAGTATAATATATAAGAAATCTGAAAACGATTTCAGCTTTTTATACAGAGAGATGAAATAAATTCATCCGACGCAATCCCCTACAGAAAGAAAGGAAAACAAAATGAAGAAAGTATTAGCATTAGCAGCAGCTATGGCTATGATCATGGCTATGGCTACAGCTTGCGGAAACAACGAAACAAGCTCACAGGCATCAGTAGGCAGCTCAACATCAGTTTCCGAAACATCATCCAAGTAAATCAAAAAAATGCAGTCGTTCTTCCCCATAGGAACGACTGCATTTTTTATATACAGGAAAGATTCACTGCATAAGCCAGAATCGTCAGCATAAGAATTATAGTTGCAATACCTGCGGCTATAACCATAACCGCAATGAGTTTTTCTCCCTTCAGAATATCACCACCATCCCTGTTAGCATCTCCTTTTAAACGTGTTTTATACAGGTAATTCTTAAAATACAATTAAAAAACGATTAAGTGACTGAATTTATATTGACATCAAAGCAATAAGGTTGTATAATTCATATAGTCAACAAATTTCTGTGAAAGGAGCGGTAAGCGGTGGAAAAAACAACACCTGCAGTCAGCATAATAGTGCCTGTCTACAACGTGGAACAGTATATCGGGCGTTGTCTTAACTCCCTCGTGAATCAGACCTGCTCCTGTTCCTATGAAATAGTTGTTGTAAACGACGGCACCAAAGACAATTCTATGGATATCGTCGATAGATATGCAAGAAAATATGATTTTATAAGAATCATAAATCAGGAAAACAAGGGTATATCAGGAGCAAGAAATACCGGCATTCTTAACGCCGACGGCGAATATATAGCCTTTGTTGACAGTGATGACTACGTTTCTAAAAATTATATAAAGCTCCTGTACGAATCCGCCACCGAACACGATTCGGACGTAGTCTGTTGTAACTACAGAAACGTCACAGGTCAGAACGGCAAGGGTGTGGATAACTTCCTTGTACATACGAAGGGCGTATATGACGGAAAAAGGGTGATGAGAGAATCCCTCCACGATATTACGGTGCGAAGCTATCTATGGAACAAGCTGTTCCGCAGAAGTCTGTTTACCGATAACGGTATAACCTTCCCTGAGGGAATCAGCTTTGAGGATTTCGCAGTAATGCCCCAGCTTTTCCATTACAGTAAAAAGGTGAGCTTTATACCCGAGACTTTATACTTCTACGTACACCGCTCAACAAGTATGATGGGCAACATAAGTAAGAAGGATGTGGAGAATTATCTCAAGGCATATGCAATACTG
>JAFQUH010000170.1 GCA_017408635.1 Ruminiclostridium sp. | reverse complement strand
AGCCCCTCTATTTTCCCCCTTCCCTAAGGGGGAAGGGGGGCTGGGGGTTGGGGGCTACAATAACCCGAGCGGAGCGACAAATTTCAATTTGTACAATATATTTTAAAAATCGTACAAATCTATTTTCTTTCATTCCGCCTATTGACGATAACGATTACATATGCTAAACTAAAGCTATGATTTAAAACGCTCTCAATAATACCGAAAGGAATTTTACTATTATGGAAAAATGGAAAAATACTGCACTTTCAATGGAAGAACGTACAAGAGCGCTTATGAGCGAGCTTACTCTTGAGGAGAAGATAGGACTTCTTTCAACACATCAGCTCCCTGTTGAAAGACTCGGAATAAAGGAATGGTTTGTAGGTGCAGAGGTTGCAAGAGGCTACGTTTCAAGAAACCCCGAGGAGCCTACTACGGTTTTCCCCCAGCCTATCGGTATGTCGGGAATGTTTGACGATAAGCTGATGTTTAAACTGGGCGAAATCGCAGGTAAGGAAGCGAGGGTTCTGAACAAGCGTCATCCCAGCGGACACCTTAATTTATGGGGACCTACCGTTGATATGTGCCGCAATCCCTTATGGGGCAGAAACGAAGAAGCCTACGGCGAGGATCCTTACCTCACAGGCAGAATGTCCGCTGAATACACAAAGGGTATGGCAGGTGCAAGAGGTGAATACCTTATGAGCATACCTACCCTCAAGCACTTCTGTGCCAATAATAACGAAGAGGGCAGAGGCAACTGCGACGCCAACATAGAGCCGAGAACAAAGCACGAGTATTATTATCAGGCGTTCAAGCCTGCTATTACCGAGGGCGGAGCCTATGGCATTATGACCGCCTATAACGAGCTTTCAGGCGTGCCGGGTATGATAAATCCCGACGTGGAAAATATACTGAAAAAAGACTGGGGACTGGGACTTGTGGTAACTGACGGCGGCGACTTTTCCCAGAACGTAACCAGCCACAGATACGGCAAATGCCATGCGGAAACTCTGGCGCTTGCCTTCCGTAACGGCACAGACCTTATGACCGATGATTATAAGCTGGCGGTAGCGGCGGCACATTATGGACTTGAAAACGGCATACTTACCGAAGAGGATATCGACAAGAGCGTATATAACAGTCTGCTTGCCCGTTTCAGATTAGGCGAATTTGACGAAGTAAATCCCTATGACGATATAGACGAAAGCGTTATGGAATGCAACGAGCATAAGGCGCTCAATCACGAGGCGGCTTTAAAGCAGATGGTACTGCTTAAGAATAACGGCATACTCCCCTTTGAAAAGGGAAAGAGCATTGCGGTTATCGGTATCAATGGCAATGAAAATCTTATGGACTGGTACACAGGTCACGTAAGCTATAAAACAAATATCCTTGACGGCGTAAGAAGTATATATCCCGATGCGGCATATGACGACGGTTGTGATCTGGTGGCGATAAAGTCGAAGCTGACAGGAAAATATATCGGTGTAGATGACGAGGGCAACGTTGCCGCAATTTATGATGAGGCAAACGAGCATACCATCTTCAAAAAGAGCGAATACGGACACAACGAGGTCACCTACCGCAGTATGTACAACAATATGTTCTTTACGGCGGCAAGCTACAAGGCTGATAGCGAGGGTACTTACAGATGGTTTTCCCAGGAGATATT
>JAFQUH010000169.1 GCA_017408635.1 Ruminiclostridium sp. | reverse complement strand
TGACGGCTATAAATACACCGACAGAAATTTTTGATGAAGCAGGAAGATATCTTTCAATTGTGGTTATCGGTCTTGTTGTGACCACAATATACAATCTTGAAGCCAATATGTTGAGAGCCGTCGGAAACAGCCTTGTTCCGCTTATTATACTAATCATTTCCGCACTGCTGAACGTAGGGCTTGATATTCTTTTCCTCTATGCATTTGATATGGGGGTAGAGGGTGCGGCGCTTGCTACTGTAATAGCGCAGTTTATATCGGCAACAGTATGCTTTGTATATCTGATAAAGAAATGTCCCTTCTTAAAGCCTGAATTATCAGATTTCAGATTTGCCGGAGAAATCGTAAAGCCTCTTCTTGCGGCAGGTCTTGGTATGGCACTTATGTATTCCATAGTCGACATAGGCTCGATAGTTCTTCAGAATGGCGTAAACGGACTTGGTTACGAAATAATAACAGCACACACCGCGGCAAGAAAACTATTCGGCTTTTCTATAATGCCGTTCTCTGCCGTCAGCGCAACGCTTGTGACCTTTGTCAGCCAGAACTACGGAGCAGGCAAGTTTGACAGAATAAAAAAAGGTATAAAATATAGCCTTATTCTCGAATGGATATGGTCTACCTTAGCGGTTGTCGTGGTTTATATCCTGGGTAATAATCTTGCTTTGCTTATAGTATCCGGAGAAAACGGCTATATTACTGATACTGTTACACAGTATCTTAAAATAAACGTACCCTTTTATTATGCACTTGCGGTATTACTTTCATTGAGATGCAGTCTGCAGGGACTCGGGAACAGTATATTCCCGATAGTTGCCAGTATAATAGAAATGGTGTGGAAAATGGTAACCGTTGTGCTTATAATACCCAACTATGGATATTTCGGTGTATGTATATCGGAGCCGATAATATGGGTGGCAAGCGGCATACTTGTAACGATAATTACAATAAAAATGCTGAAAAAGGTCTGCTAAATACTTGCATTTTCAAAAAGATAGTAGTATAATAATGATATAAACAGGGTTAAATTGACTATATATAAAAACGGACAAAAAGGAAAGGGAAAAATATGAACATCTGGCATGATATAGACGGCGAAAGAATAACTGCCAATGATTTTTTATCAGTTATAGAAATATCCAAGGGAAGCAAGGCAAAATACGAGCTTGACAAGAGAAGCGGCGTGCTTATTCTTGACAGAATACTTTATACGTCAACACATTATCCTGCAAACTACGGCTTTATACCTAAAACTCTTGCAGATGACGGAGATCCGCTCGACGTTCTTGTTCTTTGCAACGAAACTCTTGTTCCTATGGTGCTGGTACAGTGCTATCCTATCGGCGTTATAAACATGATAGATAACGGAAAGATGGACCAGAAGATTATCGCCATTCCTTTTGAGGATCCTAACTATAACTCTTATAGAAGTATAGAAGGACTTCCCAGTCATATATTTGATGAAATGCTGCACTTCTTCAAGGTCTATAAACAGCTTGAAGGTAAGGAAACCGCTGTAAATGAGGTTATGGGACATAAGGCAGCGGTAGAGATAATCAAGGAATGTATCGATAATTATAAAGAAGTCTACGGAGATAAAGAAAATGCTGATTCTGGCAAGTAAATCTCCCAGAAGAATAGAACTGCTGAAGCTAGCTGGCTTTAGTTATGAGATTATTCCCGCAATTTCTGAAGAGAAAACCGAGCCTTCGATGAAGCCGTGTGAAACGGTTGTAGGTCTTGCTTGTCAGAAGGCGGCAGAGGTTACGGCATCACATCCCGATGATATCGTAATCGGAGCAGATACGGTAGTTGTATACGATAACGAGATTATGGGTAAGCCTGCTGATTGTGACGATGCCTTCAGAATGCTGAAAAAGCTATCAGGTAATATTCATAGCGTATATACAGGTGTATGCATAAGGAAAGGGAATAACCAGCGTGTATTTTATGAAGAAACCAAGGTAGAGTTTTATCCCTTGTCAGACAATGAGATAAGAGAGTATATAGAAAGCGGAGAGCCTATGGATAAGGCGGGCGCTTATGGTATACAGGAAAAAGGCTCATTGCTGGTAAAAAGGATAGACGGGGACTATTTTAATGTGGTCGGATTGCCTTTATCACGATTTGTTCGTGAATTCAAGGCGTTTAATACAGAAATATATAATGAAACAAAGGAGTAAAAACTTATGAAGTATCTCAACAATCCCTTTACACGTGACATTACAGAGTATGACGGCGAAGTATTTGAAGAAGTAAGAGCCGTTGACGGAAAAATCTATCTTTCAAATGGTGCTGTTATCAAGCAGACAAACGAAGGTAAGTACTTCGACATTTCAACCAGTGAAAAATACGGCACTGTATTTGAAGCGGCAGGACCTGATGAAATCGGTGCAATTATCGGCTATGCGATAGTTACAGGACCTTCAACAAACGATCTTTTTGCATTCTGATTTAAAATTAAAAAGGGAGTCTACGGACTCCCTGATTTTTTTATGACAAGAGGCTATCCTTTCGGATAGCCTCAGATTTTTATTGTCTTATATAAATTCCTTGCTCTTCAAGATAATCTTCCAGCTCCTGCTTCATATCCCATATTGCTTGTTCCTTTTCAGCAATATCATCTGCAGGCTTTTCATCCTGAAGAATTGTCTTTTCATCGTTCATAAGCCTTATGCCATTACGATATTAAGACCTTCGGAGCTTTCAACTGTGAAGCTCTTATCAGTACCTGTGCTTGTAACTGTGATTGTATCACCATTTCTTGTAGCTGTTACTGTAAGCTCTAAGTTTGCTTCCTTATCGTAGATCTTGCATTCTGCACTCTTACCATCTTCAAGCTGGTAAACTACGAGCTTTGCACCTTCAACGTAGTCGTATGCAAAGTTTCTTGTAAAGTTACCATAAGCAATGATGGAGTTGGGTTTTGCATACATACCCATTGAGAAGTAGTCGAACTTCTTTTCGTGCCAGTTCTTACCCTCTAATACTTCGCCGGTCTGGATATCTGTCCACTTGCCTTCGGGCAGGTAGAACTGAGCAATACCTTCTTCGTTGAATACGGGAGCAATAAGCAGGTTATCGCCAAGCATATACTGTCTGTCAAGAGGTAAGCAAGCGGGATCGTAGCCGTATTCCATAACCATAGCTCTCATCATAGGAATACCCTTTTCGTGAGCCTTTACTGCATTTGCGAAGAGGTAAGGCATTAAGCGACCCTTGAGCTTTGTGAAGTGACGGAGGACGTCGCAGGATTCCTCATCGAAGTTCCAGGGAACTCTGTATGAACTGTTACCATGGAGTCTTGAGT
>JAFQUH010000168.1 GCA_017408635.1 Ruminiclostridium sp. | reverse complement strand
TGTGGTTTTTCCTGTGTGACTTGCTCCGGATATAATAACGATCATTTTTTATCCTCTTTTTATAGCAATATTTTAATTAAGAAAATTATATCATAACAGATAAATAAAAGTCAATACGGAACATATTATCCGTATCTCTTCCGCTTTATATTGACATATGACGTTTTTAGTGCTATAATATTAAGGTGTACAAGTGTACATAATTTCAAGACCGCTCTCGTATGGCGGCTTAACGGAGGAGAAAACCAATGATAAAAATTACACTCAAGGACGGCAGTATCAAGGAGATTGAAAACGCAAGCTCGGTATTTGATATTGCAAAGGAAATCGGTCAGGGACTTGCAAAGGCAGCCTGCGCTGCAAAGATTGACGGCGAAGTAAAGGATTTAAGAACAATCATCGACAGTGATTGCACACTTGAAATTCTTACCTTTGACGATGAAGACGGTAGAAAGGCATTCCGTCACACTGCATCCCACATTTTAGCACCGGCAGTTAACAGACTTTACCCCGATGTAAAGCTTGCAATCGGTCCTGCTATTGACAACGGTTTCTATTATGATTTTGATAAAGAAACACCCTTCTTACCCGAAGATCTTACAAAGATCGAAGCAGAAATGAAGAAGATCGTTAAAGAAGGCATCAAGCTCGAACAGTACACAATGGCTCCCGATGAAGCTATTCAGTACTTAAAGGATGCAGACGAGCCCTACAAGGTTGAGCTTTGCGAAGAACACGTAGGCAACGGTGAGCCTATTTCCTTCTACAAGCAGGGAGAATTTACAGATTTATGTGCTGGTCCTCACCTTATGTCCACATCTTCTGTAAAGGCGTTCAAGCTCACAAGCTGTACAGGTGCTTACTGGAGAGGCAGTGAAAAGAACAAGATGCTCTCCCGTATCTACGCTACTGCATTCCCCAAGAAGGAAGAGCTTGAAGAATACCTCGCAAAGATTGAAGAAGCAAAGAAGCGTGACCACAGAAAGCTTGGCAAGGAGCTTGAATTATTCACAATTATGGATGAAGGCCCCGGCTTCCCCTTCTTCTTACCCAAGGGTATGATTTTAAAGAATACTCTTATAGATTACTGGCGTCAGATTCATTCCCGTGACGGCTACGTTGAGATTTCATCTCCTATGATGCTCAACCGTCAGCTCTGGGAAACGTCAGGTCACTGGTATCACTATAAGGATAATATGTACACAACTGTTATTGACGATACAGACTTCGCTATCAAGCCTATGAACTGTCCCGGTGGACTTTTAGTATATAAGAGCAAGCCCCGTTCATACAGAGAGCTTCCTATCAGAATGGGTGAACTTGGTCTTGTTCATCGTCATGAAAAGTCAGGTGCATTACACGGACTTATGCGTGTAAGATGCTTTACACAGGACGATGCTCATATCTTTATGATGCAGGATCAGATTATCGACGAAATAAAGGGCGTTGTAAAGCTCATTGACGAGGTTTACACACTCTTCGGCTTCAAGTATCACGTTGAGCTTTCTACACAGCCTGAAGACAGTATGGGTAGCAAGGAAGACTGGGATATCGCTACAGAAGGTCTTAAGAATGCTCTCGAGGAGCTTAACCTTCCTTACGTTATCAACGAAGGCGACGGCGCATTCTACGGTCCCAAGATTGACTTCCATCTTGAAGATTCACTTGGCAGAACATGGCAGTGTGGTACAATTCAGCTTGACTTCCAGCTTCCTTTACGATTTGATATTGACTACACAGGTGCTGATGGCGAAAAGCACAAGCCTATAATGATTCACCGTGTTGTATTCGGTTCTATCGAAAGATTTATCGGTATTCTCACAGAGCATTTTGCAGGTGCATTCCCTCTGTGGTTGTCACCTGTTCAAGTAGAGCTTATGCCTATTGCTGACAGACATAACGAATTTACAGAAAAAGTTGCTGCAGAGCTAAAGAAATTCGGTATCAGAGTCGATATAGATAGTAGAAGCGAAAAAATTGGCTTCAAGATTCGTGAAGCACAGCTTCAGAAGGTTCCTTATATGCTGGTTATCGGCGATAAGGAAGTAGAAACAGGTAACGTTTCTATCCGTTGCCGCAAGAGAGGCGATATCGGCGCTATGTCGGTTGAAGAATTCTGCGCAATGGTTAAGAAAGAAATTGAAGAAAAGACTATCATTGCTGATTAATTTTCTTCGGAAAGGGAGGGCTGTATATGGATCTTACTTCGTATATTGCAAATGTTTCTATGAGTATGGCACATAGTACTCTTATGAACAGCGTTGGTACTGCAATGCTTTCAAAGACTATCAATGCCGCCGAAACAGAAGGCGCTAATATGGTTAATATGCTTAATAGTGCTGAATTACCTCCGGCTGGTGCGAAAGGACATTTACTCAACATAAGAGTATAATCCTGCGCCGATATTCATAAGAATATCAACCTCAAGGGACTATTCTGGCTAAAGTTGTCAGAATAGTCCTGTTTTTTATTGTCCGTTTCTATTGACAACCATAGCCTTTTTTGTGTATTATATAGTTATAACTTTAATAAAAGGAGTTTTATCTATGTTTGCTTATTCACAGTCAAAAAATGAAATTTTAAGAAAAATCCTGATATCTATTTTTGCTGTTATATCGGCAATTGCATTGCCTCAGATATGCCATTATATCGGAGTCTTGACAGGTACAGGAGCTAATCTGGGTGCTATGCTTTTGCCTATGCATATACCCGTACTTCTGGCAGGCTTTTACGGTGGAGCGGTTGTCGGAACGACAGTCGGAGTTATCAGTCCCTTAATCAGCTTCGCTATATCAGGTATGCCTTCCGCGGCATTATTACCCTTTATGATTGTTGAGCTTGCAGTATACGGACTTGTTTCGGGTATCTTATCAAAGAAGAATATGAATGCCGTGTTAAAGACAGCAATCGTATTACTATCGGGAAGAATCGCAAGAGCTTTAGCAGTTCTTACGTCTATTTATGCATTCGGCAACGAAAAGCTTGCGATTACAGCCGCATATATGTTCATTGTTGAAGGTATTATCGGTACACTTATCCAGCTTGTTGTAATTCCTTTTGTAGTCAGCAGAAAGAAAGCGTAAGATGGATATAGAAAAGGCAAAAAAAATACTAAAAGAAAATAATTACACCTGTGTATTGTGTAAAGGCGAAACGGTATATACTTCCTTCGACAGAGGTGTAGCGCCGATTCTGAAATTGATAGAAAATAATACCGACATAAGCGGCTTTTCTGTTGCAGATAAAGTGATAGGCAAAGCGGCGGCAATGCTTTTTTCTATGGCTGGTGTAAAAGAGATATTTACCGATATAATCAGTATTCCTGCAAAGCTGTATCTTGAGCAAAAGGGAATAGGTCTGTCTTTTAATACCCTTACCGATAAAATAATAAACAGAGCAGGAGATGGACTTTGTCCTATGGAAACTCTTGTTATGAATGTTAATGATGAAAACAAGGCTTTTCTTTTGATAAAAGAGAAATTAAAAGAGTTAAGGAAGGAAAAACAATGAAAAAATTAGGCTTTGGATGTATGAGATTGCCGCTTTTAAACGGAAACGATCATAAAAGCTTTGATAAGGAACAAATTTTCAAGATGGTCGATACCTATATGTCAAAGGGCTTTACCTATTTTGATACCGCATATATGTATCATGCTGGTGCAAGCGAAGGAATGGTAAAGGAAGCAGTTGTTGACAGATATCCCCGTGATAGCTTCCAGCTTGCTACAAAGTTACCTACTATGATGCTTAAGGAGGAAGGAGATTCACCTCGCATTTTCGCTGAACAGCTTGAAAGATGCGGTGTAGAATATTTCGACTATTACCTTCTTCATTGTCTTACAAAGGATAATTACGAAATCTGTAACAGACTGAACGTATTCCAGTTTGCAAATGAAAAGAAAAGGGAAGGCGCTATAAAGAAGTTAGGCTTTTCATATCACGATAACGCTGAGCTTCTTGATGAAATACTTACTGCACATCCTGAAATGGAATTTGTTCAGCTTCAGATAAACTATCTTGACTGGGAAAATGATTGGGTACAATCCCGTAAGTGCTATGAAGTTGCAGAAAAGCATGGCAAGGACGTTATCGTAATGGAGCCCGTCAAGGGTGGTGCTCTTGCTGACGTTCCTAAAAGGGCAGAGGTGCTATTAAAGGAAAAGGAACCTCAGATGTCGGTTGCGTCCTGGGCAATAAGATTTGCGGCAAGTCTTGATAAGGTGTTTATGGTGCTCAGCGGAATGAGTAATATAGATCAGCTTAACGACAATACCTGCTATATGGAGGATTTCAAGCCTCTTACAAAGGAGGAAACAGACCTTTGTTTTAAGGTGGCAGATATAATTAATTCTACTATTTCTGTTCCCTGTACCGCCTGCAGATATTGTGTAGACGATTGCCCTATGTCAATTGCTATACCCGAATATTTCGCTCTTCTCAATGCACAGCAGAGAGGCGACGACGAAACCGCCATCGAAAAGAAAAAAGAGTATGATGAGCTTATAACAAATCACGGTGCGGCATCCTCTTGTATCGGATGTAAGCAATGCGAAGAGCATTGCCCCCAGCACATTGATATAACAAAATTCCTTAGTATTGTAGCAGAGAAATTTGAATAATATAAAAGCACAGAATTCTGAACGAATTCTGTGCTTTTCTACGTTATTTTACTAATCGGTTCCTATCCGCCCATATAAGAGCCAATGCACCTAAAATTATAAACATCACCGCAAATATAATTAGGGCCGTCAGCACCCAAACGGGAACTGCGTGGAAATATACAACGGGATCTCCTACAGAGAACACATCCGCCACGTCGCCAAAGAAATATCCGTAGCCTTTGAGCAGTCCTGTGGGTAAGAAATACCCCTGACTGTCACGCTCTGCCAGATAGTCAACAACGATTGGAAAAGCGATAAATGGGAATACCGATGCCACATAGTTTTTCGTAAGTCTTGCAGTTATCATAGCCAGTATGCCGAAGAAAAGAAATCCAAGCAGCTTTAAAAGCTGAACAGTTACAAACATCGTACCGATGCTTATTTCAACGTGAGAATTATTATACTGCTCCACCGAGCGTATTCCGTAGCCCCAGTATTGTGGTGCAAGCTGTGCTGAAAGGCTGATAAGGTCGATAAGCGATAAAGCAACTGACGTAATGGCGATGAGCGAAAGTAGTATAGTTATCTTTACCGCCATAGTTTTACTCTGACCCTTTGGTGTGGTCTTAAGAATAATATTTGTCTTACTTGTGTATTCGTTCATTACCGCAAAGGCACAGCAGAACACAACGCAAAGAAGAAAGAGAAAATCTACCGAGGAGCTTTCAATAACAGGCACATTGCTGACGGGTAAGATAGCTCTGTTTTCTCTGTCTGTCACCACATAATTATACTGCTCGAAAATTCTGTCAATGATGTTTTCATTATCAAGAATTTCGTTGTATGGCTCTAACTGCTCTAAAAATTCTTCAAAGGTTATCTTTTTGGAGTCATATTCTGAACGGAGTCTTTTTTCTTCCGCCTGAGCCGCAAGCAGATCTTCCTTATAACCGATTATTATAGCTTCATTTTCTTCTGTGAGTTTGCCTGATACATCCTCTATCATCTCTAAATATCTGTCCTTTTCAAGATCAGAATAAAAGCCGTAGTCCTGCTTTAAGGTATCGGGCAGGGAAAAGAGCCTTACCAGAATTACAAGTAAAAATATGAATAAAGCGTATTGTTTTATAGTTATCTTTTTAAGCTCGTAAAGGAATATTTTCATACCGCTTTTACCTCCTTTGCTTTTCTTTTTGCAGGAGAGGTGCGGATATAACACACTGCAGCTAAAATTACCGTAAACAGTAATGCTATTATAGGTGCCGCAATATAAAGTGGAACGGGATTTCCGAGAACGTTCACAAATTCAAAATCCGAGATAAGCTTCTTTGTGCTGATAAGTGTAAAAGGATTTAAATGCTCAGGAATATAGGGACTTGCAAATATCATAGCACCGATAACGCCAAAGCAAAGAACGATAGCCGCACCGGTGTTCTTTGTAAGGGTGGAAATAAGAATTATCACTTCACCGATAAAGGCGAGTGCAAATATTTTAAACAGGCAAGAGAGAACTACAGCCGTACCTATAGAGATATTAAGCGGTGTAAACTGATAGTCCTGTATAGCATAAAGGGGCTGTTCTATAAATTCAAGACCATAGTAAAAACCAAGACCGATAAGGTCAATTATTGCAAACAGAATGACCGTACCTGCGACAAAGCAAAGCATTGTCAGTTGTTTTGCTATAAAGGTACTGCCTGCTCTGCCGCAGGATTTTATAATTCTGTCTGTGCCTGTAGCTTTCTCGTTTGAATAGGTTGAAGAAAAAACAAATATAAGTAAAATAACAATGATGAAAGCTGAAAATTCATAATCAAGGAATAAAGAAAAAGCATCGTATCTGCCGTAAACGGGGATAGATCTGTTGTAGCTTGCATTCTTGATAAGCTCGCCCTTTTTCGCTTCATAAGGGTTTATATCCTTGTAGAATTCTATGTATTCATCTGATTTTTGTCTTAGTTCTATCATTGTGTTGGGGTAAAGATAAGCATACTTTACCTCTTCATCAATTATCATTCTGATGCAGTTTCTGTCGCCATAGAGATAACCTGAGAAAAACTCATCGTATGTTTCTGTCTGGACGTACTTTCCGCTGGCGATAAGCTCTTCCATCTTTTTCTGATAGTTGATCATTTCGTTTATCTTTTCGCTTGTCAGCTCACCTTTAAAATGATTGTACATATTTTCGCCAAGCGGTCTTTCGCCCATCATAGTAATTGTATAACCACTCGTACCATAATAACGGACAGTTTCCATATGCTTGTAAAGATTCACAAGGCAAAGGGACAGCAGAAATACAAGAAGGGAGATTTTAAATATATTCTTTTTAAATTCGTAGCCGAATAATTTAAGCATAGTATCCCCCTTACATATCGCCAAAGTGATAGATGCATACGTCCTCTAAAGTGGGTTGCACCTGCTCGGCGGATTTTACGGGACAATCTTCACTTATTATACGAAGAGTGTAGTATTCGCCATCGCTTACCGCATTGGATACACGCATTCTTGACATATAGTCCATTACCTCATCGGGCTTTACTCTGCATTCCCACACCTTACCCTTAACTGCACCGCACAGCTCGTCCTGAGTGCCTGAGCCTATTATTTTGCCGTTATCCATAAGCACAACCGTCTTTGCAACGTAGGCAATATCGGTAACTATATGGGTAGCAAGAATTACTATCTTATCTGCCGCAAGGGAGCTTATAACGTTTCTGAAACGAATTCTTTCCTTTGCGTCAAGTCCTGCCGTAGGCTCGTCAAAGATAAGGATTTTAGGATTGCCCACTATCGCCTGAGCGATGCCAAGCCTTTGCTTCATACCGCCTGAAAATGCACCAATCTTTTTATCAGCATCATTTCTTAAATTTACCCTTGTCAGAATATCAAGAGCATATTCATTATCATTATCTGTACTGAATTTTTTCAACGCCATTATGTACTTTATATAGTCCTTGGCGGTGAAATTGCGGTAAAAATCCATACCCTGAGGCATAAAGCCAAGATGAGACACAAAATCGCTGTTTCCGTTATCATCAAAGGCTATACTACCGCAATCCCTGCTGATTATGCCTGTAATAATGTTTATAAGGGTG
>JAFQUH010000167.1 GCA_017408635.1 Ruminiclostridium sp. | reverse complement strand
CTCTACCGACTGAGCTACAGAGGCAGAAAATCTGGCGACCTGGATGGGACTCGAACCCACGACCTCCGCCGTGACAGGGCGGCGTTCTAACCAACTGAACTACCAGGCCATCATGGTGGAAACTATAGGGCTCGAACCTATGACCCTCTGCTTGTAAGGCAGATGCTCTCCCAGCTGAGCTAAGCTTCCACATTGCGTCTGTCGGGTTTTTCTTGTCCCGCCTGACAGTTATATATTATACACGAATAAAAGGGGTTTGTCAACACTTTTTTTAAAAAAATATGACATTTGTGCAATAATTCTAATGGAGCGAATATTGATAATATTTTCAATTGTATATATTCTACAATAATTTGTATGAATAAAATAAAAGACAAGGACAAAACTATAACAAGGATGGAATGAAACATCCTTGAAATTTTCACGACTATATTCGGGAAAGGAAAAAATAATGGATAGAATTGCCCTGTTTATTCTTCTTGTCGGCGGTGTCAATTGGGGACTTGTAGGACTTTTCCAATTTGATCTTGTCGCCTGGGCATTCGGAGGCGCAGGAAGTGTTATCAGTAGAATAATATATATACTTGTAGCTTTATCTGCAGTATGGTGTATATCCTTATTCTTCAGAAGAAACGAGCTTCTTGAAACTGATAAGGATACTCATCATATAAATAACTAACCTCCGTTTCGGACTGCTGTACTTTTTTTAGGTACAGCAGTTTTGTTTTTGAAACCTGCATATTCTGTCCGAGAGCTTCATATATTGGGATAAGCAAAACAACCTGAAGGGCTTCAGGATATCAAAAAGGAGGACAATATGGATTTTTCAGTATTCAGACAGCCTGTATCGGTAAACGAGGTAGTTTATGACGGTCAGGCAGAGCAGGGGGTAGAATTTGATTATATTCTGCCGGATTATTATCCCGATATATTCAGCATTATCAAATGTACCCTTAAACCTAAAATTTCATCTTATAATATATCAGGTGATAAGCTGATATGTGATGGCGTTGTTGCAATTTCGGTGCTTTATCTTTCTGAAAACAGTAGCGATATAAACTGCGTAGAGCACAGATACACCTATTCAAAAACAGTAGATCTGCCCAGAATTTGCGATGGAGCAAGTGTATCCGTATCGGCAAAAACGGATTATTCCACCTGTCGTGCCGTATCAGGAAGAAGACTTGACGTAAGAGGAGCCGTCAGCTTTAAAATTAAGGTTTCATCCGATAAGACGGTCGATATAGTTACAGATGCGGAGGGTTGCGGAATTCAGCTGAAGAAAACCCCTGTCAATTACTGCGGAAAGCGTATTTCCGTACAGAAGCAGTATATAGCAAGAGAAGAGATTGAGGCTGATGAGATAAAGGCCAACGTCAGAAATATAGTAAACGTTGATGCGGTGTGCATCGTAAACGAAAGTAAGATAGTATCCGATAAGGTAGTGCTTAAGGGTGAAGCAAAGCTGAAGGCTGTCTACACCTATGAAGAGAACGGTAAAACCGATTTTGGCGTGCTAGAGGCTGATATACCTTTGAGTCAGATTGCAGATGCCGACGGAATTACCGAAAAGCATATCTGCTATGCCCGATTCAGAGCCTTATCCTGCGATCTGACTGTCAAGCAGAAAAATGAAAGCGGAGGTACTATATTTGGTTGTGAGCTTACTGTAGAGGCAGTTGTAAACGCAAGCTGTGAGGAGGTTATATATCCTGTGACAGATATGTATTCCACCGATTATGAGGGCAGTTTTTCCGTAATGCAGTTAAAGACTGAAACCAGCCCCAGATATATATCACAGCAACAGACCTTAAGAGAAAGTATCTCCTGCAATGACCTGCCTATTCAGAGTGTGGTTGACTGTTCCTGCGAGCTTTCAAATATCGTATGTAAGGGAAAATCATCAGATGAACTTATAATATGCGGTCAGGCACTTTATACCTGCATTGTAAAGAAGGAAAATGACGTTCCGTCATTTATAGAAAAGACTGCACCCTTTGAGCTTGCGGTAGCAGTAAACGGTCTTAACGGCGAAAGTAATATAGAGCCATATCTTCAGGTGTCATCAGTAAGCTACAGTATAGATAATGACGGCAGAATAGATGTAAGAGCGAACGTTCTGATTCAGGGTTGTCTTTATCAGAACGTTGTAGTTGACATAATAAAGGATATGGCGGTTGATGAGTCTATTGCAAAGGAAAAGCAGACGGATTATCTTCTGAAGCTGTATTTTGCGGAAAAGGGTGAGCCCGTCTGGGATATTGCAAAGAGGTACAATACCTCGGCAAATGCAATTTTTTCTGAAAATGGTATGGAAGAGGGCGATACGGCTGACGGTATGCTGCTTATTCCCATTGTATAACTAAAATTACGAGGAGATGAATGAATTATATGTCTGAATCAATTTATAAGGATATTTCCGAGCGTACGGGAGGAAATATATATATCGGCGTTGTAGGACCTGTACGTTCCGGTAAATCAACCTTCATTACAAAGCTTATGAACGAGCTTGTTATACCATCTATCAGTGATGCAAATATCAAGGAAAGAGCAACGGATGAACTTCCTCAGTCTGCGGCGGGAAAGACGATTATGACCACTGAGCCGAAATTCGTACCTGAAAACGCTGTAAGTATTACTTTTCATGATAATATTTCGATGAACGTAAGACTTATAGACTGCGTCGGTTACATAGTTCCCAGCGCAAAGGGTTATATTGAAAACGAAGCGCCAAGAATGGTGCAGACGCCCTGGTTTGATGAAGAAGTACCTTTTAATATGGCGGCAGAGGTGGGTACGCATAAGGTTATTACCGAGCATAGCACGATTGGTATTGTAGTAACGACCGATGGTAGTATTACCGACATCCCAAGAGAAGAATACGAAGCGGCAGAGGAAAGGGTAATTGAAGAGCTGAACAGTATAAATAAACCCTTTGCCGTTGTGCTGAATTGCAGAGATCCCAAGTCATCGGATGCAATAGAAATGGCGCAGACTCTGTCCGAAAAGTACGGAAGAAAGGTCGTTGCGTTAAACTGCCTTGATATAACGGAGGAGGATATTGCCGAAATATTCCGTTCCGTGCTTGTTCAGTTCCCCGTAAGAGAAATCAATATCCGCATTCCTAAATGGCTTGGTGCACTTGAAAGAGAGCATTGGCTGAAAAAAGAAATATTCGATCGCATAAGAGAAGCCTCGCAGAATATAAAATCGATGGATGATATAAACAGCTTTTCTTTATGCGTCGGCGAATGTGAAAATATTTCCTCCTGCGTAACGGATAAAGTGGCGCTTGGTACAGGTGCGGGATATGTGACCGTTAATCTTGCTTCAAATCTCTTTTACCAGATACTCGGCGAAACTACAGGAATTCAGCTTCGTGATGAGGGGGATCTTATGCCCTGCATGATAGAGCTTGCGGCTATAAAGAAAAAATACGAGAAGGTCAAGGCGGCGCTTGACGAGGTGCAGGCAACAGGCTACGGAATCGTTATGCCCGGACTTGAAGAGCTTACTCTTGAAGAGCCTGAAATTGTAAAGCAGGGCGGAAAATACGGTATAAGACTCAAAGCGTCAGCACCGTCTGTTCATATGATGCTTGCCAATATCAACACCGAAGTCAGTCCTATCGTTGGTAGCGAAAGACAATCAGAGGAGCTTGTAAAGTATCTGCTGAATGAATTTCAGGAAAATCCCACAAAGATATGGCAAAGCAATATCTTTGGAAAATCTCTGCACGAACTTGTTAACGAAGGACTTCACAATAAGCTTTCAAGAATGCCGTCTGATGCAAGAGGAAAGCTTCAGGAGGCTATTCAGAGAATTATAAACGACGGATGTAATGGACTCATCTGTTTAATACTTTAATATAGAAACAGGAGTTTGCTTTTGGCAGGCTCCTGAATGTTTTATGGTTGACATAATACCGTAAAATAGGTATACTTAATACAAAATATAATATAAAACGGAGAAAAATATATGAATGAATTTATTTTAATAAGACCTGATATAAAATACGCTGATCAGATAGCAGAATACAGGAACGAATTTATTGCATCAGGTGATTCTATGGACGGAACGGGCATGCTAAGGCAGACGGACGCTCCGTCAGAGTATATAAAATTATGCAGGGACTATGAGCTTCCTGAAAAAACGCCTTCTCATTTAGTCCCTGCAACGCAGTTTTTATTAATTTGTAAAAGTAACGATAGAATCCTCGGAATGCTTCAGGTAAGGCATTGCTTAAACGATTATCTTGAAAAATTCGGCGGGCATATCGGATATTCCGTAAGACCGAGCGAAAGACGAAAGGGATACGCTAAAATTATGCTTGCAATGGCTTTGCCTTTCTGTAAGGAAATCGGGCTTGATAGGGTGCTTATTACCTGTATCAGCGGCAATGAGGGGAGCGAAAAGACGATTCTTGCCAATGGCGGTATGTATGAATCCACTGTTTACGAGCCGGATTATAATGCAGATTTAAAAAGATTCTGGATTACCTTGTAAATCTCTTTCTGAACTTATCTGGATATTCGCTATATAGCATTTCTGCCATATTATCGCAGATTTTTATAAGCGTTCTTTCGTAGGTGCATTGAAGCGGTGAAATTCTGTTCATCTCTCCCGTTTCCATAATATTTGCGCAACTGCAGGAGTTTGTGCATCTGTCCTTTAAATCACATTGTCTGCATATTTCGGGCGTTGTATCTATAAGAGATAGCACCCGTCTTTTTTCTGCGTCTATACCATCTGTAACGTTGCCAAGACAAAATGCACTTTTGCCTATAAACTGTGTACAAGGATAAAGTGTTCCGTCTGTGGTGACGGTAAGCTGTCTTATACCAAGCTGACAATGATCCTTTGGAGAAGTGCCTCTTATGCAGGAGGTTATCTTGCTATCAAAGGGAGAAAAGAAAAGTCTGATATCTTTTTTAAAAACGTCACTATAGAAATCTGCAATTTTCACAAGCTCGTCTTCCAGCTTTGACATATCGTTATCGTTCCAGTTTACGTTTTTTCCATAGGCGGGAGTAGCGGATATTTTTCGGAAACCGATATCATAAAGGTGCTTTACCGAATTGTAAAGCTCTGTTACAGCATCAGGCGCAAGAGTAAGCATAGCATAAGCGTCAGGCATATATGATAGTAAAAGTCTTGCTTTTTCTTCTGCGGTTTTACCGCTGTTGCTACCATCGGCAAATTTCCTGCATATATCCTGTGCCGCGCCATCGTAGGATATAGCTATTTCAAGTCCTGACAGCTTTGCATAATTCAGAAAATTATCGTCAAGCAACGTGCCGTTAGTAGTCATTTTGCATCTGAATCTTTTACCTGTCTGTTTTTCTTTATCCCTGCAATATTCTATAGCCTTTATTATAAGCTCTTTCTTTAATGTCGGCTCACCACCGAAAAAACTGAGTCCTGCCGAATTACCGCTTGAAAAAGCCAGATTACAGGCTTTTATAAGAGTGTCTTCACTCATATCACGTGAAGCTTTTTCACGGGTGCAATAGCTACAGTTCATATTGCAGTTTTCGGTTAAATGTAACGTAAGATTCATAATTTATTCGTTTTCATCATCGGGAGGGCATACCACGTCACCGTCAAGTGCAAGCGTTTCTGTTTCTTCGGGAATGGAAACAATCGGTTCGCCGTCAAATTCAATTTCACCCACAACCTCTAAACCACCATCGTATTCAAGGGTGGTGGTTGAATCTGTGGATATTTCAATATCTCCGGGCTGAGAAGGGGTTGTTGTGTCGTTGCTGTTATTGTTTATGCTCGAAGAGTTTTCTGCTCCGTCTGTACAGCCGCTTGTTCCTGTCGCAACCATAAGTGATGCAAGTCCTATCGCAAATGCAGGCTTTTTATAATTTTTCTGAGGCTTTATCTCCATTATGAATCCTCCTTTGGTAGTTTCTTGAAATCAGTATAGCATATGTAAATAGATAAGTCAAGTTGTTGTACATTGTGCATAGGAATTATTGATGCTTGAAATATTTGGCGGGATGTGGTAGAATATAATAAAAATGAAAAGAGTGATATAATGTACAAAATCCTATTCGTCTGCCTTGGCAATATCTGTCGCTCGCCTATGAGTGAGTTTGTCCTTCGTGATATGGTAGAAAAGCAGGGGAGAGGCAGTGAATTCTATATTCGTTCCTGTGCTACCAGTACCGAAGAGATAGGTAATCCTGTTCACTACGGCACGAGGAGAAAGCTTGCCGAGGTGGGTATTTCCTGTGATGGCAAGACTGCCGTTCAGATGACAAGGGCGGATTATGATAAATACGACTATATAATTGCTATGGAAGAAAGCAATATACGTAATATTATGAGGATCATAAAATCCGATCCCTTGAATAAGGTGAGTCTGCTTCTTGATTTTGCAGGTGAACACAGAGGGATTGCAGATCCCTGGTACACAGGAGATTTTGACACTACTTATAAAGACGTGGTGAAGGGTTGCACGGCTCTTCTGGAAAGACTATAATAGTCGGAAGGAAAAATAATGAACAATAAATACTATACAGTATGCGGCATTGTGGAAATAGAAGGCAAGGTGCTGCTGGTACGACATACATATGGTACGGCAAAAAACAGAATCTTATTACCGGGTGGCTTTGTTCAGGAAAATGAGCTTCCTACAGATGCTATAGAAAGAGAGATACTCGAGGAAACCGGAGTTGTTGCAAAAGCAAAATCTGTTGTTACCGTGCAATTTAAACCAAATCAGTGGTGTGTGGTCTTTTCTATGGAATATGTATCAGGAACGCCGAAATCGGATGGGTATGAGAATGACGAAGTATATCTGCTTTCGATAGAAGAAGCAATAAAAGCAGACAATATAACCAATATGAGCAGGGAGGTACTATCCGCTTATATGAAGCACCGATCTGAACTTTGTAAAAGCGATTACGTTCCTGCATCATCAGATAAAAACGAATACGTTATATTCGGAATATAAAAATAAGGCACAGTGATTTTACATCGCTGTGCCTTTAAGTATATTATTTTTCTGCCAGAATTACTGTATCGCCTTCGTTGATGCCGCTTAATATTTCGGTATAGCCACCGGCGCTTACACCTATTTCTACAGGAATATCAAATTTCTGATCGCCCTGAAGGATAGTGCAGAAGGGATTGTTACCATCCTTCTTGATAGCTGAATCAGGTACTACAAGAACGTTTATTCTTTTTGTGGTAATTGCATATATCGTAGCCCAGCCAGCATCTGCCGCAGAAATACCGTCGTTTTCGTTTATGAGTCTGTCAACGTCATCGTCATTGATAGTAACGGCACAGTATTTAGAAGCGTTTTTGGATGCAGTAGAGGGAACTGTGTTGGGAGCGGCGCTTACAACACCTTTATAATCAATACTGTTTATCTTGAGGTTAACATCCATGCCAAAGCGCAGATTCTTTCCTGCACCCTCTGAATTGAATACGTAGATAGTTTCAGGGATTACAATCGTGCATAACAGACCGCCTGCCTGGATCTCACTACCCTCTTTAGCATATGCGCACTTTGAGATAACGCCGTCATAAGGTGCAGTTACTACAGCGGCTTTTCTTTGCTCGAGCAGTTTATCAAGCTCTATCTGATAATACTCTCTTTGAATATAGTCGCCTGTAGCGGCTATTTTTATCTCAAGCTCAGTTATCTGGAAATCAAGATCGGTAGTATCAAGGGAAATTAAAGGATCTCCCGCTTTTACCTTCTGGAACTTTCCGATGTTGCATTCCTTTATTTTTCCGTTAAAGGGAGCTGTGAACGTTGTTGACGTGGAAAAGTCAAGGGAAGCAGGAATTTTTTCCTCTGTTTCTATTGTCTTGATTTCAGCCGTTGCAGTTTTATAAGAAACCTTTGTTGTGGTGCCTATGGGAACGTAAATTTCATTTTCAACAACGTTTTCATTGCAACCTGTAACAGTAACCAGTAATGAAACTGATGCTAAAATTCCTGCGATAATGCGTTTTGCGTTCATAAATTTTCCTTTCTCTGTAGGTAAATAGGCTTATGTACGTGAAATGATTTCGAGACACATTCTGCCGTTGTGATAGGGACATTTCCAGGGATCAACAACCGGCTTGAAGTCAGCGGGGATATCTTCGTCAGTAAGCTGAGAATGCCATTCGCCGCCTTCTCTTGTGTCAATTATCTTTGTTTTGATATAGTTCCATAACGAGTGCGCAATATCGAGATATTTTTCGTTATTATATCTCTGATAAGCATTGTAGAAGCCTACAACACCTTCAGCCTGCACCCACCAGATATGCCAGGTGTTTACAACACCCTTTTCAACCTCGTTGTTGAGTCTGCCGTTGTTCATGGCTCGCTGGGCAATATTCTCAACGACCACCTTGTTCATATCTGCGGCTTTTTGTGAAAGTTCTGCATTGCCAAGAACGTCGCAGGCTCTGTCAACGAGCCAGGTAGCCTCGATATCATGACCGTAGGAATAGATATCACCGATTTCGTTCAGGTATTTATCAAAGAATACAAGAAGCTTTCCGTTTTCCTTATCGTAGATTTTATCAATCATAATTTCGAGCTGGAATTTAAGACAATCCGCAACGTCCTGATTCTTGCATACACGATAAAGCTCTGTATATGCTTCGATGAGATGGAGAGTGGTGTTCATTGTCTTATCAGCCATCAGACCGTTTTCAGAAAGAGCATCGTTTTCGATAAGCTCCCAGGTCTTTGATAACGCTTCAAGATATGCAACATCGTCACGGCATTTGTCTTCTACTGTTCTGAATACGTCAAGAGCAAGCTTTAATGCGTTTTCATCCTTTGAAGCATCGTAATAGCTTGACATAGCATAGATAAAGAATGCTTGACAGTAGGTGTGCTTCATAGAGTCGTTTACTGTGCCGTCTGCATTCATCATCCAGTAAACACCGCCGTTTTCCTTATCAACACAGTAGGTTGATAAAAATTCATAGGCGTGCTTTGCTTTCTCAAGGCATTCCTTGTCCTTTAAAACCAGATAACAGTTAGAGTAGAACCATAAAATTCTTGAATGAAGGATAACTCCCTTGGGAGCATCCTTATCAAGCTTTAAATCGTTGGACAGATAACCGTAGAATCCGCCCTTTTCTGTATCAGCAAGCCGATTCCAGAAGGGAATTATGTGTTCTGTGAGTTCTTTTTGGATTTCCGTTTTGAACATTTTTTCTTTTCTCCTTGTAGAGCTTAATTATTCATCTGCTCCGCAACATCTCTTATATTTCTTTCCACTTCCGCAGGGGCAGGGATCGTTTCTGCCTACTCTCTGGGAAGAGTCTTTTTTAACGGGAGTGTGTGCACCTGCATTTTCGGGAGCAGGCTTCATAACCTGTTCACACTGGGGTGGTGCTTCTGTTCTTACCTTGACGGTGAGAACGAGTCTTACAGTATCCTCACGGATAGATGCAATCATCTCATCGAACATTGCAAAGCCTTCGATTCTGTATTCTACTACAGGATCGCGCTGTGCATAGCCACGAAGACCGATACCACGCTTTAATTCTTCCATAGCATCGATATGATCCATCCACTTCGTATCTACTACCTTAAGCAGACAGATACGCTCAACCTCACGCATTGTTTCGCTACCGAGCTCTTCTTCACGGAGCTTGTACTTTGATTCAGCTCTCTGAATGAGCATCTTTACGATATCCTTGCGATCGATATTGTTGAGATCGTCGATTGTGTAGTCAAAGTCTGTTTCGGTTGTAAGCACGTTCATATAATGCTCACGAAGACCTGCAAAGTTCCAGTTTTCAGGATATTCGTGACCGCAGTAGGTCATTACGCTTTCTTCGATTGTATCCTTTATCATACTCTTGATATAATCGCTTATATCTTCACCGTTAAGAACCTTTGCACGCTGTGTATAGATTGTCATACGCTGCTGTGACATAACGTCGTCGAAGTCAAGGACGTTCTTACGGATAGAGAAGTTTCTGCCTTCTACCTTACGCTGTGAGGATTCGATAGTATTTGTGAGGAACTTATTTTCGATAGGCATATCCTCTTCAATACCAAGAGTCTGCATAATGCCCTGAACTCTTTCGCCACCAAACATACGCATTAAATCGTCTTCAAGCGAGATAAAGAAACGGCTTTCACCGGGGTCACCCTGACGACCTGCACGACCTCTTAACTGGTTGTCGATACGGCGGGACTCATGGCGCTCTGTACCGAGGATAAACAGACCGCCTGCCTGTCTTACCTCTTCAGCTTCGCTCTCAATCTGATTCTTGAATTCTTCATTATATCTGATGTAGGTTTCTCTTGCGTTTATAATATCTTGATTATCTGTTTCTGCAAAGCCTGTAGCCTCATTGATAAGGAATTCATCCATTCCTTCCTTTCTCATTTTAGCCTTTGCAAGATATTCAGCGTTACCGCCGAGCATAATATCGGTACCACGACCTGCCATATTTGTAGCTATAGTTACAGCGCCCTTTTTACCTGCCTGTGCAACGATTTCCGCTTCTCTTTCGTGATTCTTTGCATTCAGTACCTCGTGCTTGATACCTTTTCTCTTAAGCATAGAGGAGAGAAGCTCTGACTTTTCGATTGTAATCGTACCTACAAGAACAGGCTGTCCCTTGGCGTGACATTCTTCAATCTGTCTTATTACTGCGGTAAACTTGCCGTTTTCGTTCTTATATACCTGGTCCTGATGGTCAATTCTTGCAACGGGCTTGTTGGTGGGAATTTCGATAACGTCAAGCGCATAAATCTGTCTGAATTCGCCTTCTTCGGTCATAGCTGTACCGGTCATACCGGAGAGCTTGTCGTAAAGTCTGAAGAAGTTCTGGAAGGTGATGGTTGCAAGCGTCTTACTTTCGTTCTTTACCTGTACGCCTTCCTTTGCTTCGATAGCCTGATGTAAGCCTTCGTTGAAGCGACGACCGAACATAAGACGACCTGTGAATTCGTCTACGATTACAATTTCGCCATCCTTGATTACGTAGTCAACGTCACGCTTCATAATACCCTGAGCCTTGATAGCCTGGTTTACGTGGTGCAGGAGAGTCATATTCTCCATATCCATAAGGTTTTCAACGCCGAAGTATGCTTCTGCCTTTCTTACACCTCTTTGTGTAAGTGTTGCACTCTTAGCTTTTTCGTCTATGATGTAATCGCCGTCGATAACGTCCTGATCTTCCTTGCTGTCAAGTTCGACAACCTTGTAGGGACGGAGATTTCTTGCTAATTTATCAGCCTTCTGGTAAAGGTCTGTAGACTTGTCACCGGCACCCGAAATGATAAGGGGAGTTCTTGCTTCGTCTATTAAAATAGAGTCAACTTCGTCGACGATAGCAAAATTAAATTCTCTCTGTACCTTGTCCTTCTTGTGAATGCACATATTGTCACGGAGGTAGTCAAAGCCCAGCTCGTTGTTTGTACCATAGGTAACGTCACAATTATATGCTTTTCTTCTCTGATCGTTTGTCATATCGTGAAGAATCATACCTACGGTAAGACCGAGGAAACGGTGTACACGTCCGATCATTTCGCCGTCACGCTTTGCAAGGTAGTCGTTTACCGTTACTACGTGAACACCCTTGCCGCTGAGAGCAACAAGGTATGTGGGAAGAGCCGCTACGAAGGTTTTACCTTCACCTGTTCTCATTTCTGCAATTCTACCCTGGAATAATACGATACCGCCGAGTACCTGTACGGGATAAGGTTTTTTGCCGAGAACTCTCCACATTGCTTCTCTACAGGTAGCAAAAGCGTCGGGGAGAATATCCTCAAGAGTTTCACCATTTGCAAGTCTTCCTTTTAAAATTTCTGTCTGTGCTTTAAGCTCTGTATCGGTCATTGCTGAATACTTTGACTCGAGGTTCAGAACAGAATCTTTTAAGGGAGTAATGCGCTTGATTTCTTTTTCTGAATAGTTTCCGAATAATTTTGTGAGTAAGCTCATTGTACGTTGTCTTGTCCTTTCTATATTTGGGTAATGCCTTATAGACATAATTATAATATTTTAGTTTACATACTCTATTATTATACACCAGGCTATAGAATTTGTCAATAAAAACAGACTTTTATTTAGATAAAAATTGTAAAAATTTGCTCGCTTTTTCAAATCTGTATTTGGGTTTTATTAATAGTATAAGTTAATTTTTCAATTACAGGTTGACATTTCTTTTTTTCTGTGATATACTTTTTAAGAATTGATATTTAAACGGCTGTGACCGGGAGTGGCTTTGCCATACAGTAAGAATGCTGATAAAACGAATCAAAGAGAGCGGGGGAGGGTGAGAACTCCGTATTCAGCAGTATTCCGAAATTCGACCTGTGAGCCTTCTGTGAAAAGCAGAATGTAATCGCTGCATTAAAGCGAAGCTGATTTTTCGGCACAAAGTGGCAGTTTTACTGCAATTTGAGTGGTACCACGGATATTATTCCGCCTCATTGTTTTACAATGGGGCGTTTTATTTTTAAGGAGGATAAAAAATATGGATGAACAGATCGTTCAGCTGAGAGCACAGTTTGAAGAAAAGCTGGCTGCTGTTACAGCGGTAGCAGAGCTTGAAGAAATCCGTGTAGGATTTTTAGGTAAAAACGGCTCTGTTACAGGGCTTATGAAGGAAATGGGTAAGTTATCACCTGATGAAAAGAAAACCTTCGGTCAGAAGGTAAACGAGCTTAAGAATCTTTGCACAGAAAAGATTTCCGAAAAGCAGTCAGAGCTTGCAAGACTTGAAATGGAAAGAGAAATAAACTCTATGCCCGAGTTTGACGTGGCTATGCCCGCTGAAACAAAGAGAGGCTCATATCATCCCATTACCCTTGTACAGAGAAAGTGCGAAAGCATTTTCCGTTCAATGGGCTTTGCCGTAGAGGACTATAGTGAGGTTGTAACCGACTATGAGTGTTTTGAGGCTCTTAATATTCCTAAATTCCACCCTGCAAGAGATATGCAGGATACGTATTATCTTGAAAACGGACAGCTTTTAAAGTCCCATACGTCAGCGGCACAGAACGCTATCTATAAAAAGTATAAGGACGCTCTTATAAACGAGGGCAAGCCCATCCGTGCAATTTTCCCAGGCAGATGCTTCAGAAACGAATCCACAGACGCCTGCCACGAAAACACCTTCTTCCAGATGGAAGGCGTAATGGTTGACAAGAACATTTCTATTTCAAACCTTATCTTCTTTATGAAGACTATGCTTTCCGAGGTTTTTGAAAAGGATATCAAGGTAAGACTCCGCCCCGGCTTCTTCCCCTTTGTAGAACCCGGCTTTGAGCTTGATATAAGCTGCCTTATCTGTGGTG